>NZ_JAGIQD010000005.1:0-373746 GCF_017815045.1 Burkholderia sp. CpTa8-5
AGGTCCAAACGCGACATTTCTAAATGGCTAGAACACGACATTTCTAAAAAGCTACTACAACAAAAAATGTCGATAATTCACCTTATGTCAAATTTTAAATAGCCATGATCACCCTCTATGGCGCGGGTTCGGCGATCTCGAATGCGTCCATACGCTGAAAAATCTGCCAATCGGGCGCGCCCCCAACTGCAGCGCGCCCACCCTCAACCGACCATCAAACCGCCATCACCGTCACCGACTTCGTGACGAGATACGGCTCCAGCGCTTCCGGCCCGCCTTCCGACCCGTAGCCCGAATCCTTCACGCCGCCGAACGGCATTTCCGGCCACGGCGTCGCCGGCTGGTTGATCCACAGCATCCCGACTTCGAGGCGTTGCGTCAGCAGATGCACGTTCGCGAACGAACGCGTGAACGCGTAGCCGGCCAGACCGAACGGCAGACGGTTCGCCTCGGCGATCGCATCCTCGAGCTTGTCGAACCCGCGAATCGCCGCGACCGGGCCGAACGGCTCGTTGTTGAACACGTCCGCTTCGAGCGGCACGTTCGCGATCACGGTCGGGGCGAAGAAGTTGCCTTCCGCGCCGATCCGCTCGCCGCCGGTCTCGATGCTCGCGCCGACCTTGCGCGCGTTGTCGACGACCGACGCCATCGCGGTCAGGCGTCGCGGGTTCGCGAGCGCGCCGAGCGTCGTGCCTTCGTCGAGACCGTTGCCGATCTTCAGCCCTTCCGCATGCTTGACCAGCGCGCGCGTGAATTCGTCGCGGATGCTGTTGTGCACGAGGAAACGCGTCGGCGAAATGCAGACCTGTCCCGCGTTGCGGAACTTCGCCCCGCCGGCGGCCTTCACTGCGAGCGCGACGTCCGCATCCTCGGCGACGATCACCGGCGCGTGGCCGCCCAGTTCCATCGTCGCACGCTTCATGTGCTGGCCCGCGAGCGCGGCCAGCTGCTTGCCGACCGGCGTCGAACCCGTGAACGTGACCTTGCGGATCACCGGGTGCGGAATCAGGTACGACGAGATTTCAGCCGGATCGCCGTACACGAGACCGATCACGCCCGCCGGCACGCCCGCATCGACGAACGCGCGCAGCAGCGCGGCCGGCGACGCCGGGGTTTCTTCCGGCGCCTTCACGAGGAACGAACAACCGGTGGCGAGCGCCGCGCTCAGCTTGCGCACGACCTGGTTGACCGGGAAATTCCACGGCGTGAACGCCGCGACCGGGCCGACCGGTTCCTTCACGACCGTCTGCTGCGCACCGAGATTGCGCGGCGGCACGATCCGGCCGTACACGCGGCGCCCTTCGTCCGCGAACCATTCGATGATGTCGGCCGCCGACAGCACTTCGACGCGCGCTTCGGTGAGCGGCTTGCCCTGCTCCTGCGTCATCAGCTGCGCGATCGCGTCGGCGCGTTCGCGCACCAGCGCGGCCGCCTTGCGCATCGTCGCCGCGCGTTCGTGCGCGGGCACCTTGCGCCATGCTTCGAAGCCGCGCTGCGCGGCGGCGAGCGCACGGTCGAGATCGGCGATGCCCGCGTGGGCCACCTTGCCGATCGCCTTGCCGGTCGCCGGGTTCACGACGTCGATCGTCTTGCCGCTCGCGGCGTCGACCCACTCGCCGTCGATCAGCAATTGCGTATCCGTATAAGTCACGTTAGCCATCCAGACACCCCTACATTGCGTCGATAAAACGCGCGCGGCCGCGAACGGCCGCACGCCGGTTGACAGAAAAAGCCAAGCCGCCGGGGCAGGCACGCACCCGGCGGCGTCGACGGCAGGCACGCCGGCCCGCCATCGTTGCGCGGCGCACCGCGCTCAGTGCGCGGCCGCCGTCGCCTTGCGGAGTTTCGCGACGTCCGCCGCCTGCACGGCCGGCGCGCCGTTGTTCCAGCCGGCGCGCATGAACGTCAGCACGTCGGCGATCTGCCGGTCGTTCAACTGATTCGAGAACGCCGGCATCGGATACGCGGACGGCACGCCGCCGATCACGAGCGTGTCGCTGCCGTTCAGCGTCACGTTGATCAGCGACGACGCGTCGGCCTCGAGCACGTTCGGATTGCCGGCGAGCGGCGCGAGCAGCGGCGCATAGCCGCGCCCGTCCGCCCCGTGGCAATGCAGGCAGTAAGCGTTATACACCTTCGCGCCCGGATCCGTTGCCGGTCGACCCAGCGCGGCCTGCGTCGCCTTCGGATCATAGCGGTACGGCAGCGCGCCCGTGCCGCCTGCCGCCGGCAGCGATTTCAGGTAGCGCGAGATCGATGCCAGATCGTCGTCGGTCAGTTCCTGCGTGCTGTGGTTGATCACGCTTACCATCGAGCCGAACGCGGTCGCGTGCTGGTTCGCGCCGGTCTTCAGGAACTGCGCGACGTCGGCCTCGTTCCAGCGGCCGAGCCCGGTGTTGTGCTCGCCGGTCAGGTTCGACGCGAACCAGTTGTCGATCGACGCGCCCGACAGGAACGCCGCGCCGCTTTCGTCGAGCGCCTTCTCCTGGAAGCCGACACCGCGTGGCGTGTGGCACGACCCGCAGTGCCCGAGCCCCTGCACGAGATACGCGCCGCGGTTCCACATTGCGTCCTTCGCCGGCTTGTCCGCGTATGGCGTCGTGTCGAGGAACACCTTGTTCCACAACGCGAGCGGCCAGCGCATGTTGAGCGGCCACGGGATGTCGGATGGCCGGTTCGCCTGCTTCACCGGTTCGACGCCGTGCATGAAGTACGCATACAGCGCCTTCACGTCGTCGTCCCTCAGCTTCGCGTACGACGGATACGGCATCGCCGGATACAGATTGTGACCGTCCTTCGCGACGCCCTTGCGCAACGCGCCGGCGAACTCGGCTTCGGTATAGCCGCCGATGCCGGTCTCCGGGTCGGGCGTGATGTTGGTCGTGTAGATCGCGCCCATCGGCGTGACCATCTTCAGGCCGCCCGCGAACGGCGTGCCGCGCGGCGCGGTGTGGCACGCGACGCAGTCGCCGGCTTTCGCGAGATACGCGCCGCGCGCGACGAGTGCGCTGTCGGCGGGCGCCGCTTGCGCGGCCTGCGCGGCCGTGCCGGCCAGCAGTGCGGACAGCGCGAGCAGCGACGCGCGGAGTGCATTCGGGTTCAGGGTGAGATGTCGCATGGTCGTCCCCTCCTCCTCAGGCCGTTTTCAGCTGGTTGCCGACCGGCAGCTTGCGCAGCCGCGTGCCGGTCGCCGCGAAGATCGCGTTCGCCAGCGCCGCCGCGGTCGCGGCCGTGCCCGGCTCGCCGATCCCGCCCGGCGCCTCGGCGCTCTTCACCAGATGGACTTCGATCGGGGGCACCTCGTTGATTCGCATCATCCGGTAGTCGGTGAAGTTGGTTTGCACGACGCGGCCGTCCTCGATCGTGATCTCGCCGTACAGCGCGCCCGTGATCCCGAAGATGATGCCGCCCTGCACCTGCGCCTCGATCGTGTTCGGATTCACGACCATCCCGCAATCGACCGCGCACACGACGCGCTTGACCTGCACTTCGCCGCCGTCCACCGCGACGTCGATGACGATCGAGAAGAAACTGCCGAACGCATGCATCACCGATACGCCGCGCCCTTGCCCCTTCGGCAGCGACGCGCCCCAACCGGCCGCCTTCGTCGCGACGTCGAGCACGTTGCGGGCGCGCGGCGTCTTGTCGAGCAGCGCGCGACGGTATTGCACCGGGTCGGTCTTGGTCTGCACGGCCAGTTCGTCGATGAAGCTTTCGACGACGAACGTGCTGCGCGTCGGCCCGACGCCGCGCCAGAACGCGGTCGGCACGTGGCGCGGCTCCTGGCGCACGTAGTCGACGAGCTGGTTCGGCAGGTCGTACGGCAGCTCGGCCGCGACCTCGACCGCGTCGGGATCGACGCCGTCCTTGACCGCGGGCGGCGCGAAGCGCGCGAGAATCGACGAGCCGACGATCCGGTGCCGCCATGCGACCGGCTTGCCGTTCGCATCGAGGCCGGCCGAGAGCGTGTCGTAGTAGCACGGCCGGTACATGTCGTGCTGGACGTCTTCCTCGCGCGTCCAGATCACCTTCACCGGGGCATTGACCTGTTTGCCGACCTTCACGGCCTGCCCGATCATGTCGGTCTCGAGCCGCCGGCCGAACCCGCCGCCGAGCAGATGGTTGTGCACGACGATCTTGTCCGGCGACAGGCCGGTCAACTGCTGTGCCGTGTCCCGTGCGCGGGTTGGCACCTGCGTGCCGACCCAGATATCGCAGCCGTCGCCGCGCACGTGCACCGTGCAGTTCACGGGCTCCATCGTCGCGTGCGCGAGCAACGGCTGTTCGTAGACGGCGTCGACGCGCGTCTTGGCGTTCGCGAACGCGTTGCCGACGTCGCCTTCCTTGCGCGCGACCGCGCCCTTGCCGTTCGCCGCCGCCTGCGCGAGATCCGCGAACAGGTCCTTCGTCGACACCTTCGCGCCCGCGCCTTCGTTCCACTTCACGACGAGCGCCGATGCGCCGCGCTTCGCGGCCCACGTGTGGTCGCCGACCACCGCGACCGCGTTGTCGACACGCACGACCTGGCGCACGCCGGGGATCTTCTTCGCCGCCGTGTCGTCGACGCTCGCGACCGTGCCGCCGAACACCGGGCTGTTCACGATCACCGCGTACAGCATGCCGGGCAGGCGCACGTCGAGCCCGAACTGCGCGGTGCCGTCGACCTTCTCCGGCGAATCGAGGCGCTTCGCGGGCGTGCCGATCAGCTTGAAATCCGCCGGCTGCTTCAGCGCGACGTCCTTCGGCACCGGCAGTTTCGCCGCGGCGTCGGCCAACTGGCCGTACGATGCGCGCCGGCCGGTCGGCGGATGCTGCACTTCGCCGTTTGCCGCGCGGCAACTGGCCGGATCGACGTTCCATTGCTTCGCGGCCGCCGAGACCAGCAGCGTGCGCGCGGTGGCGCCCGCGCGGCGCAGCGGTTCCCACGCGTAGCGCACCGACGTCGAGCCGCCGGTGAGCTGGCCGCCGAGCAGCGGATCGAGGAACAGCTTCTCGTTCGGCGGCGCATGATCGAGCGTGACGCTCGACAGCGGCACCTCGAGCTCTTCCGCGATCAGCATCGGCAGCGCCGTATAGACACCCTGCCCCATCTCGACCTTCGGCATCACCAGCGTGATCTTGCCGGCGCGGTCGATCTGCACGAATGCGTTCGGGGCGAACACGCCCGACGGTGCGGGCTCGGCTGCGTCGCCGCCGATCACCGAGCGGCGCGCATCGTCGCCCGCCGCCGGCAGGCTGAAGCCGAGCAGCAAGCCGCCGCCGGCCGCCGCGCCGAGCGACATGCCGAGTTTCAGAAACCCGCGGCGCGACACACCGGCGCCGACCCTGCCTGCTTCGAGGAGTCCTCGCGACATGTCAGGCCTCCTTCGCGGCTTGTTTGACGGCCGCGCGAATGCGGTGGTACGTGCCGCAGCGGCAGATGTTGCCGGCCATGGCCGCGTCGATGTCGGCATCGCTCGGGTTCGGGTTCGATGCGATCAGCGCGGTGGCGGCCATCACCTGCCCCGACTGGCAGTAGCCGCACTGGACGACGTCGAGCTCGCGCCACGCCTGCTGGACCTTGTGGCCGGCCGGCGTCGCGCCGACGGCTTCGATCGTCGTGATCTTGCGGCCCGCGACGGCGGCGACCGGCAGCACGCACGAACGCGCGGCCACGCCGTCGAGATGCACGGTGCACGCGCCGCATTGCGCGATCCCGCAGCCGAACTTGGTGCCGGTCAGGCCGACGACGTCGCGCAGCACCCAGAGCAAGGGCATGTCGTCGGGGGCGTCGACCGAGCGGGTTTCGCCGTTGATGTTGAGGGTGATCATTCAGCCTCCGGGGCCGTTGTATTGGGGAGCGGCGCGAACGATGCGCGCCGCGTCATGGGGGCGTCGCCGTTGCGTCGTGCGCAACGGGTGCCGCGCGGCCCGGGTGCGGGCGAGCCGCGGCGGTGGTGTTGCGTGCTTGCGTCGTTACTCGGCCACGTCGATGGCCGACAGCACCTTGATGACGGGCGGTGCGGTGAACCAGTCGGCCGACTTCGTGCGGAATTCGCCGAAATACGGGCTGGCGAGATGCGCGTCGAACGCCGCCTGGTCGTCGTAGATCTCGTACAGATGCAGGGTTGGCGCGCCGTCCCGCTCGCGGAACAGGTCGTAGCGCCGGTTGCCCGGCTCGGTGCGTGTCTTCGCGACCATGCCGCGCAGTTCGGCCTCGGCGGCCTGCGCGTGTTCGGGTTTCAGGAACAGCGAAGCAATCACGTGAAGCGCCATTTTCTACTCCTTTGAAAACGGAAACGAGCATGCCACAAGCCGGCGTCTCGCGACGCCAGCGTGCAGCGGTTGTCTGTCGCCGAACGGCGGGATCAGGCCAGTTCGTCCGGGCCGACGCGCACGACGACCTTGCCGAAATTCTTGCCGGCCAGCAAGCCGATCAGCGCTTGCGGCGCGTCGGCGAGATCGGGCACGACGTCTTCGAGCGTCTTGACCTTGCCCTGCGCGACCCACTCGCTCATGTCCTTCAGGAACGGCGCATAGCCGGTTGCATAGTGATCGAGGATGATGAAACCCTGCACGCGAATGCGCTTGCGCAGGATCGCGCCCATCAGCGCCGGCACGCGGTCACGGCCGGTCGACACGGCCTTGTCGTCGTAGGCCGCATCGTTGTAGTGCGCAATGATGCCGCAGACCGGCACCCGCGCATGGTCGTTCAGCAGCGGCCACACTGCGTCGAACACCGCGCCGCCGACGTTCTCGAAATACACGTCGATGCCGTTCGGGCACGCGTCCTTCAGCTTCGCAGCGAACGCCGGATCGCGATGGTCGACGCACGCGTCGAAGCCGAGCGTGCCGGTCACGTACGCGCACTTGTCGGCGCCCCCCGCGACGCCGACCACGCGGCAACCCTTCAGCTTCGCGATCTGGCCGACCACCGCGCCGACCGCACCGCTCGCGGCCGCGACGACCACGGTTTCGCCGGCCTTCGGTTCGCCGATCTTCAGCAGCCCGGTGTATGCGGTGAAGCCCGGCATGCCGAGCACGCCGAGCGCGTACGACGGGTGCGCGAAATCGCGGCCGAGCGGGATCAGGTCGCGTCCGTCGGACAGCGCGTAGTCCTGCCAGCCGGCGCCGGCGACGACGAGATCGCCTTCGCGAAACGCGGGCAGGTTCGACGACACCACGCGGCTGACCGTGCCGCCGACCATCGGCTGGCCCAGTTCGGCCGGCGGCGCATAGGACGGCGCGTCGCTCATCCGGCCGCGCATGTACGGGTCGAGCGACAACCAGACGGTGCGCAGCAGCACCTGACCGGGGCCGGGAACCGGCACGTCACCGGTTTCGGCGCGGAAGTTGTCCGGCGTCGGTGCGCCGACCGGGCGCGAATTCAGGACGATCTGGCGGTTTGCGATCTTGCTTTGCGGCATGTGTGCCTCCGTCAACAGGAATGAACGTGCTTCGTGGGCACGATCGGATCAGGGATGGACCAGCGGGAAGTGCGCGTCTGCGGCGGCATCGGCAAGCAGGCCGGTGCGGTCGCAGGCAGGCGGTGGGAACGATCGGGACAGCGTAACGCGGCGTGAAGCGTTCGTCATGAGTGATTGAGTAGACCAGTCGTCTAGGGTCAAGGCAAAAACAAGGCGCGCCGATGCGCGCCCGGACTACGACTGCGCACCGTCGGATGCGGCCGGCGGCAGGCTCAGCATGCGCCGCGTTTCGGCCATCGCCCTTTCGAGCGGCTGGCGGTTGCGGTGAATCTTTTCCAGCAGTGTCGCGCCCAGCCACAGCTCGTACAGGATCGCGGCCGTGTGCGACGGATCGTCGACGCCGCTCAGCGAACCGTCGGCGAGCCCGGCCTCGATGCCGCCCGCGAGCCGCTCGATGATCTGGCTGGTGCCGCGCCGCAGCACCGCGCGCATCGCTTCCGACAGATCCGACACTTCCGCGCCGAGCTTCACCGCGAGGCACTTGCCTTCCGGATCGTCCGCGCATTGCGTGTGCAGCCAGTTGCCCCAGTACGTCATCAGGCGCTCGGCGCCCGTGCCGGCCTGCTGCTTGAGCAGCTTGTCGAGATGCGCGAGATAGCCTTCGAAATACGATTCGAGCAGCGCTTCGCCGAATGCTTCTTTCGAGCCGAAGTAATGGTAGAACGAGCCCTTCGGGATGCCCGCCGCAGCGAGAATCTCGTTCAGACCGACCGCCGAGAACCCCTTGTGGAGCATGATCGGCTTCGCGATGTTCAGGATGTGCTGGCGGACTTCGGCGCCTGAAGATGCATTCATGATGGTGTATGGTAGCAACGATTAGACCGGTCGTCTAGTAACGTCGAGCCGGCATGTTGAGCGGCACTTTACCCGATCCCAGTCCTGCGCCCAATGCCCGGCCGGCGTGCTGCTCGCCCGCGCGTGCCGTCTGCGCGTGGCGCGTCATGTCGACGACTCGGTTTCGCCGTCAGCGCGGCGCTTCGTCGGCACGCTTTCTCGTGCGCGCCCGCCGCTCGCTCCGCTCGACGGCCGGGATGGTCTTGACGCCGCGCAACGGCGGCCGGCGCACCCGCGCCGCCATCTCGCGCCTCAGCGCGTCAAGTTCGGCGCTGCGCGCCGCGTCGGCCGCCAGTGCGCCGTCGAGCTGCCCCTGAAGCACGCCGCAGCGATGCAGCGCGTCACCGAGTTGTGCCTGTAGCGCGGCCGCTTCCTTCCGCTGCTGCGCGTCGCGCTGTTCCGCGCGCGATGTCGCCGCGTCGAGTTCCTTTTGCAAGCGCGCGGTCGCGAGCCGCTCGCGATCGATTTCCTGAAGCGCCCGCTTTTCCGATGCGCGCAGCCGCTCTTCGGCGCGCCCGGTGTCGTCGCGCAGCCGGTCGAGCTGGGTGGTGAAGTCCGCACGGGCCTGCGCGAGTGCACGGTCGCCCTCCGCGTTGTCTGCCTTCAGGCGTTCGATATCCGCTTGCATTGCCCGCCGCGATGCATCGTCCGCCGCTCTTGCCTGCTCCAGTTCCTGAATGCGGACCTGCGCAGCCAGCAGCGCGGCCGTGCGTTGCTCCAGCGCGGTTTCGGTGCGGGCCAGTTCGGCTTGCAGCGTCGCCACTTCTGCTTGCGCCGCTGCCCGCTCGGCCTCGACTTCCGCGCGCAGCGCGTCGAGTGCGGCGGCCGCGTCGGTGCTCGACCGGTTCCATAGCGCCGCAACCAGTTCGCCGGCCGCCGCCTGCAGATCGGCCGGCAGGTCCGGATGCTCGATGCGCACACGGCTCTTTTCCCGCAGCTCGGCCCAGAACTCCCCGAGAACGGCTGTCGGCGTGCTCATGCTGCCCTTGCGCACGAGCTGGTACAGGCGGTTGGCCGTCGGCGTGATGCCGAAACGGAAGAACAGCAGTGCGCAGGCTTCGCGGTACAGCTCGCGGGTTTTCGGGAAGTCGGCCTTGAGGCGCTCGATTTCGGCGGTCAGGCGGGGTTCATCGGCGGCGAGGTCGGACATGGCGGGCTTCGAAGGAAATTTAGTAAGTAATATAACGTAAACCGTTAAATACCCAATTTTTCAGGGTTTAGATTTGACATTATTTCTATAATGTTGAATCGTCGGCTTCGGGCGGCCCTCCCCGATCACAGCGTTGAATCTTCCCGCCCAGCCCGCCTTCGCGTCGAGCATCGCGCCCCGTTGCCCCGCTATCCGGCCGCCTGTCACGGACCTGCCATCGTCGACCGGTAGCGTTCGAGCTTCCCCCCGTTTTCTACAGACGAACCCGCCATGCAGCGCCCGTCGCGCGCCACGTCCCACGTTTACACAGCCACGTCCCGCGCCCTCGCCGTCAGCCTCGCGATCAACCTGCTGTTGCTCGCCGTCGAGGCGGCGGCGGCATGGTCCGCGCATTCGTCGGGGCTGCTCGCGGACGTCGCGCACGCGGCGATCGATCTCGCAGCCGATGCGCTGCTCCTCGTCGCCTGCCGGTTCGACGCGCGCCTGCCGCCGGAGCGCCGCCCGACCTACGAGCCGCTCGCGCTCGCGGGCCTCGGCGCATTGCTGGCCGTAACCGGTGCGCAGATGATCTGGCATGCGCTGACGCGGTTCGATACGCCGCCCGTCGTGCAGCCGGGCGCGACCGCGCTTGCGCTGGTTGTCGTCACGCTCGCCGGCAAGGCCGTGCTGTCGTACTGGATGCTGCGCAAGGCGCGCGAGACCGGCTCCGCGCTGCTCGAGGCAAGCGGCTGGCACGTGCGGACCGATGCGCTGTCGTCGTTGCTCGCGGCGCTCGCGATGAGCGCGGCGCTGGTCGGCTTCGGCCGTCTCGACGACCTCGCGGCGCTCGCGATCGGCGCGCTCGTGATCCGCACGGGCGCCGGGTTCGTCCGTCGCGGCTGGGCGCAGTGGCCGGCATGGGCGGATTGGGCGAATCGCTCGACGCGCGGGTCGTGAACGCCGCGGGTGTCGCCCAACGCCCGATTCGCGCCAATGCCTGTACGATCGGCCCCGCGTAACAGGCTATCGTTTGTTTTTCGTTGATACAGGCTATGATTTGTATTTGTACAATACATGCCATAAACTGTATTTTCCGATTACAAACGATCGCCTGTCATCTCGCGGAGCGCCCGATGGCCTTTCCAGTCCAGACCCTGACCCAGTTGCGCCCGATACTCGTCGGCTTCCGGAAATCCGCGGGGCTCACGCAGGCGCAACTGGCCGCCCGCCTCGGCATCACCCAGCAATCCTATGCCCAGCTCGAAGCCAACCCGTCGGCGGTCAGCATCGAACGGCTTTTCAAGGTGCTGAACGCGCTCGGCGTTCGGATGATGCTCAGCCCGGACGAACGGGATGCGCCGGCGGAAGCGGCCGATTCGGCTTCCGGCGCGGAGCCGCCGGCGCGCCGCAAGCCGGTCGCGAGCAAGCGCGGCGCCACGGCCGCCCAGGCCTCGACCGGAGCCGCGGCCGACGCCGCGCGGAAGCGCCCGGCAGCGACGACTCGCGCCAGGCCACGCGTGTCGAAGCGGGAGGACTGGTGACGATGGCCGCACGTGCCCGCCACGACCGGCTCGACCTGTGGATGAACGGCATTCCCGTCGGGTACTGGGAAATCCGCCGTGGCGTCGAACGTCTCGTCTACCTGCCGGACTGGCTCGAGGATCCCCAGGGCCGGCCCCTGTCGTTGTCGCTGCCCTTCACGCCCGGCAACCAGCCGCACCAGGGCGCGATCGTGGCCGACTACTTCGACAACCTGCTGCCGGACAGCGAGCCGATCCGCCGCCGCATCGCGCAGCGTTACCGGCTCGGATCGACGGCACCGTTCGAATTGCTCGCGTCGATCGGCCGCGACTGCGTCGGCGCGATCCAGATGCTGCCGCCGGGCGAGACGCCGGTCGATCTCGAGGCCATCGAAGGCGCGACGCTCGACGACGCAGCCGTCGCCGACGTGCTGCGCCACGCGACCGCCGCGCCGTTGCCCGGCCGCGCGGAGCCGGACGCCGACCTGCGCCTGTCGATTGCCGGCGCGCAGGAAAAGACCGCGCTGCTGCGTCGGCGCAATCGCTGGCTGCGGCCGTCGGGCAGCACGCCGACGACGCACATCTTCAAGCTGCCGCTCGGGCGTGTCGGCAACATGCAGGCCGACATGCGCACGTCCGTCGAAAACGAATGGCTGTGCTCGAAACTCGTCGCCGCGTACGGCCTGCCGGTCGCGCCGTGCGAGATCGGCCGGTTCGACGACCAGAAGGCGCTGATCGTCGAGCGCTTCGACCGGCGTCCGTCGCGCGACGGCTCGTGGATCCTGCGATTGCCGCAGGAGGACATGTGCCAGGCGACCGGCACGCCATCGGGAGCGAAATACGAATCGGACGGCGGCCCCGGCATCGAGACGATCATGGGCATCCTCGCGAACTCGGCCGAAGCGTCGCGCGACCGGATGAATTTTTTCGTCGCCCAGCTCGTGTTCTGGGTGCTGGCGGCGATCGACGGCCACGCGAAGAATTTCAGCATCGCGCACCTGCCCGGCAA
This sequence comes from Burkholderia sp. CpTa8-5, assembly GCF_017815045.1. Lineage (NCBI taxonomy): Bacteria > Pseudomonadati > Pseudomonadota > Betaproteobacteria > Burkholderiales > Burkholderiaceae > Burkholderia > Burkholderia sp. CpTa8-5. The sequence goes on from NZ_JAGIQD010000005.1 coordinate 11,959, forward strand.
TGCGTATCGAAGCACGCCGCTGTACGACGTGCTGTCCGCGCATCCGATCATCGGCACGCGCCGCAACCAGATTCCGCCGCGCCGCGCACGCCTCGCGATGGCTGTCTGCGGGAAGAACCGGCACTACGTGATCGGCGAAATCCAGCCGCGCCACTGGATCGCGCAGGGCCGCCGCGTCGGCCTGACCGAAGACGACGTGCGCGTCGCGATGGCGGCCGTCGCCGCACGGACGGAGCCCGCGATTGCCGAAGCCGCTGCGCAGATCCCGGCGGATTTTCCGGCGGACGTGGCCGACGCGATCTTCGACGGCATGCGTCGGCACAGCCGCAAGCTCGCGGCGGCCGATCCGGCGTGATCGAAGGCATGCGCGGCGGCGTAACGGCCGCCGGCGCCAGGTCGTTCAGCCGGCGTCGCGGGCGCGGGCGAGTGCCGCCAGGTTGCCCTCGCCGAACCCGTGGTGCCCCTTGCGCTGCACGATCTCGAAGAAGATCTCGCCGGGACGGCGTTTGACGAAGGTCTGGAAAAACAGCCTCGGCACGCCGTCGCTGCCGATCTCGCCGTCGACCAGCACCGCGCGGCCGCGCAGCGCGTCGAGATCGACGCCGTGCCCCGGCAGCCGCGCATCGACGTCGTCGTAATAGCGTGCGGGCGGCTCGATGAACTCGACACCGTTCGCACGCAGCGCATCGACGCACGCCAGGATGTCGTCGGTGGCCAGTGCGACGTGCTGCACGCCCTCGCCCGGATGGTCGGGCAGGTACGCATGCATCAGCTCGGTGCGCCGCGTACCTTCCTCATAGACCGGAATCCGCACCGCGCCGCACGGCGACACCATCACGCGCGATTCCTCCGACACATGCCAATGCGCGTCGATCTGGTGGATCTCGCGGAAATGCAGCAAGTCATGGTAGAAATCCAGCCACTCCTGCATGCGGCCCGCGCCGACGGTTTGCGTGAAGTGGTCGACCTGCTGCAGGCCGACGCCCGCGCAATCGAGATCGGTATGCGCGGTCGCGATGTCGATCGGTCGGAAATCGATGTCGAAGATCGAGATGTCGCCGACGCCGCCGCGCTGGCCGTCCCGCCCGCGCCACCGGTCGACGAAATACAGGTGCGAATCGCCGATGCCCTGGATCGCCGGAATCTTCAGTTCGCCGACGCCGACCTTTTCGCCTTCGAACGCCCACGCACCGAGCTGGATCGCGCGCTCGAACGCGCGCCGGGCGTTCGCCACGCGCAACCCGATCGCGCACACGCCCATCCCGTATTCCTCCGCATAGCGCGCGGCGAACGACTCGGGTTCGGCGTTGATCAGGAAATGCATCTGCCCCTGCCGGTACAGCGTGACGTTCTTGCTAACGTGCCGCGCGATCGCCTTGAACCCGAACTGCTCGAAGCGCTGCGCAAGCGCGTCCGGCACGGGCGCCGCGAATTCGACGAATTCGAGGCCGGCCATCCCGAGCGGATTGGCGGCCGGATCGGCGACGGGCGGCGTATCGCTGGACAACGGGTGGGAATTGCCGGGCATTCCAGTCTCCGGGGGCATGCGGTCGATGGGGGAATGGTGCCTGTCGCGTGCGGCATGCGCGGCCGATGTGGCGGCCGCACTTCCGCCCCGGACGGGCGAGTTGTCGATGCTGCAGATTTTAACCAGATCGTTCACGGCGGCACACCCCGGCCGAACGGGATATCGACACGCCGCCTAGTGCAAACCCGAAAATCGTTCGATAATCGCACGAAATTGAACGATAATCGCGCACATTATCCGATTGGCCAATTGCCGCCGTGCGGCGCGCGCCCTATTCTCCGTTCACCCATCGACTTCAATGCAGCATCGGACGCGGCGCCGCCACGATTCCACGATGCGCCGTGCCAGGAGACACCGCCATGACCCCTACCTTCGACACCCTCGACGCCGCCGCCGGCGCGCGTGCACGCAGCCAGGCCCGCAAGGCCGCGATCGGCAGCTTCGTCGGCGCCGTCGTCGACTGGTACGACTTCCTGCTGTATGGAATCGTCGCCGCGCTGGTATTCAATTCCGAGTTTTTCCCGAAAGTCAGCCCGACGATGGGCACGCTTGCGGCGTTCGCCACCTTCGGCGTCGGCTTCCTGTTCCGGCCGCTCGGCGGCATCGTTTTCGGCCACTACGGCGACCGGCTCGGCCGCAAGCGGATGCTCGTGCTGACCGTGATGCTGATGGGGCTGTCGACGGTCGCGATCGGCCTGCTGCCGACGTTCGCGACGATCGGCTGGTGGGCGCCCGTGCTGCTGGTGCTGATGCGCGCGATCCAGGGTTTCGCGGTCGGCGGCGAATGGGGCGGCGCGGCGCTGATGGCCGTCGAGAGCGCGCCGAAGCAGAAGAAGGCGTTCTACAGCAGCGGCGTGCAGGTCGGCTACGGCGTCGGGCTCGTGCTGGCCACCGGCATCGTCTCGATCCTGAGCCATACGCTCGGCGAGGCCGCGTTCAAGTCGTGGGGCTGGCGCCTGCCGTTCGTGTTCAGCATCGTGCTGGTGCTGATCGGGCTCTGGGTGCGCAAGAACATGGACGAATCGCAGGAGTTCGTCGACAAGGTCGAGCACGGCAACCGCAAGCTGCGCCTGCCGGTGCTGGAAGCGCTGACGCGCCACCCGAAGGCGTTCCTGCTGATCGTCGCGCTGCGGCTCGCCGAACTGTTCACGATGTACATCGTCACCGCGTTCGCGCTCAGCTATTCGACGACGAACCTCGGCATGTCGCGCGACCTGTTCCTGAACATCGGCCTGCTGGTCGGCGCGGTGAGCTGCGTGACGATCCCCTGCTTCGCGTGGCTGGCCGATCGCTACGGCCTGCGCCGCATCTACCTGATCGGCGCGCTGATCGGCCTTGCGTCCGCGGTGCCGTTCTTCGTCGCGCTGGAGTCGCGCTCGATCGCGTGGATCGTGATCTTCTCGATCCTGCTGGCGAACGCCGCGCACGACATGGTCGTGAGCGTCCAGCAGCCGCTGTTCACCGAGCTGTTCGGCGCCGAATATCGCTACAGCGGCGCGGGCGTCGGCTATCAGTTCGCGAGCGTCGTCGGCGGCGGGTTCACGCCGTTCATCGCGGTCGGGCTCGTCAGCGTGGCCGGCGGTTCGTGGCACCTCGTGGCCGGCTATCTGGCGGCCGGCTGCCTGATCTCGCTGGTGGTCGCCGCGCGGATGCGGGCGGCGCAATGATCGCCTGACCGGATGGCCGACCCGATTCACGGTCGGCCAAGCGGCCGGTCATGCGGCCATGCCGGCCGACATTCGATCTGCTGCAATTCGACCTGCTACATCGCGGGCGCGACGTCAAACACTGTCAGTTACGCGCGCCGATTCCCCTTTTCCCCCTCCGAACATTCCACGCCGCGTGCCGACCAATGGCATCATATGGGCCTACGTCAGTCACCGATACGCCCCCATATCATGTCGAATCTCATCGTCCACGGCGGCACTCCGCTGCGCGGGGACATCAAGCCGTCCGCGAACAAGAACGCCGTCCTGCCGATTCTGTGCGCCACCCTGTTGACCGATCAGCCGCTGCGTCTCGTCGGCGTGCCGGACATCACCGACGTGCGCAAGATTCTCGATATCTTCCGCACGCTCGGCAGCGACGTGTCGGTCGATTTCACGACGGGCCTGCTCGAGCTTCACCATCGCAACACGACGTTCGATCCGGCCGTCCATCGGCTGCCCGAGGCGATGCGTTCGTCGATCATGCTGATTCCGCCGCTGCTCGCACGCTTCGGTGTCGCGCGCCTCGAGAACGACGTGAAAGGCTGCACGCTCGGCGTGCGCGAGATCGATCCGCACGTCGAGGTGTTCGAACGTTTCGGCGCGCACATCGAACGCACGCCCGATTCGCTGATCGTTCGTACCGACGGCCCGCTGACGGCCAACGATCACTGGCTCGACTACGCGTCAGTGACGACCACCGAGAACTTCGCGCTGTGCGCGACGGCCGCGAACGGCACGTCGACGCTGATGAACGCGGCCTCCGAGCCGCACGTGCAGGAGTTCAGCCAGTTCCTCGCGATGATCGGCGTCGCGATCGAGGGCATCGGCACGTCGCGGCTTTGCGTGACGGGCGGCGGCAAGCTCGGCGGCGGCGAGTTCCGCTTCGCCGAGGACTTCCATGAAATCGCGACGTTCCTCGCGCTCGGCGCGATCACCGGCGGCGACATCACGGTGCGCAATTCGTCGCCCGAGCATTTCCCGCTGATCGACCGCACGTTCGCGAAATTCGGCGTCACCGTCACGCACCGCGACGGCTGGTCGCGCGCGGAACGCGACGGCCCGCTGCGCGTGCGCCGGCCGTTCACGCAGAACATCCTGACCAAGGTCGAGGCCGCGCCGTGGCCGTACCTGCCGGTCGACCTGCTGCCGATCTTCATCGCGCTCGGCGTGCGTGCGGAAGGCAGCGCGATGTTCTGGAACAAGGTCTACGACGGCGCGCTCGGCTGGTCCGGCGAACTGTCGAAGTTCGGCGCGCACGTGCTGCTGTCCGATCCGCACCGGCTGATCACGTTCGGCGGGCTGCAACTGACGCCGGCGCGCGTCGAGAGCCCGTACATCATTCGCGTCGCGATCGCGCTGCTGATGGTGGCCGCGAGCATCGAAGGCCGTTCGGAAATCATGAACGCGCTGCCGATTCGCCGCGCGCATCCGCATTTCGTCGAAAACCTGCGTTCGGTGGGCGCGAACGTCGAGTGGACGAGTAGCGAGTAAAGTCATGACGGATGCGGCGCGCGTAACGGTCGCGTCGCATCCGGTTCTCGCGCTTTTCATGCCGTATCGGTCGCTTCCATGCGCGGCCGCGCAGCGCTCTGCCATCGGCCGCCATCTATTCACGTCAGCACACTGCGTGCTGCTTCACGCTTCTTCCCGCAGTCTGCGCCAGCCTGGCGATGCATCGTCGGAACGTCTACTTCCGCGACCCGTCGGCCTTTTCCCGCTCGCGGAAAACCAGATTCAGACCTGTCCAATTGCCGAAACGTGAGCCCCTATCCGGCGGGCAAGGATCGCGGATCAACCGATCTCCCGTTCCCCCACCAGTCGCGCGATAATCGCCCACTCCTGCGCGAACACCGCGCGCCATAGCCCATCCGTGATGACGAAAAAGCCCGAACTCGACCGACGCGACTGGATTGCCGGCCTCGAAAAAGGCCTGATGATCCTGGAGGCTTTCGACAGCCAGCACGCGCGCATGACGCCCACGCAGGCCGCCGCACGCACGGGCCTCACGCGCACGGCCGCGCGGCGCTACCTGTTGACGCTCGAATCGCTCGGCTACGTGTACACCGACGGCAAGCTGTACGGCCTCACGCCGCGCGTGCTGCGGGTCGGCTGGTCGTACTTCGATTCGGCGCGGCTGCCGCGCACGGTCCAGCCTTATCTGCAGCAACTGAGCGCGTCGCTGAACGAATCGGCGTACGTCAGCGTGCTCGACGGCTGGGAGCTCGTGTTCATCGCCCGCAACGGCGTGTCGCGCGTGATGACGACGGGTTTCGTGCTCGGCGCGCGCGTGCCGGCGCCGCTGACGTCGCCCGGCGTCGTGCTGCTCGCCCATCATCCCGATCGCGAAGCCGTGCGCGCGTGGCTCGACGAGACCGAGCTGCCGCCGTTCACGCCGCACACGATCACCAACAAGGCGCGGCTGCTCGAACAGGTCGACCATGCGCGCGACGCCGGCTACGCGGCGATCGAGCAGCAACTGCAGGTCGGCGTTCGCGGGATCGCGGTGCCGCTGAAAAACCGTCACGGCGAAGTCGTCGCCGCGCTGAGCACGAACATGCCGATCGGCGCGGAGACAACCGACGCGGCCGTGCGACGTGTGCTGCCGCATCTGCAGGAAGCCGCGCTCGCGATGCTCAACGTGCTGTAGCGACCGACGCCGCCGTCACCCGATCCGCCACCACCGCGGCAGCAAGTTGCGCACTTCGCGCCGTCGGTAACGGTCGTCGATCAGATGCACGACGCCCTCGTCTTGCTCGGTGCGGATCACGCGCCCGGCCGCCTGCACGACCTTCTGCAGCCCCGGATACAGGTACATGTAGTCGTAACCGTTGCCGAAGCGCGCGTCCATCGCGCGCCGCATCTGCTCGTTGATGTCGTTGACCTGCGGCAGCCCGAGCGTCGCGATGAACGCGCCGATCAGCCGCTCGCCGACCAGGTCGACGCCTTCCGAGAACGCCCCGCCCAGCACCGCGAAGCCGACGCCGCGTCCGCCCGCGTCGAAGCGCGCGAGAAACGCGTCGCGCTCGCTTTCGGCCATGCCGGGCGCCTGCGCCCACACGGGGACGTCCGGATGGCGCGTCTGCATCAGCGCGACCACGCGCCCGAGGTAGTCGAAGCTGCTCAGGAAGCCGAGATAGTTGCCGGGCCGTGCCGCGTATTGGGCGGCGATCAGGTCGGCGATCGGTTCGAGCGAACGACCGCGGTCGCGCCAGCGCGTCGACACGTGGCTCGCGACGCGCACCGTCAGCTGCTCGGCGCGGAACGGCCCGTCGACGTCGAGCCAGCCCGTATCGCCGGGCAACCCCAGCGTGTCGCGATAGAAATGGAACGGGCTCAGCGTGCCCGAGAACAGCACGGTCGCACGCGCGGCTTCGTAGCGCGGCGCGAGGAAACCGGCAGGGATCACGTTGCGCACGCACAGCGTCGACTGGACGCGGCGCCGACGGCCGGCCGTCGCGACGCCGTCGAGCGCCGGCTGCCGCGGCATCGGTTCGCCCTGCAGCGTCGCGTCGAAGATCGACGCGCTGTCGAACGCCTCGGCCAGCACGCCGAACTGGATCGCCTCGAAATGAAAACGCAGCAGCGCGTCGCCGTTCGCGCGCGGCGCGTCGGTCAGGTGTTCGCCGATCGCCGCGACGAGGTTCTGCACGGCCGACACGATCGGGCCCGGCACGTCTGGATAAGCCGCATAGCGCTCGGCCTGCGCGCGATTGAGCGTGCCCCACGCGCGGGCGAGCCGGTCGAATGCCTTGCGCAACGCGGCCGGCGCGGCTTCGCGCGCGGCCGCGAACGCGAACGGATCGAGCGACGCGCTGTACATCTTGCGGGCGCGGTCGAGCAGGTTGTGCGCTTCGTCGACGAGCACGCCGACGCGCCACTGGTTCTGCTGCGCGAGCGTGTGCAGCATCGCGCTGCCGTCGTAGTAGTAGTTGTAGTCGCCGATCATCATGTCCGACCAGCGCGCGAGTTCCTGCGCCAGGTAGTACGGACAGACGTCGTGCGCGAGCGCGGCGGCGCGCACGGTATCGCGATCGAGCAGCCCGGCCTCGATCGCCGCGTCGCGCGCGGCCGGCAGCCGGTCGTAGAAGCCTTTCGCGAGCGGGCACGATTCGCCGTGGCACGCGAGGTCCGGATGCTCGCACGCCTTGTCGCGCGCGACGAGTTCCAGCACGCGCAACGGCAGCGCGGGCGTGCCGGCGCCGAGCGTCGTCGCCGCTTCGAGCGCGAGCGCGCGGCCGGGCGTTTTCGCGGTCAGGAAAAATACATGGTCGAGCTCGCCCTCGCCGCATGCCTTCAGCAGCGGGAACACGGTGCCGAGCGTCTTGCCGATGCCGGTCGGCGCCTGCGCCATCAGGCAGTGTTCGTTGCGCGCCGCGCGATAGACGGCCACCGCCAGCTCGCGCTGGCCGCTGCGGAACTGCCCGTGCGGGAACGCGAGCGCGCGCAGCGCCGCATCGCGCGCGGCGCGGTGGGCCGTCTCGCGTTCGGCCCAGCCGACGAAGCACGCGCACTGCTCGGCGAAGAACGTCGCGAGCGTGGCGGCATCCAGCGTTTCCGTCAGCACCGTCTCGCGCTCGGACACGATGTCGAAATACACGAGCGCGACGTCGATTGCCTCGAGGTCGCGCGCGTCGCACATCAGGTGCGCATAGACCTTCGCCTGCGCCCAGTGCAGCGCGCGATGGTTGGTCGGCATCGCGTCGAGGCTGCCGCGATAGGTCTTGATTTCCTCGAGCCGGTTCGCCACCGGATCGTAGCCGTCGGCGCGGCCGCGCACGGTGAGCGTGCCCCACGTGCCCGTCAGCGCGATCTCGGTTTCGTAGCGCGCGCCGCGCTTCGACGTGACCGCGCCGTGGCCGGCGATGCCTTCGAGCGCGGTCGGCGCGGGCGTGAAGCGCAGGTCGAGATCGCCGCGCCGCGCGGTGAACTCGCACATCGCCCGCACCGCGACCACGTAGCTCATGCGGACAACCCCGCCGCCTCGGCGTGCGCGACGTCGTCGCCGGCCCATTCGACGTCGACGACGCGCACCGGCATCCGGTGGGCGAGGCAGTACGCGAGCCAGCGCGTCTGGTTGTCCTGCAGCCGGTCGCCGGGGCCCTTCACCTCGATCAGCTCGTAGCGGCGCTCGTCGGGCCAGAAGCGGACGAGATCGGGCAAGCCGGACCGGTTGCTGCGGATATCCGCGAGCAGGCGCGTGAACCACAGCCGCAGGTGCTCGGGCGGCAGGCAGGCGAGCGCTTCGTCGAGCAGCGCGTCGGTCAGCACGCCCCAGAACACGAACGGCGACTGCAGCCCGGCCTTCGTCGCGAAATGCCGGCGGATCGTGTCGCGGTACGCGCCCGAATCGAGCTGCGCGAAGCAGGCGTCGAAGGCCGCCGCGCGGCGCACGGCGAAATCGGGTGCGTGCAAGTCGGCCGGGCCGCGCTGGAACGGGTGAAAGAATGCGCCGGGCACGGCCGCGAACACGGGCTCCCAGCACAGCAGTCCGAACAGCGAATTGATCAGCGTGTTTTCGACGTAGTGGACCGGCGAAGCCGGCTGCGCCAGATGGTCGCGCACCGCGAATTCGACGCTGATGGACGCGTCGGGACGCGCAAGCACGAGCGTCTCGCGCGGCACGTCCGCGGCAGCGGTCGCGCGTTCGACGCGCTGGCCGGCACGGCGCTGCAGGCGCGGCAGCATGCGTTCGACGCGCTGACGCTCCTCGTCGCTCTCGAAGCCGCCGCGGGCGTCGAGCGCCAGCGCGAGCGCGTCGTCGTCGCGCCCGCAGCGTTCGAGCACGCGGATTCGCCGGTGGCGGCTGCCGGGCCACGCGCTGCGCGCGTATGCGTCGAGTGCGGCGCACCAGTCGGCACGGCGTTCGCATGCCTGGCCGAGCGCGAACAGCAACTTCGCGCGGCGCGTCGCGAGCCACGGTTGCGCGCAGTCGACTGCATCCAGCGCGCGGATCAGGTCGTCGAACGGCAGATCGTCGGGCCATGCATCGAGTGCGTCGCGGCACATCTGTAGCGCGAGATACGCGTCGACGTCGCCGCGCTGCTGGAACGCGCGCGACGATGGCGCGATCGGCACGCTTTCGTACTGGAACACGCCGAGATCGGCGAGCACGAATTCGCTCCAGTCCTGATGCAGATTGCCGAAGAACATCAGCCGCAGCCGGTCGCACAGCGCGCCGACCGTCACCCGTAACACCCGATCGCCGGGCTGCGCGCACCACGCGTCGAACGGTTGCGCGACGTCGTGCGCGGGCCGCAGCCGGTCGAGCCAGTCGGCCTTGCGCTCGCCCGCATGCGCGGCGAGCGCCGGGAAGATGCGCAGCAGATCGGCCTTGGTGGACAGCGCGAACAGCTCGTCGAGCGTGAGCGCCGGCGCCGGATCGACCCAGCCGAGCGCGACGAGCGGCGCGGCGGCGTCGAGCGTGCAGCCGATCTCGTCGTACACGAGCTTGGTCGCGCGGAAATCGGACCCGTTGCGCATCAGCATCCGCACGAGCAGCGCGCGCGACGCCTGCGGCAGCGTCGCGAACTGCCGGACGAACGCATGCTCGTGCGCGTCGAACAGGTCGTCGTAACGCTCGCCGAGCCAGGCCAGCGCGCGTTCGAAATTGGTCAGGTAGTAAAACGCCGGAGGCGTCGGCGAGGCAGGCGTCACGGGGATCGATTACTGTACATTTGTACAGGTCGCAATCATATCAAATATGACGGGCAATGCCGCACGCGGCATCGCCCTTGCGCTGCCCGGCCGGTCAGAACTGGTAATTCACCGACATGTCGAACACGCCGTTGGTCGACTGCTGCGTGATCGGGCTGCGCGCCGCGCGGCCGACGAGCTGCTCGAGCGCGCCGTCCACCGTGACGAACCAGTGCTTGTTCACGAACCACACCATCGTCATGCCCACGCCGGCCGACTTGATCCCGGCCCCCGACGAATAGGCCGGCAGCCCGGAGCGCGCAGCCGCGCCCTGGTTCACGCCGAACCAGCTGTTCATGTAGCGGGAATCGGCGAACGTCACGGTCGGCCCCGCGAACCAGAAGAAGTGCTCGTTGCTGCCGGGCATCGGCATGTACGCGGAGAAATCGCCGGTCCAGCCGTTCGACCCGCCGATGCTGCGCCGGATGTCCGCGCGCAGCACGAGCGGGAAATCCTTCGAGACCACGTAGTCGGCCGCGAGCTTCATCACGGGCGCCGCGTTGATGTTGTCGAGACCGTTCAGGTGACCGAGATCGTCGGCCGACCGACGCCCGAGGTCATAGCCGACCGACAAACTCACGCGCCAGTTCGGCCCGCGCAGCACGTTCGCGCCGAGGCCCTCGCCCGTCGACAGGAAGAACAGGTCGCGATAGCGGATGTCGAAATTCGGGCCGCCCATCACGCGATAGCGGTCGGAGCCCGCGTAGCGCGGCTGCAGCGTCATCGCGGCGCCGACGCTCACCTGCCACGTGGGGATGTTCGGATCGAAGAGTTTCTGGAGCGGTACACCCGCCGTGTATTGCCATTCGCCGAGCGGCGAAGGCGTCTGGGCCGACGCGTCGCGGGCGCCGGCGGCGGCGAGCGCCGCGAATGCCGACAGGCCGGATACGAACCGGCGTACGCCGGTGGACAGCAACAGGCGAGCAACAGTGGTCAAGGCGGTCTCCGTCGGTTGCACGAAACGAACCTGAGGGAAAGCGCGTCGCGCTTCATCGGCTGCAACGGCAGGCAGCCTGCGGCGCGAACGTAGCATGCGCTGAATTAACGGACATCCTACGCGACGCGCGCGCAGACGCAAAGCGCCCGTTGTGGGCGGGCACTTTGCCGGAAGCCGGCACGAGCCGGCGGACGATTGCGGAATCAGAAACGCTCGACGTGATAGTCGCCGGCGAGCGCGGCCGGACTGCGGGTCGACATCATTCGCGAGAAGCCGTCGGCGAGCCGGCCGAGCGCGAGCTGCTTCTGGCTCGCGTCCCAGTGCGTGTAGGTGTCGTAGGCGGCATCGTCGAACGAAACGGTGACGGCGACCGGACGGCCGCTCGCGCGAAAGCCGATCTGCAGCACGCCGCCCGGCAATTCCTCGATGTGATAGCGGAGCGAACGCGATTCGAAATAGCGGCCCAGTACCTGAGCGATCGCGCGCTTGTCTGGCGATTGCACGTGAATGTCCATGACGGTCCTCCTTTTCAATGTTCGCGTGGCCGGTCGTGGCGCACGGCGTCCGCCCGGCATCCGCATCGGCGGCGGGTTCGACGGCGGATCGCCTTGCGGCAGCCCGTCGGGCACGGGCGGATCGACCGGGTCGTCGTGCCCGGGCGGCGGCGGATCCGGGTCGACGTCGGGTGTCGTCGGTTCGGGGCGGTGCAGCATGGATGGCGTGTTCATGTCACTCCTGCGCGGCGGCGCGCGCCGTTCAATGGCGAGGCGAGCCCTCGCAAGCGGCGTGCCTGCTGTCGCGCCCCTTGGCCGGTCGGCTCACGCGTCGTACGCCGCCATGACGAGCCACATCGTGCGCCCCTCGGCGGTCAGCTGCACGGCGAGCGCGAACGGATCGGACGGTTCGCATTGCGCGACGAGTGCCTGCTGCGCGCGTTCCGGGCCGTCGTAAACGGTGTCGTTCAGTTCGCGCACCTCGTCCTTGCCGTCGAACATGCGCCGCTCCGGCCGATAGAGCCGAGATTCGCGTTTCCACGTATCGAAACGCTCGCGCACATGGCCGAAATCGCCACCGCATACGTTCGCGTCGTAACGTATTCTTTCCCTGGCTGCATTCATCACGATGTCCTCTCGTCCATCCCGGACGCGTGCCGGCTGGTTCCGCCGGCTTGCAAACGCCGTGCCCCCGGCTGCCGCGGGTACGGCGCTTGCGGCTTCTCATCGACAAGGAGGTTCGACCATGACCGTATACTCCACCGGCCGCCGCGACGCCGTGTCACCGGCTGCCGGACTGCTCCGGCTCGCCTCGTCGCGTCCGCCGTCTGAAGACAAGACGGAGGAGCGCATCGACGAAGGGCTCGAGGAGACGTTTCCGGCCAGCGATCCGCCCGCCGTCGGCGGTGCGACGCGTATCGACCCCACCAAGCCGTCCGGCGAGCGCGAACGTCGCGCGCCGCACGTCCCTTCCCCGCCCCGCGATCACGGCTGACGGCGGCAGCCGGCGCGCGTTGCGTGGCAGCGCAGCCCCGCGTCGGCTCGAATCAGGAGCGATCCGATGAAAGTCCTTGAACGCAGATGGCATGAAATCAGTGGCGCGGCCGGCGTGGCGGCGCTCGCCGCGATCGAAAGCGCGGTGGTGCTGGCAATCGTCACGATGACGGGCATCGGTCACTGACGCCCCCGTCGCCAGGCCGCGGCTGCCGCCGTGGAAGATGTACAAGCGCGCTGGCAAATTCCTCCGTCGCCCGGCAAGCCCGGTGCAGGTGCGTTATCAGCGTGAACGGGGCTTGGCTCCGGTGTACGCGCCGCGCGCGTGGCACAAGCGGTGCTCCCGTATCGTCCCGATCACGAAGGAGGCGTTCATGTATCGCGTCAACGAGATCATGTCGCGCGACGTAGTGTGCGTCGCGCCGACCGACACGATTCGCCATGCGGCCGAATTGATGCAGCGCTTCGATATCGGCGTGCTGCCCGTTTGCGACGGCGCCGAACTCATCGCGATCGTGACCGATCGCGACCTCGCGGTGCGGGCGTTGTCGCACGGCCATTCGCCCGATACGCCGGTACAGGCGGTCGCGTCCAGGCCCGTGCAGTGGTGCGTCGAGGACGACGGCGTCGGCGACGTTCAACAGCGGATGGCCGACGTGCAGCTGCACCGCTTGCCGGTGCTCGACCGCAGCCGGAAGCTCGTCGGCATGGTGTCGCTCGGCGACATCGCCACGCGCGCGGGCGGACCGGCGCGCGACGAGCTGGCCAATACGCTCGAGGACGTCTCGTTGCCGCGCCGCCGCTGACCGACGCCCCGATCATCCCGCGGCCTGCCGCCCCGGCGCACTACCCGCGCAACGAGTCTGCGCGCGGGCCGGGCTGCCGCTTCGACCAGGAGGTTTTCGATGACAACGGACAAACCGTCGCGCGACGCCGCGCGCATCGTCGGCGCGAATCCGCGTACGGCCGCCGGCGGGCCGGGACCCGACGTGATGGCCGCCCGCACGCTCGAAGGCGATCGCGTGCTGACGATGGACGGCGACGACATCGGCAAGATCGCCCACATCATGCTCGACGTGCGCACCGGGCGGATCGCGTATGCGGTCGTGTCGTCCGGCGGTCTGCTCGGGATCGGCGACAAGCTGCTCGCGGTGCCGTGGAACGCGCTCGTTCTCGATGCCGAACGCGAATGCTTCGTGCTGCCCGTCGACACTGCACGTGTGCGCGAGGCGCCCGGCTTCGACAAGAGCCGCTGGCCGACGATGGCCGACCCCGAGTGGGCCGAAGCGCTGCATGCGTATTACGGCCGTTCGCCGTACTGGCTGATCGAGGAAGGCGAAACGGCGCTCGATTCGCCGCCGTACGAGGCGTCGCCGGGCGGCCCGGAAGACGGGACGCGGCAGCACTGAACGCTATCCGAACTGTCCGCCCGAAAGCCGGTCACTGCGCGGTGGCCACCGCCTTCGCGAGTTGCCGCGCGGCGCCCAGATGCGCGTTCAGCGTGGGCAGCGTGCGGGCCGCGAATGCGCGTAGCTGCGCGTCGCGGCCCTCTTTCGCCTCGGCTTCGTAAAGCCGGACCGCCGCTTCGTGCGCGTGTGGGCCGGCCAGCGCCACATACGCCGTATCGAACGCGCGCCCGTTCTTCGCCCGCAATGCCGTCACGGCCGGGTCCACGAGCATACGCGTCTGGACCGGCACGCCCTTTTGCGCGCCAAGGTGCCGCAGTTCGTCCGCGATACGCGCGTGATCGTCGACCATCCGGCGCGCGAAGGCCTTCACGTCCGCGTTCGACGAGCGATCGAGCGCGAGCTGGCCGGCCTGCCGTTCCACCTTGCCGATCATGCCGGCCTTGTCGACGAACTCGGCGTCGATGCCGGTTGGCCGCTGCGTCATGCCGGGCTCGTCGGCGGTCGGGCCGGGGAGGATGACGCCCGGTGCGACCCGGGCGGACGAAGCCGGCGTCTGCGCGTGCGAAGCCGCGCACGCCAGGACACCGGCGATGGCGGTCAGCACGCTGCCCAGCCGCCGACGCGTGCGTTGCTCGATTCGGGTCGTTTTCGTCATCCGGGGCCTCCCGTGTGGAACGACGGAGCGGGCCGGCCGCGCGGCTTGCCGTCACGCGGGACGATGGGCCGACGACGTGAAGAAATCGGTCCACGCGCCGTGGTGCCATGCACCCTCGGTGCGCTCCACCGACAGCGCGCCGGCCGCGAGCATCGTCCGCTCCGCGAACGTGATCGTGCGCCGCGTCACATGCGCGGCCAGCACGACGCCGTTTTCGCATTGCTTCAACGCGCCATGCCCCTCCGGCGCATCGCCGCGCATCTTGCCGAGCGCGCCGCACAACGCGCCGACATAGCCGCCCACGAGCGGCACGCCGATCCACGCGAGCGGCGAATGAAGGCCGCCGAGATACAGCAGCGCGGCCCCGGCGAGCCCGACGACCGCGCCGACGGCCACGCCTTCCAGCGCGCCGAGGCCGCCGGGCCGCGCGGCGGAGTCCGCATAGACGTCGCCGCCGAGCCAGAACAGCGCGTGCTGCCCGGGCGGATTGAGAAAGAAGACCTTCACGTCGTCCCGATGGATCGCGTGGCCGCGCAACTGCTCCGCGCAGCGTTCCGCCTGTTCGAGCCGCGAGAAGCGGCCCGCGATGATGGTGTCCATGTCGAACCTCCTGCCCGGTGACGCGCAGGGTCGCGGGCGCGCGACGCCCGATCGGCCCGGCGCTGGCCCGCGCATCACGTTACTTCCGGCGAATCTGCAGCTTGTCGCGCACGCCGCTCACGCCGCTGACGTCGTGCGCGACGCGGATGGCGGTCGCGCGTTGCCGCTCGTCGGGCACGTTGCCCGTGAGTTCGACCACGCGGTCGCGAACCTGCACATCGATGTCGCTGGAGGCCAGGCCGCGTTCGGCGACGAGCGCGGCCCTGACGCGGGACGCGAGCGTCGCATCGCGGATCTGGCCCCCGACGGCCGACGCCTGGCTCGCCAGCTTCGCACGGGTGCTTTCGTCGGCCGATGCGTAGCGGGGCGTCGCGAACCATGCACACGACATCATCAGTATGCTCGCGATCGGCACGACCGGCGTCCTGCGTCGGGTGCGTGCCGGCTTGCCGTCCGTGCCGTCGCGCCGCGGGTTTTCCGTTGCGTCCATCGCGTCTCCTTTTTCGTATGTGCTCAGCGTCAGGCGACCGGCGTGCCGCGCCGTCCGTGTGCGCCGCTACTGCTCGCGCGGCTTCCCGCCGCTCCTGTCGTTCGGGTCGTCCGGTACGACGTCGACGATCACGCTCGCGAGCGTCGGCATGTCGACCGGCTTGCACAGATAGGCATCGAACCCGGCGGCCATCACGCGGCGCCGGTCTGCCTTGCCGGCGTGCGCGGTGACGGCGACGACCGGCAGATGCCCGCCGCCGTTCGGCAGGCGCCGGATCCGGTCCAGCAGCCAGTAACCGTCGCCGTCCGGCATCGCGAGATCCGACAGCACGACGCTCGGCTGCTGCCGCTCGACCGCCTCGAGCGCATCGTGCCCCGACTGCGCGGTCGATACCTGCGCGCCCATCGTTTCGAGCGCCACCGCGAGGCTCGTCCGCGACGTCGGGTCGTCGTCGACCACGAGCACGCGCTGGCCGTCGAGCGCGACCGTATCGGACATACGCTTCGCGCGTGGCGGCTGCTCCACCGGATCGTCGGCGTCCCAGCCGGCCGGCAGCGTCACCGTGACGGTCATGCCGCGCCCCGCCCCCGCGCTCGTCGCGACGACCTCGCCGCCATGCAGCTGCGCGATGTTGCGCACGATCGACAGGCCGAGCCCCAGGCCGCGCTTTGGCGACGTGAACGCGCCTTCCGGCCGGCTGAACGTGTCGAACAGGTGCGGCAGGTATTCCGGCGCGATGCCTTGCCCGGTATCGGAGACCGACAGCCGCACGCGCTCCCCGGCACGCGTGAGCGACACGTTGATGCGTCCGCCCGGCGGCGTGAACTTGATCGCGTTCGACAGCAGGTTCGACAGGACCTGGCGCAGGCGTTCGCCGTCCGCCGGAATCACGCAGGCCGGCATCGCGTACTCCGTCGACAGCACGAGCCCGTTCGCCTCGGCCGTCGCGTCGAGTTCGCGCGCGGCGTCGCGCACGATCCGCACGAGATCGACCGGCACGCGTTCCAGGCGCAGCCGGCCGGTCGCGAGGGACGACGCGTCGAGCAGGTCGGCGACCATGTGCGACAACGACCGCGCGCTGCGATCGATCGCGTCGACCGCCTGTTGCGCGAGGCCCTGCCCGTCGGCGTTGCGCAGCACCTCGACCCAGCCGTAGATCACGTTCAGCGGCGTGCGCAGTTCGTGCGACACCGTCGCCAGCAGTTCGTCCTTCAGCCGGTTCGACGCGTCGGCCTGCACGCGCGCGTCGCGCGCGCCGCGCAGCGAGCGCAGGTGGTGGCGTTCGCCCGCTTCGCGCAGCGTCAGCGACAGGCCCGTGCAGTTGCCCTGCGCGTCGACGAGCGGCGACGCGGCGAAGGTGGCGCGAAAACGGCCGCCGTCGGGTCGCACGCACAGGACGTCGAGCGGCCCGACCGGCGTGCGCAGGTTCGCGAACGACACCGGCACCGCATGCCGGCGCAACCAGCGCGGCGCGATCATCGTGACGATGTCGCGTCCGCTCGCCTGGGCCGGATCGATGCCGAAGATGTGTGCCGCGGCCGGATTCCAGCTGACGATCCGGCGCTCGGCGTCGGTCCCGACGATCGCATCGGGCGACGCATCGACCACGCGGCGCAGCAGCCCGTCGTCGGACACGCACGCGACGGACGACGGCTCGCGATGCGGCGGATACGGATCGTCGTCGTGGTCGCCGGTCCCGTGCGGACGATCGTTCGCGAGCAGCGGCTTCACCGCCGCCACCAGCACGCATTCGACGAAACCGATCGCGACGAACGCGCCGGCTTGCGCCAGCAGCGTAACCAGCGGCGCGTCGCGCCACCACAATGCGGAGATCACGCCGACGCTCGCGACGGTCGCGACGAGGCCGCCGCCGAACGACGTCAGCCATGCGGCGGCCGCCACGCCGGCATAAAAAGGCAGCGGCGCAAAGGGCGCGTGCTGGCCGACGGCCCGAATCGCCCACGCCTGCAGCGCGGACGCCAGCCCGACGGCCAGCACGACCCATGCACCCTGCCGGAACAACTCACGGGTCAGAGTCCTCATTGCGTCCTTGCATCGCGCCGGCTCCCGTCGTGCGGGGGGATGCCGCCTTTCGGCCATCCGGCATACCGTCGAGCGCGCCGGGCGAGCAGGAAAACGCCAGCAAACGACGTACCCGATGGTGGCCGCGCGCGGCGTTCCGGGGAACGGATGGCCGGACCCTCCGCCCGCGTCGGCTGCGGCCCGGATGGGTGGCTGCCGGTGTTGCCGCGCGCACCGTCGCAAGGGGTCGCCGGCCGCTTTTTTCATCGAGTTTCTGTAAAAAAGCGCCGGTTATCACCTGACCGACGCGTCGTGCAAGGGTGCGCGAAAAACGATGGACGATTTCTTTCGCTCGCGCCGCGCACATTGGAATTTTCTATTCCGCGGCACCTTCGCGGTCGTTTCGCTGTCGATGATAAATATTGCAACCAACGGGACGCGTGATGCCGTTTTTCAAAACGGCCCGCGAACGCCTATGGGTGAATCCGCCAACCGGACGAAGCAGCGCGCAGACGGTCGCCGGCTGTCCGGCCGGTCCGCCGCGATGCGCGCGCTGCTCGCCCGTATCGACAAAATCGCGCCCACCCGCGCGAGCGTGATGATTGCCGGCGAAAGCGGGGTCGGCAAGGATATCGTCGCGCGCCGGCTGCACGATCTGAGCACGCGGCGCGACGGCCCGTTCGTGCCGATGAACTGCGGCGCGATTCCCGCCGATCTTGCCGAGGCGCAACTGTTCGGGCACGAGAAAGGCAGTTTTACCGGCGCGATCACGCAGCGCGAGGGTTTCTTCGAAGCCGCGCGCGGCGGCACGCTGTTGCTCGACGAGGTCGCGGAAATGCCCGCCGCGCTGCAGGTGAAACTGCTGCGGGCGATCGAGTCGAACACGATCGTACGCGTGGGCGGCACCGAATCGATTCCGCTCGACTTGCGGTTCGTGTCGGCCACCCGCCACAATCCTGCCGACGCGGTGCGCGACGGCCGGCTGCGCGAAGACCTGTTCTACCGGCTCGCCGCGTTCGCGATCTACGTGCCGCCGCTGCGCCAGCGCGACGGCGACGTCGAGACGATCGCGCAGGAATTCGTCGACACGCTGAACGCGCGGCATCGCGCGCACAAGCGGCTGACCGACGCGGCGATCGCCGCATTGCGCGCGTATTCGTGGCCCGGCAACGTGCGCGAGCTGCACAACACGATCGAGCGCGCGTACATCCTGGCGGACGAAGGCATCGACGTCGCCCTGCCGAAGCAGCCGATGCCGGTGGCCGACAGCACGTCGGAAGGCGCGATGGCGCTGCCGGTCGGCGCGACGCTGCACCACGCGCAGCAGCGCTTCATCGCGGCGACGCTGCGTCACTTCGACGGCAACAAGCCGCGCGCGGCCAAGGCGCTCGGCATCAGCCTGAAGACGCTCTACAACCGGCTCGCGCTGATGCGCGATCAGGACGGTTCGTAAGCGGCGCGGTCGGCCGCCGCGTCAGGCGACCTTGAACTGCCCGACCGTCGTCGCGAGCGCGTTCGCCTGCGACTGCAGCGCGGTGGCGGCCGCGGTCGACTGTTCGACGAGCGCCGCGTTCTGCTGCACCATCTCATCGAGCTGGCTGACCGCGCGGTTCACTTCCTGGATCCCGCGCGTCTGCTCGTTCGCCGCATGCGTGATCTCGGAGATGATGGTCGTCACGTTCGCCACGTTGGCCACGATCTCGCGCATCGTATCGCCGGCCTGGCGCACCTGCCCGGACCCGGCCGACACGCTCGCGACCGTCGACTCGACCAGCACCTTCACTTCGCGCGCGGCCTGGGCGCTGCGTTGCGCGAGGCTGCGCACTTCCTGCGCGACGACCGCGAAGCCGCGGCCCTGTTCGCCTGCCCGCGCCGCCTCGACGGCCGCGTTCAGCGCAAGGATGTTGGTCTGGAACGCGATCCCGTCGATCACGCCGATGATGTCGCCGATCCGGCCCGATGCTTCCTCGATCTTCCCCATCGTCGCGACGACGTCCGACACGACCACGCCGCCGTGCGACGCGATCCGCGACGCGGCCGCCGCGCGCTCGTCGGCCTGGCCGGCGGCCGCCGCCGACTGACCGACGGTCGCGGTGATCTCTTCCATCGACGCCGCGGTTTCCTCGAGGCTCGCCGCCGCCGATTCGGTACGCGACGACAGGTCCTGGTTGCCCGCCGCGATCTCGTTCGCGGCCGTGCGCACCGATTCGCTCGCGTCGCGGATCTGGCGCATCACGTCGTTCAGCTTGTCGACGAAGCTGTTGAACGAGCGCGCGATGTCGGCGACTTCGTCGCGGCCGTCGGCCGGCAGCCGCTTCGTCAGGTCGCCGGCGCCCGAGCCGATCGCGGCCATCGCCTGGCGCACCTGGGACAGGCGGCGGAACGCGGTCGCGGTGATCGCGCCGATGATCAGCGACGCCACGCCGACGATCACGATCAGCGTGATCAGCGACGCGGTCAGCAGCGAGCGCATCCCGGCCGTCGCCTCGGTCTTGTCGAGCAGCACCAGCGCGTACCAGTCGGTGCCCGGCACCGGCTTCGCGCGCACCAGCTTCGCGTCGCCGCCGACGCCGACCTCGACCGGCGCGTTCGCCGCCGCGATCGACGCCACGCCCAGCGAGCCGAGTTCGGGCGACACGTCGGCGACCGGCTTCAGCGTGAGCTTGGCGTCCGGGTGGGCGACGACGTGGCCGCTGCTGTCGACCAGCATCCCGAAGCTCGCCGGCGTCGGGCGGATCGACTTGACGTTGGCGATCACGCTGTCCATCGACAGGTCTGCGGCGACCACGCCCTTCAGCGCGCCGTCGCGCAGGATCGGCACCGCGAACGTGACGACGAGATTGCCCGTGCCGGCATCGACGTACGGCGGCGTGACGACCGGCTTGCC
This sequence comes from Burkholderia sp. CpTa8-5, assembly GCF_017815045.1. Taxonomy (NCBI): domain Bacteria; kingdom Pseudomonadati; phylum Pseudomonadota; class Betaproteobacteria; order Burkholderiales; family Burkholderiaceae; genus Burkholderia; species Burkholderia sp. CpTa8-5. The sequence goes on from NZ_JAGIQD010000005.1 coordinate 32,376, forward strand.
GGCCTGCGCGGCCTGCTTGTACCACGGGCGGCCCGTCGGGTCGTAGTCGGGCGGGATGCCGGTCGGGTCGGAGAAGTGGAACGCCTTGTCGGCATAGCCGGCATAGACGTTCGTGAAGCCGCCGGCCGCCGCCATCTGCTTGAACACAGGCAGCGGGTCGGGCGTCAGCGCGGCATCCTGCAGCGACGCGATCATCCGGCTGCGGGTCGCGACCCAATCGGCGATCCCGACCACGTGGCCGCTGGCGACGGAGGTCAGGTTGCGGTCGATCGCGTCGTCGTTGTACGCGCGTGCGATGAAATAGTTGATCAGGGTCGTGGCGACGAGCGCGAATACGACGATGGCGACGCACGCGGCAAGGATGCGGGCGCGAATGGACGAGAACATGGCAACGACTCGGTAAGAGAGCAGGAACGCCCGATTGGACGAATTCACCGTGTAAACGGCAAATCGGGCCACTTACTTGAGGTCGTTGTGACGATTCGACGAAACGTATGACGACAGGTGTCTGCGACTGCCAATAAATCGTCAGGATGGCCGGGTTCGACCTGCGTGCTGCCCGCCGGCTACTCCCTACAGCCGGTGGCGCGGACGTGGATCGGCGTCCGCGGGCGCCGCATCGGCCCGGGTGTCGCGGTCGAAGACGTCCTTCTGGCGCATCCGCTCGCGCAGGTGCCGGATCGCGAATACGTGGATGTAGTCGTGCACGCGCGCGCCGGACGACAGCGCACGCACTTCGTCGTCGAGCATCGCACGCAGCTGATCCGCGCCGATCGCGCGCCGTTCGGCGGCTTCCTTCAGTGAATCGAGCAAATTGTCCTTGGACATCGACAGACTCCTGACGGTCGAGGAACGAAAAGATGACGGTACTGGAAGCTTAAAGACTGGACAGACACGCGGCGTACGATGCGCCGGCGCGGGTTTGCGCGCGATCAACGGCACGTCGCGTGCCGCCGCGTCGATCCGTTTCCGAACCGTTCGCGCAGGGTTCGCGGTGCACATGGCCCGCGAACGAGACTGGATGGAAGCCTTGCCACGCCACCCCGGGGCGCGGCATGGGCGACGGGCGGCGGGTGGACCGCCGCGCGACGCCGATGCAGTGGGGAAACTTAGACCGTCCGAAATCATGCGTCAAGCGCCCCCCTGCGATGCATTCGTCGGACGAACGCGGCGGTGCGGCCGATCATCCGCCGCGCGTGTCAGCGGATTCCGATAGCGCCGCGCAATTTCCTGACAGCGACTTCAGCGCGCGCCGCTTGGCAGCGCGCCGTCGCCACACGATACTGATCACATGAACCAGGCGTTCATACCGGAACATCGCTCAGTCGGCCATCGAGCCGGCACGCGGGGTCTGGCGCAGGAGACCAACCATGGCACATCGCACCTTACCGGGCCGGGACGGCCAGCGGCGCGCGTCGGGCAACACGCGCGCCCTGCCCGCCCGGCCCGCGTCGGCCGGCAACCGTCCGTCCGACGACCTCGACACCTTGCTCGCGCTCGCACGCGAGGCCGGATTGCTCGTCACGCTCGACGGGCAGATCGGCCGCGAAAAGTATCAGAGCGTCGCGGGATCCGTCCTCGCGTTGCAGCGATTCGCCGCGGCGCTGTCCGCGCGCAACGCGGCCGACGCGCCGGCCGCATCGGAGCCGCGTCGCAAGGCGCGCCCCGGGTGGCCCCATGCGAATCGTTTGCGCAGTCGCACGTGCAGCGTATGTGCGCCGCTCCATGTCGTGCGTCCGCATGCGCGGGTCCGTCGCTGCACGGGCCGCCGGCACGACCTGCGATCGATTCTTCGCTCCCTCTGATCTGCGCACGTCACCGGCGCACGGCACCGCGCCGTGCATGCGCGCTGTCCGCCGCGATCCGTATCGAAGCGACCGCGCGCGATGACGCGCAGCTCGACGCGGCCGCATTCCAGACGATTCGTACGGGGAAATGAATTCGGCGGGGCCAGGCGGAAAGCGGACGGGGTGACTTCCACCCCGCCCGTCCTCCAAGGCAACCGTCGGTTGCCTACCCTCGTGCCAGAGAGTTTCCGGTCGGATGGCGCGCCGGACACACACGCGGCGCGGCGCCCGAACATGATGTGGCGGCGAGTGCGACAGCGATCGCCTTTCATCGCCTTTCGCACGCCGGCGCGGCCTTGGTCCCGCATGCATGCGAAGGCCAGCCGCGTCGCGGGGACGCTCCCCCACTGTCTCACGCGACATGCGCCGCGTTTCTGATGCAGGTCAATCCATACCGCTTCGATCGCGACGACACGCGATTCATTCCGCACCGCGCACCAGCAGCACCGGCACCTGCGCGAGATGCGCGACCCGCCGCGCGACGCTGCCGATCAGCCAGGCGGCGATGCCGCGACGGCCATGCGTGCCGACCACCAGCAGCTCCGCCCGCCAGTGCACCGCATCGCGCATCAGTGCATGGGCCACGTCGTCGCTGGTCGGATGCGTTTCGACGATGCCGCGCTTGGTCGGGTTGCCTGTCGCATGAAACAGCGGGCCGATCTTAGCGAGCGCATCCTCGCCCTCTGCGCGGTACGCATCCTCGAGGGCGCGCACCGGCACGACATCGGTCAGACGAACCGCGCGATCGATCACGTACGCCGCATACAGCAACGTCGTCGGCGCCGCGAAGCCGAGCCCCACGCGCACCGCGTGCAGCGACGGCTCGCTGCCGTCGACCGCGAACATCAGCCGCTGCAGCGTGCCGTCCGACGTCCGTGCATAGGCCGACGGCACGATCAGCAGCGCGCAGCGCGCGCGTTTCGTCAGCGCGTCCGACATCGCGCCTTCGACCAGCCGCAACAGCCCGTGATGCGGATTCGCGCCGATCGCCAGCACGTCCGCGTGCCACGTCGACGTATCGTTGACCAGTGCGTCGGCGACCGAGCCGCCCGTGACCGACGTGTCGACGACCACTTGTTCGACTTCGATCCCGCTGTCGGCGAACAGCGCCGCGATCCGCTCGCAGGTGGCCTGCGCGTCGCGCATCATGTCCTCGCGCGCCGACGTCAGCAGCGCGTCGATGCGCGGAATGTCGGGCAATACGAGACGCGGATTGTCGATCGCGCAAATGATGCGCAATCGCATGCCGGGACGCAGCAGCGTGCGCACGTAACGGGCGGCGGTCAGCGATTCGGGCGTCGGATCGACGGCCAGCGCGATTCGCGCGAGCGTCGGGATGGGCTGGGCAGGCTGCATGGCGAAGGTCTCCGTGCGTGCACGTCGTCGCCGGGCGACGACGGGGCGTTTCGCGCGGCGGCCGGACAGCCGCTACGGTCAGGGATCGGCGGGATGCCACGCGAAGCGCGGACAAGCAATGCGTTCGTTCAGCATAGGCCGTCCGGCCCGCGCGTGCATGATCGCGATCAACGATCGCGAACGGTCGCGCGGCACCCTGCCCGCGCGGCTTACGACTTCGTCGGCACCGACGCAGCCGGACGGTTCGCGTAGAACAGCATGTACGCGATGCCGAGCAGCACGATCCACACCGGCCCGATCACGAGCGCGACGCGCGTATCGGGCGTGAACGCCATCAGCACGACGACCAGCACGAGAAAGCCGAGCGCGACGAACGAACCGAGCGGAAAGAGCGGCACGCGGATGGGCAGGCGCGCGATCTGGTCGGCCGACAGCGTGCGACGAAAACGCATCTGCGCGATCAGGATGACGCACCACGTCCAGATCGCGCCGAACGTCGACACCGACGTGAGCCACGTAAACACGTGCTGCGGCGCGAGATAGTTGAGTAACACGCCGATCAGCAGTAGCGCGACCGACACGGCCACGCCATACACGGGCACGCCGCTGCGGTTCACGCGACCGAGCGCGGCCGGCGCCTGGCCCTGCTGCGCGAGGTTGTAGAGCATCCGCGCGGTGCTGAACAGGCCGCTGTTGCACGACGACAGCGCCGCGGTCAGCACGACGAAGTTGATGATGCCGGCGGCGGCCGGAATGCCGAGCCGCGAGAACGTCATCACGAACGGGCTGCCCTGCGTGCCGATCTGGTCCCACGGATAGAGCGACATGATCACGAACAGCGCGCCGATGTAGAAAATCAGCACGCGCCAGAACACCGAATTCACGGCCTTCGTCAGCGACTTCTCCGGATTGCGCGCCTCGCCAGCCGTGAGGCCGAGCATCTCGACGCCGAGATACGCGAACATCACGATCGGCAGCGCGGCGATCACGCCGTTGATTCCGTTCGGCATGAAGCCGCCGTGCGACCACAGGTTCGAGATGCCGGTCGCGATGCCGCCGTTGCCGATACCGAACGCGATCATCAACCCGCCGCCGACGATCATCAGCACGATCGTGACGATCTTGATCAGCGCGAACCAGAATTCGAATTCGCCATACAGTTTGACCGCGATGAAGTTCACCGAGCCCATCGCCAGCAACGCCGCGAGCGCCCAGATCCAGTTCGGCACGCCGGGAAACCACATGTGCATGTAGACGCCGACCGCGGTGATTTCCGCCATGCAGGTGACGATCCACACGAACCAGTAGGTCCAGCCGGTCAGATAACCGGCGAGCGGGCCGAGGTAGTCGCGCGCGTAGCGGCTGAATGCGCCGGCGACCGGATTGGTGATCGCCATCTCGCCGAGCGCGCGCATGATCAGGAAGATCGCGAGGCCGCCGAGCAGGTAGGTCAGCAGGATGGCCGGGCCGGCCGTGCGGATCGCGGTGGCCGAGCCGAGGAACAGGCCGACGCCGATCGTCGCGCCGAGCGCCATCAGGTTGATGTGGCGTTCTTCCAGCCCGCGGTGCAACTGGTCTTCAGGTTGTTTCAAATTCGTCTCCTGGCAGCCGCGAGCGGGCCGCCGTCATTGTGTCGATGACCATGCGCGACCGTTCATGCCGATTTTGGCGGCCGAAAACGAAATAATCCCCGCTGTCGATTCCCGAATGAGAAACGACACGGATGCCGCGTCAATTCGGTTGGAATTGGCGCGGATTATCCGCATTTCACCGAACAAGCCGGAAATACGGATAGGGTCTTTTCACGGAATACACCCGAGCGCCCCGCGCGACACGGCTGTGCGCGTGACGAGCGGTAACGGGATCCATCGCTTTCGGCGCGAACGAACGCGCGTCGAATGTGCGCAATCAAGCGCACGCAATATGCAGGCGGGATTATAGGGAGGATCGGCGGCTTCACGCCAGGCGATTTTGGGGAAATCGCGGTGGGGGAAGCGGCGGTTGAATTTGAATGCGAGGGACGCGGCGTACGTATTTACGGCCTGCGGATTTATTTCGACAACGTCGCCCGCACCGTATATTCGCCTTCCAGCCCGCCCTGCTCGGGCCGCACGAAATACCGCGACGAATCCAGATCGGCCGGCAGCGGCTCGACCGGATAACCGTGCTTTTCCCACGCATCGAGCCCGCCCTTCAGCGCGCGGATGTTGTGGATCATCTTCTTGCGCTGCATCTTCGCGATCAGGCGCTTCGCGGTCGCTTCGTTCGGGCACACGCAATAGACGACGATCGGCCGCTTCAACACTTCGGGGTCGAGCAGGTCCGGCGAATCGAGATCGACCGGCACCGCGCCGGCAATCCGGTACGGCTCGCGTTCGCGAATCGCCTTCGGCCGCGCGTCGAAGATCAGCGGCGGCTCGTCGGACGTCATCATTTCGACGAGCTGCGGCGGCGAGATGCGCACCTGCGCGAGATAGCGGCGGAACTGCACGCGGCGCACCCAGCGGTACAGCAGGAACGTGATGAAGATCGCGAGGAACGCGTCGAGGATCGTGCCGCCGCTCGCGCGCACCCACAGCACGAACTGGACGATCTGGTCGTGAATGGCCGCGCCGCCGATCAGCCAGAACGCCGCCCACAGCGACGCGCCGGCCAGATCCCAGAACAGGAACACACCGATGCCGATCGCGGTCGTGCCGAGCAGCGGCGCCGATACGAGGCCGAGGCCCGGCAGGAATTTCGACAGCACGAGCAGCGGCGCACCATACCTTTCGAATACGTTACGCGCGAAACGCAGCGTCGTGTCGAGCGACAGCGAGAAGCGCACGAGGCCGTTCAGCAGGCGCCGGCCACGCGTGCGGCCCATGAAGAACCACAGCGAATCGGCCAGCATCGTCGCGCCGATCGCCGCCGCGAACATGCTGACCCAGGACGCCTGCCCCATCGCCGCCATCGTGCCGCCGAGAATCAGCATCGGCACGGCCGGCACCGGCACGCCGAGCTGCGTGATCAACACGCTCGCGAACACGGCCCACGGGCCGAGCGACGATGGAATTGCGATGGGAAAGTGCCACACGGCGGCGCTCCTGGAAGACATGCGGGCCGCGCGACAGGGCCGTCGGTACGGCGGCGCAACGGCCACCGCGGCATGTCCGCGACCAACCGGTGCATCCTGCGCATTCTAAACGGGTTTGGCCTCGACCGCGCGGAACACGGGCCGTCCGCACGGGCTTTGCGCCCGGCGTGACGCGACCGTGACGGTCACACGTCCGGGCGCTGCGCAAGTTGCGCGACATGTTCCGCGTAGTCGGGAAACTCGGCCGCGAGCGCGGCCGCGTCCGCCAGCTCGAATTCCGAGAATTCGAACCCCGGCGCCACCGTGCAGCCAACGAGCGCGACGTGCTCCGGCGACGCGCAGCGCGCGCCGAACCAGCTGCCGGCCGGCACGACCGCCTGGAACACGGTGCCCGGATGCGTGAGCGGGTTGCCGAGCCGGTGGATCGTCAGCCCGTCGCGCGCGTCGAGCACCCACACTTCGATCGGATCGCCTGCGTAGAAATGCCAGACCTCGTCGGAGCGGATGCGATGCCACGACGAATACGCGCCGTCGCACAGCAGGTAGTAGATCGCGGTCGACGCGGCACGTGGCGCGCCGTCGGCCGGACGCACGACCGAATCGGTCGCGCGGTAGGTTTCACGGAAATAGCCGCCTTCGGGATGCGGCTGCAGGTCGAACTGGCGAATCAGGTCGGTCGCGGAAATCGGCATGGCGGATGACGTCGGTAAGGGTGAAAACCGGCATCCGGCGGGGTTGCCCGACCCTCATTCTTGCGATCGCGTGCCGCCGGATGTCCCTGCGTCGATCGCCGCGGCCATGCGCGCGGCGAACAAGCGGACACCGGCCGATGCTGCCAGAACTACGTGCCGGGAGGCAACCGCCGACGTGCAATCACGCACCGGCGAACGTACCGGTGGCACGGCGCAGTACGCCGATCACGCCCATGTGCGGTCAAGCAAGCGGCGCCCTGCGGCCCGCCAATGCGCGAGGCAGGCAGCGTCGACCGCCGCGCCGCGTCGCTTATGCGGCCGCCGGCGTCCCGCCCTCGGCGTGCCGCACCAGCAGCACGGGCCGGTCGGCCGCGCGCAGCAACGATTCCGCTACGCTGCCGAGCAACAGCCTGCGCAGGCCGTGCCGCCCGCTGGTGCCCATCACGACCAGATCGGCGTCGGCTTCGGCCGCCGTGCGCATCAGCACCGTCGCGATGTCCTCGCCGTACGCGTCGAGCGCGCGCACCGTGCCCCGCACATGCTGCTGCGCGAGCGCGGCTTTCGCGTCGTCGAGCACCGGCGTCGCGGCATCGGTCGCGGCGACGTCGCCGTCGCGCTCGGCTGCGAAGCCGGCGTCGACGTCGACGAGCTGCGGCCGATGTTCGACGACGTACGCACACGTCACTTCGCCGCCGGACGCGGCCGCGATCCGGATCGCCTCGTTCAGCGCGAGACGTGCGCTCGGGCTGCCATCGAGCCCAACGAAAATCCGCTTGTACATGGTCCGTCCCTCCGACCGGGCGTGCGTCGCGCGTTGCGCAACCACGGCCCGTTACCGCGAGCCGGCCCGGCGCCGGCTTGCCTGCCGAACAGTCTGCCCCACGTGCCGACGCGTGCGTTGACGCGCGTCAAGCGTGGCCGGCGCGCCCGCTGCTGCACGCCGTTTGCCGCAATTTCAACTGCCCCCATTACAAAAAATGTGTAAAACGCGCACAATTTCGTCCTGAAAATCGTCGTTGCACGCAGCCGGTGCGAGTTTCCCCCCGGTTTTGCCGCGCTGCCCGCGTGCCCCGGGCAGCCCGAACAACAGAATGGCCATCGAATGACCGTCAGTGGAACCCCGACGCGGGACGCCCGAGAGCCGACGCGCCTCGAGATCATGTTACGCCAGCCGCTCGCGGCCGGCGTCGTTGCGCTGTGCGCGGGCGCCGTGCTGTCGCTCGGCGTCGCGCTGCTCGTGCGCGAGCAGTGGCAAACCGCCGTTCATACGCGTTTCGAGCGTCGGACCACGCACGTGACCGCGATGCTGCGGCATGAACTGCAGGCCGGTGTCGCCGTGCTCGAAGGTGCGCGCGGCGCGTTCGGCCTCGTCCCGGACATGACGCCCGGCCAATGGCGCCGGTATGCGGAGACGCTCGATCTCGACAGCGGCCGCTCGCCGGTCCGGCAGATCGGCTATGCGCCGCTGACGCGCGCGGCGCGCGGCGCGCTGGCCGGCGCGAAGCCGCTGCCGGCCGATCCGCTCGCGGCAACGACGCTCAGCGCGCCCGTGTCGAACTCGCCGGTCGTGCGCTTCGGTGCGTCCGACGCGGCGCCGCTCACGCGCGCGCTGCGGACCGGCGATATCGCGCTCGGCGTCCACCCGGCCGACGACGACGCGTCCCGCGACGCCCGCACCCTGACGCTGTTCCTGCCCGTGACGAGCTCGCCGTTGGCCGCCGCCACGCCGTCCGGCACGCGGGAAGCCGGCGTCGACGGGATGCTGTTCGCGGCGCTGAGCCCGCGGCGCCTGGTCGAGCGTGCGCTCGACGCGGAACGCGGGATCGATCTGTGGATGACCGCCAGCGGCGATTCGCGCGCGATCGTCAGCGTCGAGACGACGACCGACGAAGCATCGGCGTCGCCCGACCTGATGCGGCGCACCGATGTGCTGAATTTCGGCGGCACCGCGCTGACGCTCGCCTATTCCGCGGACGGCCGGCCGAGCGCGACCGGCGCGCAGCGTGCGGCCGGCACCGTGCTCGCCGCCGGGCTGATCGCGTCGTTCGGGTTCGCGGCGCTCGTCCATGCGCTGCTGCGCGGCCGCGCCGATGCGGGCGCGAGCAGTCGCGGCAGCCTCAACGAAGCGCGGATGATGGGCATCATCCGGTCGTCGATGGAAGCGATCATCACGATCGACGAGAAGCAGACGGTCGTGATCTTCAATCCGATGGCCGAGCAGGTGTTCGGCGTGTCCGCGATGGAGGCGATCGGCGCGCCGCTGTCGCGCTTCATTCCCGAACGGTTCCGCGCGGCGCACGCGAAACACGTCGACCAGTTCGGCGTGACGGGCGTGTCCGAGCGGCAGATGGGCCGCCAGCGCGTGCTGTTCGGGCTGCGCGCCAACGGCGAGGAATTCCCGATCGAAGCATCGATCTCGCAGATCCGCGACGCGTCGGGCAAGCTGTATACGGTGATGCTGCGCGACATCACCGAGCGGCTGCGGGCCGAGAACGCGCTGAAACAATCACGCGAGGAATTGCGCGAACTATCGGCGAACCTGCAGAACGTGCGCGAAGAGGAAAAGACCCGCATCGCGCGCGAGCTGCACGACGACCTCGGGCAGCAGCTCACCGCGCTGAAGATGGATCTGTCGGTCGTCGAACAGCAACTGCGCATGCCCGGCCGCGCGCAGCCCGACGCAGGCCTGCAGACGCATCTGCAAGGCATGCGGCGGCTGATCGACGCGACGGTCGCGTCAGTGCGGCGCATCGCGGCCGACCTGCGGCCGGTAATGCTCGACGACCTCGGCCTCGTGCCCGCGATCGAATGGCTCGCGAACGATTTCACGAACCGCTACGGGATCGATGTCGAGCGCCACATCGAAACGGGCGGCCTCACGTTCACCAGCACGGGCGCGACCACGCTGTTCCGGATCGTCCAGGAAGCGCTGACGAACGTCGCGCGCCATGCGGATGCGACGCGCGTGGCGTTGCGGCTCGACATCGAGGAAGGCTTTTGCGTGCTGCGCGTCGCGGACAACGGCCGCGGCGCGGCGCCCGGCGGGCCGGCCCACGAGGACAAATCGTTCGGCCTGATCGGCATTCGCGAACGCGCACACATGCTGGGCGGCACCGTGACCATCGATACCGCGCTCGCGCGCGGTTTCTCGATTACCGTCTCGTTTCCGCTCGGCACCGTTCAACAGGACACGCTCATCACATGATCAAGGTGCTCATCGCCGACGACCATACGCTCGTACGCGACGGTCTGCGGCACATCCTCCAGAACGCCACCGGATTCGAGGTGGCCGGCGAAGCCTTCGACGGCCCGTCGACGATCGCGCTGGTGCGGGCGACGCCTGCGCAGGTACTCGTGCTCGACCTGTCGATGCCGGGCCGCAACGGCGTCGAACTGATCAAGCAGATCAAGGACGAGAAGCCCGCGCTGCGCGTGCTCGTGCTGACGATGCACGCGGAGCAGCAATACGCGGTGCGTGCGTTCCGCGCGGGCGCGTCCGGCTATCTGACGAAGGAAAGCGCGAGCGCGGAGCTGGTCGGCGCGGTCACGAAAGTGGCGTCGGGGGGCGTCTACGTGAGCCTCGCGATGGCCGAGCAGTTCGCGCAGAGCCTGAACGAGCCGGCCGAAACGCTGCCGCACCAGCGGCTGTCCGACCGCGAATTCGACGTGTTCCGGCGGATCGCCGCCGGCCAGACGCTGACCGAGATCGCGAACGCGTTGTGCGTGAGCGCGAAGACGGTCAGCACCTACAAGACCCGGATCCTGGAAAAGATGCAGATGCCGCACGAAGCGGCGCTCGTGCGTTACGCGATGCGGCACAAGCTGCTCGACGAAACGGACGACGTGTAACGGACGACGTGTAGCGGACGACGTGTAACGGACGACGTCTGGCCGGCGTGGTGTGGGCCTCGGCAGGCCCGCGCATGACGCGTTACTTCGCGGGCACCGGGCACGCGAGGTCGCCTTCCTCGCAGGACAGATAGCCTTTCAGCGTTTCGGTGCGCACTTTGGTCAGATCGTCGAGGCAGGTCGATACGACCATCGGGTATGCACTGCCGCCCTCGGCATTCGCACTCGAGAAATGGCATTCGGCGTCGCGGTACGCGATCCACGCGCGCTGCGCGTCCACGAGCTTGTCGGCGAGCGGCCGCGCGCCGCGCAGGCGCGCGGTGACGGCCTGGTAGATCCGGTTCAGTTCCCCGTCGGATTTCTTGTACGCGCGATCGGCACACGCCGTCATCGTCGCCTGATCCGTCGCGTCCGCACAATTCGCCTGCGCATGGGCGACGCTCGCCACCAGCGCCAGCGAGCCCAGCAGACCGGTCAAGACACGCATGGATGCTCCTTTGTTGTTCGTTGAAGTGTGGAACCCGGTGCCTTGTTGCGCCCCGTGTGCATGGGCCGCGCCACCGCGTCGACATCGACCGCGATGCTAGCGCACGCGCGGCGGATTGTCAGCGGGTGCCGGGGTGACGCCCGAGACGCGATTTCGCCGGTTGTCGTGTTTTCCCGACGGCGAAAGCATCCGATCGCTGCGCATCATTGAAAAAGCCCGCACTCGAAACTGAACCGAGTGCGGGCTTTCTCGACAAACCTTCAGCCACGGTCCCCAGGGCCGCGACACAACGGCCGACTTAGTGGCCGAAATACACCGACGAGCGGTCGCTGACGGCCGGCACGACCGCGCGCTGGCCCGACTGGGACGTCGCGACCGGGTTCGAACCGTAACCGGTTGCGTCGGCTTGCGCGCCCGTGTTCTGCGCGGCGGCGATCTTGGCCTGGGCGGCCTGGATGTTTTCCGGATAGTTGATCCAGTCGTTCGGGTTGTAGCCGGCCTTTTCGAGCTGGACCAGCTCGGCGCGCACTTGCGCGCGCGTCAGCGGCTGTTGGTTCGATTGGGCGAACGAGACGACCGGTGCAGCCACGAGGGCGGCCAGTGCAACTGCCTTGATCAGCGATTTCATGATGCGTTACCTCCAGGATTGTTTTGTCAGGCGCTTCGGACTCGGGGTCGTTGCGCATGAGTAGAAGTCTAGGAGTCGCGGCTATCAGGGTAAATACTTAAATCGCAAATTCACTGTTGACCGAAACCGTACAATCGCGCGGGAATAACGCGATTCATCAGACGATTATCGACGCTCGCACACCGAATGCCACTCTTCGGCATCCGGCACGCTCGGCAGCGCGTCAGCGCGGGCGAGCGGTATCCACCGACGCCATCTGCCTGTCGAACAGCAACGCCTTGAGGCGCACGCGATCGTCGGCATCGATGTCGCCGAACGCCGCATGATGCAACGTCAGCGCTGGGGCCGCCGGGTCGGCATGCACGGCCCGCACCGTGCCGTCGAGCGCCAGTTGCTCGACGCGGCCGCCTGTTTCGTACGGAAGCAGCACGCGCAACGGCTCGCCGGTGGCCGCGAGCGGCCGGTCGACGGCGATCGACAAGCCGCTCAGGCTGATGTCGTGCACCATTCCGATGCCTTCCGCCCCCTGCGCCCCGCCGCTGCAGCGTGCGGCGATGCGCACCGGCACGCGCGGCTCCGCGCGCGCACGCAGCCGGTCGACGAAGCCGGGCGGCGACAGGATCATGAACGGCGCGGCGCCTGACGCCTGCACCGATTCGACCGTCGCGCCGAAACGGAACACCGCGGCAGCGCCGATCGCCACCGCTTCAACGTCGTCGCCGCGTGCGAACTCGAGCATGGCGGCGGGTAGCGGTTCGACGAACAGCGCGCCCGACGCACCGACACCGATCAGCCGGCAGCGTTGCAGCGCACGCGTCGTGCCGACCCGGCGGCGAATGCCGATCGCGGCGCCCGCCGACAAGCCCATGCGCGTGGCGGGCCCGCCCGCCGCCCCGGGCACGCTCGGCTCGATGCCGCTGCCCTCGCGTCGGCGTACGGGGTGGAAATGGTCGAACAGGAACGCATGCTGCGCGGCATCCTGCAGCGTCGTGCCGGCCGGCAGCAGCGCGGCACCGTCGGCGTCGTAGAGGTCGAAGCCGAGCGGGACGCCGGCGGAAAGATCGTCGCGCGCGAGCGCGACGTAGTCGGTGGAAAGCCGCATCGGAGAAGCGCGGAGCGACCGCGCGAGCTATCGTGACAACTTGATTACGGCAGCATCGCGCGGAATCTGAACGGCTTCGTTACTGCGACGCACCCGTGGCATCGGGCGACGCCGGGACCGGCACCGGCACTGGCGGTGGCGGAGCCGGCACGGCCGACGGGGCGGCGCCGACGCCGGTGCTGCTTCCGCTCGTGATACTGGCGCCTGCCGGCGGCTGCGCAGGCTGCGATGCGCTCGCCGACAGCGCCGCAGCCGACGCGGCCACTTCGGACGCCGGCACCCATTCCTCGACGATGCCGCCGGACGCGGCATCCGGCGCCGATGCAGCCGAAGCCGCCGACGCCGCCTCTTCGTCGGTCTCGGCCGGACGCTCGATACGCTGTGTCCTGACCGGCGTGGGCGCCTTCTTCGCCTCGGGCGGGAACCACGTGTCGAACAGGTCGGTCACGCGCTCGCGCAGCGATCCGAACCAGCCCGGCGACGGCTCGGTATCGAATTTCGCCTTCGTATCGACGATCCGGGCGCGCTGAGCGCGCTGGAAGAAATCGCCGACGATCGGCAGCGCGCTGTGCGCGCCCTGCCCCCAGTAATCGCTGCGCAGCGTCACGCGGCCGTCGTCGAACCCGACCCACGCGCCGGCGACGAGGCCCGGCTGCATCAGGATGAACCAGCCATCCGCGTTGTCCTGCGTCGTGCCGGTCTTGCCGGCCACGTCGCCGCGGATCCCGAAGCGGGTGCGGATGCTGCCGCCCGTGCCGCGCGTCACGACGTCGCGCATCACGTCGAGCAGCGTCTTGTCGGTTTCGGCATCGAGCGCACGCTCGGGCGGCGCCGGTGCGTATTCGGCGAGCACCTCGCCCTGGCGGTTCTCGATGCGCGTGACCATCTGCGGCTCGACGTACAGCCCGCCGTTCGCGATCGTCGCGTACGACGCGACCATTTCCTTCAGCGTGACCGGGCTCGTGCCAAGCGCGAGCGACGGCACGCGTTCGAGCGGGCTTTCGCGCACGCCCATGTCGCGCGCGAGCCGCGCGACGGCGCCCGGCCCGACCTTCTCCATCACTTGCGCGGTGATCCGGTTGCGCGACAGCGCGACGGCGTCGCGCAGCGTCATCGGCTTGCCCGTCGGCGGCGCGTCATCGTTCGGTCGCCAGATCTCGCCGCCCTTCAGCGGAATCTCGACCGGCTGGTCGATGAACGTGTCCTCCGGCTTCATCCCGCTCGCGAACGCGGCGCCATAGACGAACGGCTTGAACGTCGAGCCCGGCTGGCGCCGCGCCTGCGCGACGTGGTCGAACGGCTCGCGCGTGAAGTCGCGGCTGCCGACCCACGCGCGGATCTGCCCGTCGCGCGGATCGATCGCGAGGAAGCCGGCCTGCACGTCGGTCTTCGCCTTGCACAGCGCATGCAGGAAGCCGCGGTCGGCCGCGAGCAGCTTCATCGCCGCCGCGTCGTCCTTGCCGGCGTCCTGCGCGGCCTTGTACTCGGGCGATTCGCGCATGAAGGTGCGGAACACCTCGTTGTCGGTGCCGCAGCCGTCGCGGCCGCTCCACGCGTTGTTCGCGATGCCCTGCAACTGATTGCCCTGCAGCGTGAGCGCCTGCGTCGCCATCTGCTGGAGCCGCGAGTCGATCGTCGTGCGCACGATCAGCCCGTCCGAGTAGATGTTGTAGTCGTTGCGGTCGGCCCACGCGATCAGCCACTTGCGCAACTGCTGCGCGAAATGCGGCGCCGGCCCGGGCGGCTCCTTCTGGCGCTCGAAGTCGATGCGCAGCGGCCGGCGCTGCAACTGCGCGAACTGCGCCGGCGACAGCTTGCCGTACTTCACCATCTGGCCGAGCACCGTGTTGCGCCGTTGCAGCGCGCGCTCGGGGTTCAGCACCGGGTTGTAGTAGCTGTTGCCCTTCAGCATCCCGACGAGCGTCGCGCTGTCGAGCACGTCGAGTTCGTCGGCCGACTTGTCGAAATAGGTGCGCGCGGCCATCTCGACGCCGTACGCGTTGTACAGGAACGGCACCGTGTTCAGGTAGGTCTCGAGGATCTGGTCCTTGCTGTAGACGGCCTCGATCTTCAGCGCGGTGATCGCCTCCTTCACCTTGCGCGTGAGCGTCGGCGCGCGGCCGATCTCGTCCGGGTACAGGTTGCGCGCGAGCTGCTGCGTGATCGTCGAGCCGCCCTGGCGGCTGCCCGAGAACGTATGGAGCGCGGCCGACGCCGTGCGCTTCCAGTCGAGGCCGTGGTGTTCGTAGAAGCGATGATCCTCGGTCGCGATCAGCGCGTCGACCATGTGCGGCGAGATCTGCTTGAGCGACACCCATTCGCGGTTCGACGGCTTGAATTCGGCCAGCAGCTTGCCGTCGGCCGACAGCACCTGCGCGGGCTGGTCGACGCGCGCCTTGCGGATGTCGCCGATGCCCGGCGTGAACGGGATCAGCGCGACCACGTACACGGCGAACAGCGCCGGCACGGCGGCGGCGGCGAGCAGCGCGCCACGGCGCGTCGGGTGGCGGACATGGCGCCACGCGGTGGCGGCGAGAGGCTTGACCCGCGCGACGGCGGCCGCCGCGACGGGTTGGGCGCGCGCGACCCATCTGGCACAGAAGGCACGCACTGACGGCACGTTTCGGCGATTCACGCGGGTGGGGCTCGGCTGAAAAGGCTGCATCGTACCAAACTCGCGCGGCCGTCCGACCCGCGGCGGCCTTGGGCTGGCACACGCGGTGCGGTGTTACGCCGGCGCTCACGCAAAAAAGGCGCGTGTCCGGCAATCGGAGCGACGCGCCAAACCTGGTACCACAACCGGAACGCCGCGCGACGGCGGCGTGCCCCGCGCCGCGGCTCAGCGCACGAGAAATCCGTACGTGAGCGGATCGCGCTCGTCGACGATCCAGTTCGCGAACCCGCAGATATGCGCGCTGCCTTCCACTTCCGGGATCACGGCCGGGATGTCGCCGACCGTCGTTTCGCGCAGCACGCGGCCCTTGAAGACCGTGCCGACGATCGATTCGTTGACGAGCGTGTCGCCTGCCGCGAGCAGCCCGCGCTGGTAGAGCTGCGCGACGCGCCCGCCGGTGCCGGAGCCGGTCGGCGAGCGGTCGACCTCGCGATCCGCGAACACGCAGCAGTTCGCTTGCGTCGAGCCCGCGTGGCGCGGCGCGTTCGCGATGATCGTGCCGTAGATATGGTTGATTTCCGGGATCTCCGGATGCGCGACCGGATATTTCGCGTTCGCGGCCGCCTTCACCTCGGCGCCGAAGCGAATCAGTTTCTCGACTGCCGATTCGCGCACCGGCAGGTCGAACGGCGCGCCGTCGACATAGAAATAGAACGCGCCGCCATACGCGATGTCGCCGGTCACGGTGCCGAACGACGGCGTGTCGACCGACACGTCGCGCTCCCAGATGAACGACGGCACGTTGACGAAGCGCACGGGCCCCGCATGCTCGCCGTCCCACCGGACGAACGCCTCGATGAAGCCGCACGGCGCGTCGATGCCGACTCGCGTCTCGGGCACCGTGCGCTGCACCCAGCCGAGTTCGACGGCCGCGGTCGACAGCGCGATCACGCCATGTCCGCAATGGTCGCTGTAGCCTTCGTTGTGCACGAAGATCACGCCGAAATCGGCGTTCGGCGACACGGGCTCGGTCAGATAGCCGCCGTACATGTCGGCGTGGCCGCGCGGTTCGAACATCAGCGCGCGGCGGATTTCGTCGGCGTGTTCCTTGAGCCACGCGCGGCGCTGGACGATCGTGTCGCCGGGCAGGCGCGGCAGCCCGCTCGTGACGATGCGGAACGCCTCGCCGCCGGTGTGCACTTCGACGGTGGACAGGGATCGGGAAATTTTCATGGGGGATCGGGTGCGTTGAAGCGAAGGACGGCGGCCGGGCCGCCGTCCGGTGACAGGCCGTGCGGCAATTACTTCGCGTACGGTTCCGGCAGGCCGTTGCGGATCACGTAGACGGTGGTCGGCGCGCCTTTCAGGTCGCCGTTCGCGTCGAACGAATAGGTGCCCGCGACGCCCGCGTAGTTCGTCTTCGCGAGCTGCGCGATCAGCTTCGCCTTGTCGGTGGTCGTGCCGGCCTTGACCATCGCATCGGCAAGCAGCTTCATGCCGTCGTAGTAGTTGACGCCGTAGACCTGCGTATCGGTGCGATAGGCGTCGTGGTACTTCTTCAGGAATTCGCGCCCGGCCGGCGTCTTCTCGAGCGCGACGCCGCCCTGCGCGCAATAGACGATCGACGCGGCCTCGCCCGCGACCTTGCCCATGTCGGCCGAACAGATGCCGTCGCCGCCGAGCAGCTTCGCGCGCAGGCCGCGCTGCTTCATCTGCTTGGCCATCGGCGCACCCTGCGCCGCATAGCCGCCGAGGAAGATCACGTCGGGGTTAGCGGCCTTGATCTTGGTGAGAATGCCGAGGAAGTCGGTGGCCGACGAATTCGTGTATTCCTGGTCGACGATCTTGATCCCGTTCGCCTTCGCGACGTTCATGAACTGCTCGGCGACGCCCTGCCCGTACGCGGTGCGATCGTCGATCACGGCGGCGGTTTTCGCGTTCAGCGTCTTCGCGGCGAACGTGGCCATCGTGCCGCCGAGCTGCTCGTCGCTCGCGCCGATCCGGAAGATGTTCTTGAAGCCCTGCTTCGTCAGCGCCGGATTCGACGCGACCGGCAGGATCGGCACGCCGGCCGTCGAATACACGCGCGACGCCGGAATCGCGACGCCCGAGTTGTACGGGCCGAGCACGGCGACGACGCCCTTGTCGACGAGGTTCTGCGCGACCTGCACGCCGGCCTTCGGGTCGGCCTGGTCGTCTTCGGAAACCAGTTTGAAGGTCACGGTCTTCCCGCCGACCTTCACGCCGGCCTTGTTGAGCTCGTCGACCGCGAGCCGCGCGCCGTTTTCGTTGTCCTTGCCGTTGGCGGCCTGCGGGCCCGTGAGCGGCGCCGAATGGCCGATCATCACGACTTCCTGCGCATGCGCGGAAGTCAGCGCGCCGGCGGCCACGGCCACCGAGAGCGCGGTCATGAGGTGTCGCATGGTGTCTCCTGATTGGTTTTGTGTGAAACCAATGTAGGACACGCGTGGTCACATCGCAAGCAATTTCAAAATAATTATCGGGATTTTGGTCACATTGAAGACCAAACCACTCCCATCATTTTGGCGCAATGTCGCGCCGCACGCGGCGAATGTGCTGTTCGACATAGAACGCGGCCGCATCGGCATCCCCGGACACGATCGCCTCGTAGATCAACCGGTGCTCGGACACGTACAGCCGGATCCGGCCCGCGTCGTAGATGCCATCGTCCTTCAGCCGCTTCCACAGCGGCTGGTCCATCGTCTTCGCGACTTCGTCCGCGATCTTCACGATCAGCGCGTCGCCGGTCATCAGCGCGAGCTGCCGGTGGAACAGCCGGTCGCTCTCGTTCCACAACGCGCGCTGGTGCGGATCGTCGACGTCGGTGATGGTCTCCATTTGCGCGAGATAGCGCTCGGCACCGGGGTCGGCGCGGCCATGAGCGGCCGCGAGTCGCGCGATCGCGGGCTCGAGGATCAGCCGCACGTCGAGCGTCGACGTCGGACTGAAGTCGGCCTCGGACGCCGCGTGCGCGTCGCCGCGCTGTGCGAGCACGTCGAGCGGGGCCGCGACGACGTAGGTGCCCGAATTGCGCTTCGTGAACACGAGCCCTTCGTTCTGCAGCGCGCCGAGCGCCTCGCGCACGGCCGGCCGGCCGACCTGGAACAGCGACGCGAGCTCGCGCTCGGACGGCAGCCGCGATTCGGCCGCGTAGCGCCCCGCGCGGATCTCGTCGCGGATCTTTTCGGCTACCTGCTCGTAGATCTGCAGCGGCCTGAAACCGCCTTCGAGTGAGTCGGGACGCGCGGACATCATCGTGTGGCTCCTGCCCGTTCGCGGGCGTGGATCTGGAATGGGTTCGCACTATACCGGAGCGGCGCGGGCAGCGCGGCAGCGGCGAGCCTTCTGGCCAGATATTAGAACCAAAATCACCGGCACGCTTTATTTTCTGGGTTGCCGACGCGCCAGCAAGTGGTATAGATTCGATCCACACTGCCCTGTGTCACGGTACCGGCAGACCTGCGGCGGGCGCGGCATGCGTCCGCCGTCCACGCTCACTGACCGCCAAGACGTACACGATGACCGCCTTCTCCCCGATTCCCGTTTTCGATGCGGCCGACACGGCCGCGCTGCTCGCCTACCCGGCGCTGCTCGCCACGCTCAGGCAAGCGGTCGTCGAGTACGCGGCAGGCGACATCGTCAGCCCCGAACGCCTGGTCGTGCCGCTGCAACGCGGCGGCGTGATGCTGTCGATGCCGTCGAGCGCACATGATCTGGCGAGCCACAAGCTCGTGAACGTGTGCCCCGGCAACGGCGCACGCGGGCTGCCGACGATTCTCGGCCAGGTCACCGCGTACGATGCGACGACCGGCGAAATGCGCTTCGCGCTCGACGGCCCGACCGTCACCGGCCGCCGCACGGCGGCGATCACCGCGCTCGGCATCCAGGCGCTGCATGGCGACGCGCCGCGCGACATCCTGCTGATCGGCACCGGCAAGCAGGCGGCCAATCACGCGGAAGCGCTCGCCGCGATCTTTCCGGACGCGCGCCTTCACGTGCGCGGCACGAGCGCGGACGGCGCGGCCGCCTTCTGCGCCGCCCACCGCGCGCATGCGCCGCAGCTCGCGCCGCTCGACGGCGACGCGATTCCCGATGCGATCGACGTGGTCGTCACGCTGACGACGAGCCGCACGCCCGTCTATCGCGACGCCGCGCGCGAAAGCCGGCTCGTGGTCGGCGTCGGCGCGTTCACCGCGGATGCCGCGGAGATCGACGCGAACACGGTGCGGGGCAGCCGGCTCGTGGTCGACGATCCGGCCGGCGCGCGCCACGAAGCCGGCGACCTGATCGTCGCGCAAGTCGACTGGCAGTACGTCGCGTCGCTCGCCGACGTGCTGAACGGCACCTTCGCCCGCGGCGGCCCGCTGCTGTTCAAGAGCGTCGGCTGCGCCGCGTGGGATCTGGCCGCGTGCCGCACCGCGCGCGACGCACTGGCCGCGCGCCGCGCCGGCTGACCCGGCCGCGCAACCGTTCGCGCCACCGTGCGCGCCGCTCGCGCGGCATCGCATCGTCGGATTCACACCGGCGATTTCCCGTACGCGGTGTAAGAAACGCCCTACACCGCGTCGAAGCGGCCTACACGAAGTTCCAATTCGGCCGATTTCAATTTCGGCGGCGCAACACGATACTGCCGGCATGAATGCCAGCCTGTCACCCGCCGCACTCAGGGTGTTTCTCGTCGATCACGCGGTTGCCGTCCGCCAGCGGATCGCGCTGCTCGTCGGCGCGATTCGCGGCGTCGCCGTCGTGGGCGAAGCGGAAGACGGCCAGGACGCGTGGACGCATATCCGCAGCAGTCGCGCGGACGTGGTGATCGTCGACGTGCGGCTCGCGGACGGCAGCGGTCTCGACCTGATCGGGATGCTGTCGAAGGCCGCGCCGCGCATCGTCACGATCGTGCTGACGAACCACTCGGCGCCGGCATTCAGAGAGGCATGCGCGACGGCGGGAGCCGACTACTTCTTCGACAAGACCGTCGAATTCGACACCGCATGCCGTGTCATCGAATCCCTGGTGCACGCTCGCGTGCGCCGCCCCTGACGAGCCGGAGCGCCTCATGTCCACCGCCACCGCCTTCGCCGACGTATCCGTCGTACCCCGGCCGACGATTCCGCCGCGCCCGGCCGCGCGCGCCGACGCCGCCAAACACCCGGCCGCACGCTGCTCGGCCTGCGCGATGCGCTCGATGTGCCTGCCGCCGCACCTGACGCCCGCCGAATACGGCCGCCTCGACGCGATCATCTGCACGACGCGACAGGTTCGCCAGGGCGACGCGCTGTTCCGCACCGACGATCCGTTCCAGAGCATCTACGCGGTGCGCGCGGGTTCGTTCAAGACGGTGATGATGCATCGCGACGGCCGCGAGCACGTGACGGGCTTCCAGATCGCCGGCGAAACGCTCGGGATGGACGGCATCGGCAGCGGCCAGCACTGTTGCGACGCGATCGCGCTGGAGGACAGCGTGGTGTGCATCATCCCGTTCGGCGCGCTCGAAGCCGCGTGCCGCGAGATCAAGCCGATGCAGCACTTCCTCTACCAGATGCTGAGCAGCGAGATCGTCCGCGAATCGAGCCAGATGCTGTTGCTCGGCACGATGTCGGCCGAGCAGCGCGTCGCGCATTTCCTGCTGAACCTGTCGTCGCGGTTCGAGGCGCGCGGCTATTCGGCGACCGAATTCAACCTGCGGATGACGCGCGAGGAAATCGGCTGCTATCTCGGGATGAAGCTCGAAACGGTCAGCCGGATGTTCTCGCGGTTCCATCGCGACGCGCTCGTCGAAACGCGCGGCAAGCGCGTGCGCATCATCGACCCGCAAGCGCTCGCGCGAGTCTGACACGCGGCGCCGCGCTGACAGGCGCGGCGTCACCGCATCGCGTCGCCGGTCGCCGCGTCGCGCAGCGCAACCGTTGCGGCGCCTGCCTGCCACGCGAGCAGCGCCCGTTCGGCCTGCGCGAACGCGAGACGCAATGCGTCGTCCACGTCGGCCCCGACGCACGGCGGCAGCGACCGGAGCGTCGCGTCGCGCATCACCAGCTCCAGCCGCACGTCGTACCGGCGCGCGCCATCGGCCGCCGTGCGCGATTCGATCGCGAGATGGCAGCCTTCGATCCACGCGCGAAACCGTTCAAGTCGCACCAGTTGCGCGCCGGCTTCGGCCTCGACCGCAGCCGAACCGGTGAATCCGAGGCAGGCGATCTGCATGCCCACGCCCATGTCGTCTCTCCTGACGGGGCCGCCCGCTCGTCGACCGCCTTGCAAGTGCCGGCCGCCTCACGATGGGGCGGCCCGTGTTTCCCGTGGCGCGGCGCGCATTGTTCGATCGCGGCCGGCCGATTGTCTGCCCGCGCCCGACAGGCGCGGGACCGTTCAGACGTTGAAGGTCTGCGACGCCTTCATCTCGATCCACGTCATGCCGGCCCGCAACCCTTCGATCATCGCCTCGCGCTCCGTCGGATACGCGTGGCTGTGCTCGAACGTATGATGAAACCGCGCGGCGCCGGCGCCGTGCTCGACCGACACGCGGCAGCGGAATTCGCCCGATTCGCACGGGCGCGTCTCCACTTCGACCGACCAGTCGCGTTCGTGAATGTTGCCCTGCAGTGTCATGCGCCCTCCTGCGGTATCAGCCTTCGAGCCGGAAGTGCCCGCTGTGCAGCAGCACCGGCCGGCCGCCGATTTCCTCGAGCATTCGTCGTGCCATCGCCTCGATGGCCGACCGGTGCGCGTCGAATGCGCCCAGCAGATCGCGTTCGAGCAGCGACCGCGCGCCGAAATGGTCTTCCAGCGCCTCGGCCGTGACCGCGCACTGAACGCAACGCCCGTCGACCAGCGCCGAAAACGCGACGACCAGATCGCGCGCGCAATATTCCGGCGGCTCGGACGGGAAAACGATGTGCATCTGTCGGTCTGTCATCGTCGTGATGGCTCCATGACGAGAGCATAGTGGCGCGCGCGGCCGCGCGCTTGACCCACGTCAACAGGCTCGCTGCACCGCACGATCGCGGTGTAGCCGCGCGCCGCCGCTTCCTCTGCTTCAGCCGGCGTCGGGCTCGATCGCCGCGCCGCGCTGCGCGAGCAGCTCGCGCAGCACGCTGCGGTGGCAATGGTTTTCGTCGTCGCAGTAGCAGCCGATCGAGAACACAGTCGTCGCCGACAGCGCGGCCAGCAGGTCCAGCACCTTGGCCGGATCGCCATGCGCCATCTCCGCGCGGAAGTGGCGCTTGAACGCGTTCCATTCGGCGTCGGTTTCAGCGGCCTGCGCTTGCGCGACGAGCTCGGGGCTCGGCGACAACGTCGGCAACCATACATCATAGTAGTTGCGCGACGCGAATTCCGCCTTCGGTACGCCGCGCGGCGGCCGCCGCACCGTGCCGATCCGCAGGCCCTCGCCGGCCGCGCGCGGCGTGCCGAGCTGGATGATCCGGATGCCCATGTCGCTCCTCTGCTCCCCTGCATTGCGTACGATCCCGTGATCGTACCGCCGCGCCTGCCCGTGCGTCATCCGCGCCTCGCACATGACGGCCGCCCAACAAAAAACCGGCTGTTCCCGCGACGGGAAACAGCCGGTTCTTCAGCGTTGCGCGCCGGGGCGCGCCGCGTTCAGACGCCGCTCTTCAGTACCTTGCCGATCGCGTCCGCGACGATGCCGACGTTCGAGTCGTTCAGGCCCGCCACGCACATCCGGCCCGAGCGCAGGATGTATACGCCGTGCACCTCGCGCAGCGCGTCGACCTGCGTTTCGGTCAGGCCCGTGTACGTGAACATCCCGCGCTGCTTCACGTAGCGCGTGAGCGCTTCGCCGCTCACGTGGTCGCGCAGGCCGTCGTGGATCGACTGGCGCATCCGCGCGATGCGGCGGCACATCGCCGACAGCTCCTCTTCCCACTGCTTGCGCAGCGCCGGCGTGCCGAGCACGGCCGCGACGACCTTCGCGCCGTAGGTCTGCGGGTTGCTGTAGTTCGAGCGCACGGCGCCGGCCAGCTGGCCGAGCACGCGCTCGGCCGCGGCCGCGTCCTCGCAGACGACGCTCAGGCCGCCCACGCGTTCGCCGTACAGCGAGAAGTTCTTCGAGAACGAGTTCGCGACGAGCGTCGGCACGCCGCGGCGGGCCAGTTCGCGCACCGCGAACGCGTCCGCGTCGAGGCCCGCGCCGAAGCCCTGGTACGCCATGTCGACGAACGGCAGCAGCCCGCGCGCCTCGATCACGTCGATCAGCTTCTCCCACTGGCCTTCGTCGAGATCGACACCGGTCGGGTTATGGCAGCACGCGTGCAGCAGCACGATGCTGCGCGCCGGCAGCGCGTCGATCGCCGCGAGCATCGCGTCGAACTTCAGGCCGCCCGTGGCCTCGTCGTAGTACGGATACGTGTTCACCGTGAAGCCGGCGCGCTCGAAGATGAAGCGATGGTTTTCCCAGCTCGGATCGCTGAGCCACACCTGCGAATCCGGGAAATAGCGCTTCAGGAAATCGGCGCCGACCTTCAGCGCGCCCGAGCCGCCGAGCGTCTGCAGCGTCGCGATGCGGCCGGCCGCGCGGGCCGGGTGATCCGCACCGAACACCAGCGCTTGCACGGCGTCGCGGTACGCGGCCAAGCCGACCATCGGCAGGTACGGCTTCGGGCCGCTGTCGCGCTGCAGCGCGGTTTCGGCTTCGCGCACGGCGCCCAGCACCGGAATCCGGCCTTCGGCGTCGAAATAGATCCCGATGCTCAGGTTGACCTTCTGGTCGCGCGGATCTTTCTGGAAGTTCTCGTTGAGCGTCAGGATCGGGTCGCCCGGGTACGCGTCGATGTGTTCGAACATGGCTTGAATCGGTCTCGTTTGGAAGAATGGTCGGTCGTGGCCTGCGTCAGCGTGCGGACGCAGCGTCGTGCACCGCAAAGCCGGCATTCTTCTGACGGAAGCGATACCCGATCGCGAGCACCGCGAGCCATACCGGGATCAGGTACACCGACAGACGGAGATCCGGCGTCAGGTACATCACGACGAGAATGCCGGCCATGAACGCCAGGCACAGGTAATTCGTGAAAGGATAGCCCAGACTGCGGAAGGAAGTCTGCTCCCCGGCAGCACGCTTGGCCTGGCGGAACTTCAGGTGGATCACCGTGATCATCGCCCAGTTGATGATCAGCGCCGACACGACGAGGCCCATCAGCACCTCGAACGCCTTGCCCGGCATGAAGTAGTTGACCAGCACGCACACGCCGGTCGCGAGCGCCGATGCGCCGAGCGCGGCGAGCGGGATGCCGCGCTTGTTGACCGAGCACAGCACCTTCGGCGCGTTGCCCTGTTGCGCGAGGCCGAACAGCATCCGGCTGTTGCTGTACACGCCGCTGTTGTAGACCGACAGCGCGGCCGTCAGCACGACGACGTTCAGCACGTTCGCGACCAGGTTGCTGCTCAGCGCGTGGAAGATCAGCACGAACGGGCTGCCGCCGGTGACGACCTTCTGCCACGGATACAGCGACAGCAGCACGGCCAGCGCGCCGATGTAGAAAATCAGGATGCGGTAGATGACCTGGTTGGTCGCGCGCGGAATGCTGCGCTTCGGATCGTCGGCTTCGGCCGCGGTGATGCCGATCAACTCCAGCCCACCGAACGAGAACATGATCGCGGCCATCGACATCACAAGGCCGGACACGCCGTTCGGGAAGAAGCCGCCGTGCTGCCACAGGTTCGCGACACTCGCTTCGGGCCCGGCATGGCCGCTCACGAGCAGCCAACCGCCGAAGCCGATCATCCCGACGATCGCGGCGACCTTGATGATCGAGAACCAGAATTCCGTCTCGCCGTACGACTTCACGCTGGCCAGGTTCAGCAGGTTGATCGCGACGAAGAACACCAGCGCCGACACCCAGGTCGGCACGCCGGGCCACCAGTACTGCACGTAGATCCCGACGGCCGACAGCTCGGCCATGCTGACGAGGATGTACAGCACCCAGTAATTCCAGCCGGACAGGAAGCCGGTGAAGTGGCCGACGTATTTGTTCGCGAAGTAGCTGAACGAGCCGGCGACGGGCTCGTCGACGACCATCTCGCCGAGCTGGCGCATGATGAAGAACGCGACGATGCCGGCCACCGCATAGCCGAGCAGCACGGACGGGCCGGCCATCTTGATCGTCTGCGCGATGCCGAGGAACAGCCCCGTGCCGAGCGCGCCGCCGAGCGCGATCAGCTGGATGTGCCGGTTCTTCAGCCCGCGCTTCAGGCCGTCGCTCTCGTTTCCAGAAACCATGTCTTCTCCATTCTGCCCGCCTCCGCCGGAAGCGGTGCGGCGCGCCTCGGTGTGCCGGGCGCTGTTTTGCTGTGCCGGCGGCCGTTCGTGGGGGCGCCGGGTTGGGGACTGCAATTTTCGCGTGCGGCGGCAACCGATTCGCGTCAGCGCGCCGGTCAGACTGGCCGCCGACTCGCCCGCTCACGCCGCACTGCTGCGGCCGCACACGAAAATCCGGCGTCAGTTTAGCGTCGCGACCGCGAAATCGGGTTGCGTAACCCGCTCATGCAAACCCTACATTATGAGATAAGATTGCATCCGGGAGACGAATGAGGAAACAAAAATGCCTGACCCGGTTCTCGATCGTATCGATCGTCAGTTGCTGTCGGTGCTGCAGGAGAACGGCCGCGCGTCGAACCTCGATCTGGCAAAGGCCGTGGGGCTGTCGCCCGCGCAGACGCTGCGACGTCACCGCCGGCTGGAGGAGATCGGCGCGATCCGCCGCTACGAAACCCGGCTGTGCCCCGACACGCTCGGTTTCGGTGTGACCGCATTCGTGCACGTGACGATGGAGCGCGGGCATATCCGCGACCTGTCGAAGTTCCAGAAGCTCGTGTCGGATCTTGCGCAGATCCAGGAGTGCTTCTCGGTGACGGGCGACATCGACTACGTGTTGAAGGTCGTCGCGCACGATCTGAAGGGCTTGTCGCGGTTCCTGCTCGAGACGCTGATGCGCATTCCCGGCGTGAGCGGCGTGCATTCGAGCGTGTGCCTCGACGAGATCAAGTGCACGAGTGCGATGCCGGTCGAGGGCTGACCTTCACACGTGGATTCTCGGCGGCGCCATTCGCGCGCCCGGCATCCGCAGCACGTGGTCGCCCCGAATAGGCTCGAATCCCTCGTCGGCCTATTCCCACCTCGCGTAGCACACCTCGCAGCTCATCCGCATTGCATCGAGCGCTACGATCTCATGTTCGTATGCGCGCGGCCCGCTACGAGCCACGGGCGGATTCAATCAAAATTTCGAATACGTCCGATGGACAATAATCGCCCTTCTGGCGACCCTAGAGCATTCCTCAAGAACTCAGCTTGATCCTTGAGAATCCATGTAAAGGGGTGCTGACGGATGACCAATTTTTTCGACAAAAAACCGTACGACTTCGACATTGACGACAGTGAGAATTGGGTTTTGGTACATTCCGGCGCCATCACCAATACCAACCCCGGCTCAATGGTGTATGTGTCAATCAACACGACTCCCATATGCTCGAATATGAGTAACAGAGAATTCCGAAAGCTGATCATGAAGGCTCGTGATGCAGCAATCTCTCTAATACTACAGCGCATTGAGGGCGTCACAGCTTGGGACAAGGCTGAACAAGCGCGGGCTCGACTCTACTTCGGCCGCTCCGACAATGATGTCAGATCAGTCCTTGCCGCTGGCTTGCCTAGACTACTTAATGCGATGCGGGAGCTCGTGCCGGAGAAGATCGTTCGATGGGACGACTCCATGAACAGACGTCTTACCTGCAGTGTAGTGCCCGACAGCGGTAACAACATCGCAGGGGTATGCAAGCCGGACTCTGAGAAACGGATCATCGCCATCTATTCAAAATTCTGCACAATTTCAAACGGAGACCTATGGACGGCATCAAAGGTTAAAACACTGATCCATGAATGCACGCACTATGTCGACACATTCAATTCCGACGACATCATATATTCCGACACAGAATCAGGGCTAAGGGCTTTTGCAGAAAGCAATGCCGACGTCGCCATTAGAAATGCGGACAGTATTACGGGATACATCGCAACCTTCGACAAGAGAATCATGGAATGAGAGTCCATATCAAAGCCGTATTTTCCGGTATCTCACGGGTGATTGCACTGTCGGCATGCGCCGGCATCTTTCCAGCGCATGCATGCACGATTGGGGAATCGGTGCGAATCCCGTTACCGCTCAACAGCGTCGACGTGACCAATGCTGACAGGCTGAAAATCGCAAATGCTGTAATCGAGGCGCGAAAATGGCCGGATGCAGAAATTCAGGCCGTTGTCATATCCGGTGCATATACGACGGAACGGAACCGCGAGCGCCTGAAGACCGAGCGAGCCAAGATCGCGAGCGAATATCTGAAGCAACTTGGAATCAGGAACGAACACATCATCATCGACAAAAAAACTTTCACCGATGCCATGGTGCGGAACAGCGACGGAACACTAACCCTGTACCAGATCGACATCGAGCTAACCCCCCTTTGCCGAGGCGGGTGTCAAAGGCTTTGCGACGACCCGCGCGTTACGCCCCGAAGCAAGGCGATTCTGTGAGGGGCAATGACGATTTGTCGGCTGCGCGCGTACGTACACGGCGTCCGAACGGGGCCATCTTGGCGTTTGCTCACCGCACCGCCTCGAACGCACTGATCAACAACGCCCCGCAAGCAATCACCGTGCACCCTGCCGCCCGGCGCGGCGTCAGCCGCTCACCGAGATACACGCGCGCGATCAGCGCCGCGAACACCACGCTCGTCTCCCGCAGCGCCGACACGGGCCCCATCGGCGCACGGTCCATCGCCCAGATCACGATGCCGTACGCGAGCGCCGCGAACACGCCGCCGCAGGCAGCCTTCGCGGTTTCGCCGACCGCCTGCGTCAACCGCAGCGGCCCCGCCCGCAGCCGGTAGTACACGGCCATCAGTGCGCCCGTCAGCACGAACATCCACGCGGTATAGCCGACCGTGCTGCCGCTCTCGCGCACACCGATCCCGTCGACCACGCTGTACGCGGCGATCGACACGCCAGTCGCAAACGCGGTCGGCAGCACCTGCATCATCCGGTGTTTCGCGCCGCGCCCGCGATCCAGCCCGATCGCCAGGATGCCCGCGCAGATCAGCAGCAGCCCGCCTTGCGCACCGACGTTCAGGTGCTCGCCCGCGAACGCCGCCGCGCCGAGCGTGACGAGCAGCGGCGCCGTGCCGCGCGCGACCGGGTACGCGACGCTCAGGTCGCCGTGCTCGTACGCACGGACGAGCAGCAGCGTATAGACGACGTGGATCACGGCCGACGCGACGACGCAGAGCCAGCTCGCCGGCGCGATCGGCGCGGCAGCCGGCAGGAACAGCAGCGCGAACAGCCCGATCGCGATCTGCAGCACCGTGGCCGAGCGCAGCCGGTCGCCGCTGCTGCGCACCAGCGCATTCCATGACGCATGCAGGAATGCCGCGCACAGAACGGCAAACAGAACGGGGATCGGCACGCTGAAACCTCGCTGACGGGTCGGAGGCCGCGCGGTGCGCGGCAGGCGTCCATCGTATGAATGCGTCACCGGATTGTCAAAAAAGCGACGCACGGCGCGCCGTCAACGATCCGGCCGCCGGCTCTCCATCGCCCGCCCCGCATCGCTTGCGCCGCAAGCAGCCGCCAAGCCGCGACATGTGACGCGAGATTGCGGGCGGTCCGCCCCTTTCCGTTCTCTTTCGCCTCGCGCCGCACCGTAATGAAACCGATACCGGAGCGCAACCGTCACGAAAACACTCCGTCCCCATATTTTCATACGCGGCTGTTCCAATGCGCGTGCTCCCTCACGAGCTTCGCGCCGAACCGACACGGCGACGGGGCCGTTCTCCACCATCGAAGACCTTACCCTGGAGTTTCCCGATGTTCCGTCAAGCCTTGCTCGTCACCGCCTGCGCAGCCGCAGCGCTGGCGCTGTTCGCCTGTGGCGGCAGCGACGATTCCACGCCGACGCCCGCCGTGTCGTCGCAGGATGCGCTGCAGACCGCCACGCCGATCAAGCACGTCGTCGTGATCTACGGCGAAAACATCTCGTTCGACCACTACTTCGGCACCTATCCGAACGCGACGAACCCGTCGGGCGAACCGGCGTTCACCGCGAAGTCCGGCACGCCGACGTCCAACGGCCTGACGGGCACGCTGCTCACCGCGAACCCGAACTTCACGAACACGGCCAACGGCACCGACGCGGCGAACCCGTTCCGTCTCGACCGCACGCAGGCCGCGACCGCTGACCAGAACCACGCGTACACGGCCGAACAGCAGGCCGAGGACAACGGTCTTGCGGATCTATTCCCGAAATACACCGGCAAGGGCTCGTCCGGCGGCGCCGGCGCATTCGGCACGAAGGGCCAGGTGATGGGCTACTTCGACGGCAACACGGTGACCGCGCTGTGGAACTACGCACAGCGCTTCGCGATGAGCGACAACACGTTCACGACGGTCTACGGCCCGTCGACGCCGGGCGCGCTGAACGTCGTCGCGGGGCAGACCAACGGCATGCAGATCGTCAAGACGTCGAAGCAGCCGTCGACGCTCGCCGCCAGCTCGTACTACATCAATGACGGCCAGGGCGGCCTCACGATGATCAACGACGTCGACCCGGGCTTCGACGTGTGTTCGAGCACGACCGACCAGGCGATGATGACCGGCAAGAACATCGGCGACCTGCTGAACGCCGCGAAGATCACGTGGGGCGGCTTCATGGGCGGCTTCAACCTGTCGACGACGAACGGCAACGGCACGACGGGCTGCGCGCGCAGCACGGTCGCGACCGCCGTGAATGCCGCGACGGCCGACTACATCCCGCACCACAACTGGTTCCAGTACTACGCGTCGACCGCGAACCCGCAACACACGCGCCCGAGTTCGATCGCGGCGATCGGCTCGAGCGTCGAGACCGACGGCAAGACGGCCGAACCGGCGAACCACCAGTACGACACGGACGACTTCTTCGCCGCCGTGAAGGCTGGCAACTTCCCGTCGGTCAGCTACCTGAAGGCGCCGGCCGCGCAGGACGGGCACGCGGGCTACTCGGATCCGCTCGACGAGCAGGCGTTCGTGACGAAGGTCGTCAACTTCCTGCAGCAGCAGCCGGACTGGCAGAACACGGCCGTGATCGTCACCTATGACGACTCGGACGGCTGGTACGACCACGTGTACACGCCGCCGACGCACGCGTCGTCGGACCCGGTCGACCAGCTCAACGGCGCCGGCAAGTGCGGCACGGGCGGCACCACCGGCGTGAACGGCGCGACCGTGAACGGCCGCTGCGGCCCGGGCGTGCGCATTCCGCTCGTCGTGATCTCGCCGTACGCGAAGCAGAACTACGTCGATCACACGATGCTCGACCAGGCGTCCGTCGTGCGCTTCATCGAGGACAACTGGCTCGGCGGCCAGCGTATCGGCGGCGGTTCGTTCGATGCGACGGCCGGCGACCTGCGCAACCTGTTCGACTTCACGTCGAAGCCGAACACGACGCCGCTGTATCTCGACCCGACGCTCGGCACCGCATTGAGCGCGGCCCCGGCGATCTGACCGTCACGGCCTGACCGCATGGCCGGCGCATCACGCGCCGGCCGTTTCCATTTCAACGCGTCGCTTCGTGCGACGCCCGTTTTTTCGACCGACAGCATGACAGCTCGCCCCGCGTTTCCGTCTCCCGATGCCGCCGGCACGCCCGCGCCGCGCGCTCGCTCCCGCCTGCTGCGCCGCGCGGCGTTCGCGCTCGGCGCGGCCGTGCTCGGCTATGGCGCGTTCGCCGTCGCGTTTCCCGCGCGGGTGCCGACGGCGATCGGCACCGTGGTCGCCGACTGGACCGGCGCGAACCCGCATCCGGTCGTGCTGCAGCGGCCCGCCGCGCAGCCGCTGTCGGCGGTCGCGCAGCTCGGGCGCGCGCTGTTCAACGATCCGTCGCTGTCGGCGTCGGGCAAGCAGTCGTGCGCGTCGTGCCACAGCCCCGATCATGCGTACGGCCCGCCGAATGCACTCGACGTGCAGCCGGGCGGCCTCGCGATGACGCAGCAGGGCTATCGTCCGCCGCCGTCGCTGATGTACCTGTACCGCCAGCCGAACTTCAGCATCGGCCCCGATGCCGGCGAGAACGACGCGGCGCCCAGCGTCGCGCAGCAGGCGACGGCGGCGGCCGGCGTCGTCAAGGCGCAGAAGGTGGCCGGTACGTCGGCCGCGCCGCAACTCGTGCCGCAAGGCGGGATGTTCTGGGACGGCCGCGCCGATACATTGCAACAGCAGGCGTTCGGCCCGCTGTTGAATCCGGTCGAGATGGCGAACGCGAGCGTCGACGATGTCGCCCGCAAGCTCGCGCAGTCGTCGCATCGCGCGCAGTTCGAGCAGTTGTTCGGGCCGCGCGTGTTCTCCGCCCCGCAGCTCGCGGTGTCGGAGGCGATGTTCGCGATCGCGCGCTATCAGGTCGAGGATCCGTCGTTCCATCCGTACGACAGCAAGTACGACCGCTGGCTCGAAGGCCGCGCGCGCCTCACGCAGGCCGAACTGCGCGGGCTGCGCCTGTTCAACGATCCGGACAAGGCGAATTGCGCGGGCTGCCACCTGTCGAAACCCGGCAAGGACGGGCTGCCGCCGATGTTTACCGATTACCAGTACGAGGCGCTCGGCGCGCCGCGCAACCGGGCGCTCGCGCAGAACCGCAACCCGGCGTTCTACGATCTCGGCGTGTGCGGGCCGTTCCGCGACGACCTGAAGGACCAGACGCAGTATTGCGGGATGTTCCTGACGCCGACGCTGCGCAATTCGGCGACGCGCCACGTGTTCTTCCACAACGGCGTGTTCCACACGCTCGATCAGGTGATGGCGTTCTACAACGAGCGCAGCATTTCGCCGCAGAAGTTCTATTCGCGTGGTGCGGACGGCAAGGTCGACGAATACGACGACATCCCGCCGAAATATCGCGCGAACGTCGACGTGACGGACGCGCCGTTCGATCGCAAGCCGGGCGACAAGCCTGCGATGACGGCGCAGGACATCAAGGATATCGAAGCGTTTCTCGGCACGCTGACGGACGCGCCCGCGCAGCACTGAGCGCCGGCCGCGCGCCGCGCCGCATCAGCAGCGCGCGCGGATGCACAGGAATGCCGGCGCCAGCGACAGCTCCGCATGAAGCCGTTCGGATACGGCTTTCATCTCCGGCAGCGGCCTCGGTTCGACGAAGCGGTCGAGCCGCCAGCCGCCGTCGGCGACCGCGTTCAGGATGTCGGCGAGCGGCCGCCGCCACGCTTCGACGTACGGCCTCGGTTCGCCGAACCCCGACCAGTGAAAACCGAAGCGCGACGTGTCGAAGTACGTGCCGTCGCCGCGCGTGCGTTCGTCCATCCAGTCGCGCATCGGATGCGCCATCGAGAACACGAGCGTTCCTCCCGGACGCGCGACGCGCCGGAATTCGCGCAGCGTCGGCGCGAGATCGCCCACGTAGTCGAGCGCGAGCGAGCACAGCACCTTGTCGACCGACGCATCGGGCAGCCACGCGAGCGGCGCTTCGAGATCGCCTTCCCTGACGTCGACCGGCAGGCCCGCGCAGCGCGTTCGCGCGAGCGCAACCATCTCCGGCGTCACGTCGAACGCATGCACGGTCGCGCCGCGACCGGCGAGATGCGCGCTGCAGATGCCGGGCCCGCAGCCGGCGTCGAGCACCGTGAGGCCGTCGACGTCGCCGAGCAGCGCCATCGTTGCCGGACGCTCGTAAAGGGCGTTGTGCGCCTTCGTCGGCGCGAGATCCGCATAGCGTTGCGCGAAGCTCGCGTACGCGCGGCGGCCGGGCGGTTCGTTCGGTTCGGTCATGCGGCATCCGTCGGTCGACACTGGGCAGGCCGATTCTGCCCGATCGGACGACGAATGGCGACTGCCGTCACGCTTGCGTCAGGACAGGCTGTCGAGCAAGCGATACCAGGCGACGCCGGCCGCGATATAGAAGCGCTGCAGCCCGTGCAACGGGATCGGCCGGATCGGCGTGACCCGGAACGGCAGCGGCAGTTGCGCATCGCCCGACAGATGCGCGGCCAGATGCTTGCCGAGCGTCGTCGCCATCGCGATGCCGCGGCCGTTGTAGCCGAGCGCGATCGTCACGCCCGGCGCGGGCTCGTGCACGTGCGGCAGGAAATCCGCGGTGATCGCGACGCGCCCCGCCCAGCGGTAGTCGAACCGGACACCCTTCAGTTGCGGATACAACAGCGTCGTCGCGCGTTCGAGATGGCGCCAGTCGCTCGGCGCGCGCGGGTCGGCGAACGGGCCTCGGCCGCCCATCAACAGGCGCCCGGCCGCGTCGCGGCGGAAGTACAGCAGCAGACGCCGCGCATCCGATGCGACCTCGCCGCCGGCGAGGATGTCGCGACCGAGCGCTGGCGCGAGCGGTTCCGTCGCGACGATGAAGCTGTTCGCGGCGATCACCGACTGACGCAAGCCGGGCCACAGCCCGTCCGTGTAGCCGTTGGTCGCGATCACGACGCGCTCGGCCGACAGCGTCGCGCCGCCGGACGTCGCGATCCGCCAGCGGCCGTCGGCGCGCGTCAGTCCGACGGCGCGGGTCAAGCCGTGCACGACAGCCCCGCTCGCCTGCACGGCGCGCACGAGGCCGCGCGTATAGCTGAGCGGCTGCACGCTGCCGGCGCGGCGATCGATCCAGCCGCCCGCATACGCCGGCGTGCCGAGCCGCCGCGCGACGTCGTCGCGGCTGAGCACGTCGACCGGCGCGCCGCGCGCCGCCCATTGCTGCGCACGGCGTGCGACCGTGTCGAGCATCGCGGCGGTCGGCGCCGGCTGGATCCAGCCGGCCCGACGCGCATCGCAGTCGATTCCGTGCCGCGCGATCAGGTCGAACACGGTATCGGCCGCACCGCCGACGATGCCGGCAAGCTGCTCGCCGGCCTCGTCGCCGAATCGGCGGACCAGTTCGTCCGGGTCGTATTTCAGCCCGGGAATCACCTGCCCGCCGTTACGGCCCGATGCGCCCCAGCCCGGCTGCGCGCCGTCGATCACGCGGACGTTCACACCGCGTTCGGCCAGGTGAAGTGCGGTCGACAGGCCCGTGAAGCCGGCGCCGACGATCGCCACGTCGCACGACACGGACGTGTCGAGCGCGGGCGTATCGGTCGCCGGCGCGGCGGTCGCTGCCCACAGCGAATCGGGCCATCCGGGTGCCGCGTGCGTTGCGCTCATGTTCGATCCGGGTGGTCGGCGCCGTCCGACGCCAGCAGGCGGCGCAGGAATTCCTGCGTGCGGGGATGGGCCGGCTGCGTGAGCACGTCGCGCGCCGGCCCGCTTTCGCAGATGGTGCCGTCGTGCAGGAAGCACACGCGATCGGCCACCTCGCGGGCGAATGCCATTTCGTGCGTGACGACCACCATGGTCATCCCGTCGCGCGCGAGCCCGCGCATCACGCCGAGCACTTCGCCGACGAGCTCGGGGTCGAGCGCCGACGTCGGCTCGTCGAACAGGATCGCCTGCGGCGCCATCGCGAGCGCGCGTGCGATCGCGACGCGCTGCTGCTGGCCGCCCGACAGTTCCGACGGATACGCATTCATCCGGTGCGAGAGCCCGACCTTGTCGAGCAGCGCGCGGGCCTGCTCGCGCGCTTGCGCGGCCGGCATGCGCCGCACGTGCACAGGCCCTTCCATCACGTTCTCGAGCGCCGTGCGGTGCGCGAACAGGTTGAAACGCTGGAACACCATGCCGACCCGCATCCGCAGTTCGTGGATCCGTTTCGAATGCGCGTCGACCTTCACGCCGTCGATCGTGATCGACCCTTCGTCGTACGTCTCGAAGCCGTTGATACAGCGCAGCACGGTCGACTTGCCGGAACCGGACGGCCCGATCAGGCACACGACTTCGCCCGCCTGCACGTCGAGGCTCACGCCCTTCAGCACCGCGTGCTGCTGAAACCGCTTGTGTATCGAATCGATCCGGATCATGCGCCCCTCCTCAGTGCGAGCCGCTTGCCGAGCCGGTTCACGCCGAACATCAGCGGCAGGCCGAGCGCGAGATACAGCAGCGCGACGAGCGTGTAGACGCTCATGTTCTGGAACGTCGACGACGCGATCAACTGGCCCGCGCGCGTGATTTCCGCGACCGTGATCGTCGACGCGACCGACGAATCCTTCAGCAGCATCACCAGCGTGTTGCCGTACGGCGGCAGCGCGATGCGGAACGCCTGCGGCAGCACCACGCGCCGCATGATCATCGGGCCGCGCATGCCGATCGCGTGCGCGGCTTCGATCTGGCCGCGGTCGATCGCCTCGATGCCCGCGCGGAAGTTCTCGGCCTGATATGCCGAATACGCGATGCCGAGGCCGAGCACGCCGGCCTGGAACGCCGATAGTTGTATGCCGAGATCAGGTAGCACGAAGTACATGTAGAACAACTGCACGATGATCGGCAGCCCGCGGATCACGTTGACGATCGTGCTGCCGGCGGTCGACACGGCACGATTGCGCGACACCTTCAGCAGCGCGAGGATCAGCCCGAGCACCGAGCTGAGCACGAACGCGCAAGCGGTGATCTCGATCGTGACCACCGCGCCCTTCAGCAGGATCGGCAGGAAATCGATCGCGTTCTGAAAAAACATGAGATCTCCTATGCGACGTCCGGACGGCGCGCCGCGATGGATGCCCGCGACGCGCGGGCGATACCGGTCGGGAAGCGAATGCCGACGCTCAGCTCATGTGCCACTTCTGCAGGATCTGCTGCAGCGTGCCGTCGGTCTTCATCTTGCGGATCGCGCCGTTGAGCTGTTCGAGCGTCGCGGTGTCGCCCTTGCGCACGATGAAGCACACCTGCCCCTTCACGACGCTCTGGTATTCGGGCACGAGCCGCACCTGGCGATTGACGCCGTGCTCGATCTGGTACGCGACGATCGGCTGGTCGGCGAAACCGGCCTTGATGCGCCCGAGCGCGACGTCGCGCATGATGTCGGCGATCGAATCGTAGGTCCGGACTTCCTTGAAGATGCCCTTCTTGTTGAGCGCATCGACGAACGCCGTGCCGACCTGCGCGCCGACCACCTGGTCCTTGAAATCGTCCATCGACGTATAGCGGCCCGGATCGTCGGCCTTCACGATCAGGCCTTCGCCGAACGAGTAGACGGTGTCGGAGAAATCGACGACCTGCTGGCGCGCGGGCGTCTTCAGCATCGCGGCCGAAATGATGTCGATCTTCTGCGTGGTGAGCGACGGGATCAGCGCGGAAAACACGGTCTGCTGCACGTCGACGCGAAACCCGGCCGACTTCCCGGCTGCCGTGATCGCATCGACCATCATCCCCTGGATCGAATTGCTCTTGACGTCGAGAAACGTGAACGGCACGCCGGTGGCCGTCGCGCCGACCTTCAGCGTGGGCTCGGCCGCAACGGCGCCCGCCGATGCCGTGGAGAGTGCGATACAGATGGCGAAACCGGCGGCCAGTGCGCCGAACCGCTTGATGAACGGAACCATGGTGACTCCTTCTCGAATAATCCGGGCGCCGGCCGGTCGCTGATCGACACTGCGACGATGACTTGATCTTAAAACGAATCAAAAACATCGCAAACAGATTTTTGCGTATCGATATTCGATACGATATGATGCGATATCGAATCGATCCCGCCCCTCGCCATGGATACGTCACCCGACCAAGCAAACGATCTGCTGTTCAACCAGTCGCTGGAAAAAGGGCTGAACGTGCTGCGTGCGTTCAGCGCGAAGCGGCGCACGATGACGCTGGCGGAAGTGGCCGACGCGGCGGGGATGACGAAAAGCTCCGCGCAGCGGATGGTCTATACGCTCGAGAAGCTCGGCTACATCCGCAAGCATCCGGTCACGCGGCGCTACCAGCTCACGCCGCACGTGATGCGGATCGGCTTCAACTATCTGGCGGCCGATACGTTGATCGACGTCGCGAATCCGTTCCTGTCCGAGCTCACGAACCTGACCGGCGAAACCACCAACCTCACCGAGCCGGACGAGGATGAAATGGTGTACGTCGCGCGCTTCGTGTCGACGAAGTTCGTGCCGATCCACATGCCGATCGGCAGCCGTATCCCGATGTACTGCACCGGCTCCGGGCGCGCGTTCCTGAGCGCGTTGCCGCCGGACGATGCGCGTGTGCGGCTCGACGGCATGGCGCGCACGCCGCATACGCCGCGCACGGTCACGGCGCTCGACGATCTCGTCGCGCTGCTCGACAGCGCACGGCGCGAAGGTTATGCGACCAACCAGGAAGAACTGTTCATCGGCGACATGTCGATCGCGGCGCCTGTGCTCGGCAGCCAGGGGCAGCCGGTCGCGGCCGTGCACGTGGTCGCGCCGACAAGCCGCTGGACGTTCGACGACGCGCGTCGCAAGCTCGCGCCGGCGGTGATCGACTGTGCGCGCGGAATCAGCAATTCGATTCGGACGCTTGAATAGCGGCGGCGAAATGGCATACGGCGCGCCGTTGCATCGCGCAACGACGTTCGATCGCTACTGCGGCTTCGGCGGATGCTCGACCCGGTAGGTACGGTTCGGGCGCGATACGAATTGCTTCGCCGCAGCGTCCAGTGCCTTGCCGTGATACAGATCGATGCACTTCAGGAAGTCGAACTTCACATCCCGGACTTCGGATTCGACAATCGGATTCCGATAGTCGCGCGCCAGATACTTCGCGACCAGCGCGTGAATCACGTCCGGCGCATGCTCCATGTCGTAGTAGGTCCAGTCGCGCAACGCGCTGGCGCTGCTGCCGATGTCCGTGCTCGCGCCGGGCTCGTGCTTATAAGCGGTAGCCAGGCACTCCGCAAGCACCATGTCCTTGAAGTTCTGGAGGTAAGTCCGTGAGCCTGCTTCAGGCGACTGCTGTGCGACGTCCTTCGCCACGACCATCGCCGGTTGAAACGCGATGCACGCCAACGCGGCAGCGATCCAGATTCGCCTCATGACAGGCTCCAAAATTTGCGCGATCGGTACGATACCGCGCACCCGGTTCGTTGAAGTAACTTGGCCGCGCCCCTGGATAGTCGCCTCCATCGCCATCCGCAGTCGTGCCGCGATGATCGGATCCAACCCCGACGCGGAAAAGTATTGCCGACTGTCGCCGACAGCCTCTTCGTCCATCCCCTGGTTTTCCCCGATCCTGTTCGCCTTGACTCGGCTCCGCCGATCGACAAAACTTCGCACATCGCCTGTGTGATCACAGATCGCAGATCAAACCCAGGAGCCACGCCTTGCCGCCCCGTATCGTCCCGCCCGCACTGAAAGCCATCGAACAGGAAACGATGGCCGACAAGGTCTACCAGCAACTGCGCGAAGCACTGATGAGCGGCCGCTTCGCGCCCGGCCAGGCGCTGAGCCTGCGCAGCGTGGCCGAGGCGGTCGGCTCGTCGACGATGCCCGTGCGCGCCGCGCTCACGCGGCTGCGCGCCGAACGCGCGCTGGTAGACGGCCCGAATCGCGCGCTCGTCGTCCCGCCGATGACGCTCGACATGCTCGACGAACTGCGCGACGTGCGGATCGCGCTCGAAGGCTGCATCGCCGAGCGTGCGTGCGAGCGGATGACCGACGCGCAGATCGCGGCCGTGCGCAAGACCTGCGAGACGATGCAGGCACACGTCGAGGCCGGCCGCTCGCGCGCCTACCTGCAAAGCAATTTCGCGTTCCACAGCGCGATCTACGCGCATGGCGCCAGCGAAAACACGCTCGCGATCGTCGAGAACCAGTGGATGCGCGTCGGCCCGTTCCTCAACATGGTCGCGCTCGACATCCCGCACATGCGGCGCTCGATGGATGCGCACCGCGCGATCGTCGATGCGCTTGAACGTCGCGACGGCGCGGGCGTGCGGGCCGGCATCGCGCTCGACATCGGCGGCGCCGCGCACGATCTCGCCGAGACGCTGCGGGCCGAACAGACGCCGCGGACCGTGAACGCGAAGCCGTAGCGGCCGCTTGCGACGGCCGCCCGACACGCGAGCGGCCGCCATCCCACGACATCAACGATGGAGACAACCCGGCATGACAGCTTCCGACCTGCTGAAACCCTATGACGGCCTGCGCGTCCTCGTGACGGGCGGCGCGTCGGGCATCGGTCTCGAAATCGCCGACGCGTTCGCCGAATGCGGCGCGCGCGTGCACGTGTGCGACGCGTCGCAAGCCGCGATCGCGGCGCTCGCCGACCGGCCGCCGCACGCCGCGGCCGGCGCGATCAGCGCGACGCTGGCCGACGTATCCGACCCGGCCGCCGTCGAGCGCGTGTTCGCCGACGTGTCGACGCGGCTCGGCGGCCTCGACGTGCTGGTCAACAACGCGGGCATCGCCGGCCCGACCGGCGGCATCGACGAAATCGACCCCGTGCAGTGGGAGCAGACCGTCGCGATCAACCTGAACGCGCAATTCCAGTTCGCGCGCCGCGCGGTGCCGCTGCTGCGCGAATCGAAACACGGTGGCGCGATCATCGCGCTGTCGTCGGTCGCCGGCCGGCTCGGCTACGCGTTCCGCACGCCGTATGCGGCGACCAAATGGGCGGTGGTCGGCCTCGTGAAAAGCCTCGCGATCGAACTGGGGCCGCTCGGCATCCGCGTGAACGCGATCCAGCCCGGCATCGTGCGCGGTCCGCGGATGCGCCGCGTGATCGACGCGCGCGCGCAGCAGCTCGGCATCGGCTACGACGAAATGGAAAAGCGCTATCTCGAGAAGATCTCGCTGCGGCGCATGACCGATCCGTCCGAAATCGCCGCGACCGCGCTGTTCCTGTGCTCGCCGGGCGGGCACGGGATCACCGGGCAGGCGATCTCCGTCTGCGGCAACGTCGAAGTGCTCTGACGCGTCCTGCATCGTTCATCGAAAGGAATCCATCCGTGGCCAACGCTCGCAAAGTCATCATCACCTGTGCGCCGACCGGCGCGATCCATACGCCGTCGATGTCGCCGTATCTGCCCGTGACGCCGCACGAAATCGAAACGGCCGCGGTCGCGGCCGCGCAGGCCGGCGCGGCGATCCTGCATCTGCACGCACGCAACCCGTCCGACGGCAAACCGACGCAGGATCCGTCCGCGTTCGCCGAGTTCCTGCCGCGCATCAAGGCGCAGACCGACGCGGTGATCAACCTCACGTCGGGCGGCAGCCCGCACATGACGGTCGACGAACGGCTGCAGCCGGCGCTGCATTTCCAGCCCGAGGTCGCGTCGCTGAACATGGGCTCGATGAACTTCGGGCTGTATCCGATGCTCGAGCGCTTTACCGAGCTGAAGCATCCGTGGGAGCGCGAACATCTCGAGAAAAGCCGCGATCTCGTGTTCAAGAACACGTTCGCGGACATCGAGACGATCCTCACGCGCTGCGGCGCGAACGGCACGCGGTTCGAATTCGAGTGTTACGACATCTCGCACTTGTACAACCTCGCGCACTTCGTCGACCGCGGGCTCGCGAAGCCGCCGTTTTTCGTGCAAAGCGTGTTCGGCCTGCTCGGCGGGATCGGCGCGCATCCGGAGGACCTGATGCACATGCGCCGCACGGCCGACCGCCTGTTCGGCGGCGATTACGTGTGGTCGATCCTCGGCGCCGGGCGCAACCAGATTCCGCTCGCGACGATCGGCGCCGCGCAAGGCGCGAACGTGCGCGTCGGGCTCGAGGATTCGTTGTGGATCGCGCCCGGCAAGCTCGCGGAATCGAGCGCCGCGCAAGTCCTGAAAATGCGTCAGGTGCTCGAAGGCCTGTCGCTCGAGATCGCGACGCCGGCCGAGGCGCGCGCGATGCTCGCGCTCAAGGGCGGCGACGCGGTGAATTTCTGATCGCCGGGTCCCGCCCTCAACACGAGCATCCGCAAGCGCAGTGACAAGGCGCCGGCCCGAGCCGGCCGGCGCCAGGACGCCCTTGATCGCCCCGCTCCGTTCGAGCGCCGCCGGCGCGGCTCCGTCGACTGCCCATCCGCTGCCTTGCCGCAGCGGCATTTGCCGAACGCGGCGCGCCGTGCTTGCCGTGCGCGCCGGTTCGCCCCTTACCGGAGTCGTCCGCATGTCCACTCATCACGCTCAGGCCTTGTCGTCCGCCGCGACCGACGCGAACGCGTCGCTGAACCGGCTGCTGTTCCGCAAACTCATGCCGCTGCTGATCGCCGCGTATGTGATCAGTTTTCTCGACCGCACCAACATCGCGTTCGCCAAACATTCGATGGGCGTCGATCTCGGCATTTCATCGGCCGCGTACGGGCTCGGCGCGGGGCTGTTCTTTCTCACCTACGCGCTCTTCGAGATTCCGAGCAACCTGATCATGCATCGCGTCGGCGCGCGCTTCTGGATCACGCGGATCATGATCACGTGGGGCGCGCTGTCGGTCGCGATGGCGTTCGTGAGCGGCGAGACGTCGTTCTACGTGATGCGGCTGCTGCTCGGCGTGGCCGAAGCCGGCCTGTTTCCCGGCGTGATGCTGTATCTGACGTACTGGTTCGGCCGCGAGGAGCGTGCGCGTGCGACCGGCTATTTCCTGCTCGGCGTGTGCATCGCGAATATCGTCGGCGGGCCGCTGGCCGGCGCGCTGATCGAGCTCGACGGCACGCTCGGCTTCCACGGCTGGCAATGGCTGTTCGTCGTCGAAGGCATTCCGGCGATCCTGCTCGCGTTCGTCGTGTGGACGCGATTGCCGGATCGGCCGAGCGCCGCGCCGTGGCTCTCCGCGGAAACCGGCCGCGCGCTCGAGCGCAAGCTGGCCGTCGAGCAGGACGCAGGCGTCGCCGCGCACGGCGGCCATGCGTTCGGCGCCGCACTGCGCGATCCGCAGATCTGGCTCGCGATCTTCGTGTACTTCTGCCATCAGTTGACCATCTACACGGTGATCTTCTTCCTGCCGGGGATCATCGGCGCGTCGGGGCGCCTGTCGCCGGTCGCGGTCGGGTTGCTGACGTCGCTGCCCTGGCTCGCCGCCGCGCTCGGCGCAGGCACGTTGCCGCGCTTCGCCCGCGAATCGCGTCATTCGCGGCGGATGCTGTGTGCGGGGCTGGTGATCATGGCGGCCGGGATGGTCGGCGCCGCGCATGCATCGCCGTTGGCGGGGCTGCTCTGCGTGTGCGTGGCCGCGTCGATGTTCTTCGTCGTGCAGTCGATCGTGTTCACGTTTCCGGCGTCGCGGCTCGCGGGCAGTGCGCTGGCCGGCGGGCTCGGGCTCGTGAATACCTGCGGTTTGCTCGGCGGCTTCGTCGGGCCGACCGTCGTCGGCGCGATCGAACAGACGACCGGCAATGCGAAGAACGGGCTGACGCTGCTCGCGGCCGCGCTCGTCGTCGCGGCGTTCGCGAGCCTCGCGTTGCGTCACGGGCACGAGCGCGCCGACGTGCGGTCGCGCGGCTGAAGGCCCGGCTGGAATCAAGCTGGCGGGAGGCGGGTTCCCCCCGCCCCTCGCGCCTCACGCCGTCGGAACAGGTACATTCGCGCGACGAACACAACGCCCGCGAACAGCAGCGTCGTCACGCAATATCCTATGATGTCGCGCACGGCGAGCCCCGCGATGGCGCCCCGCTGCCAAGAGCCGATCCCCATCATGCATGTGCGAGACCGTGAGCCGACGAACGCCCGTCTCGCCGCTTCTCTTTCGGCAACCCCTGCCCCCCGAGGGCATGTTCACGCCCTAGCGCAGCAGCGCAACGTTCTCGTCGATTCGACGCTGAATGTCCGTCAGCGTGTCTTCTGTGATGATCCCCTCGTAGCGGCGCTTCGCAATGGCCGAGAACTGGCTGGCCACTCCGCACATTGCGTCGATCATGTCGCCGGCAGCCGCTGCGGAAAGCTCCGCTTCCTTTGCCAGTCCGACCAATGCCACCCGGTC
The DNA here is from genome assembly GCF_017815045.1 of Burkholderia sp. CpTa8-5. NCBI lineage: Bacteria > Pseudomonadati > Pseudomonadota > Betaproteobacteria > Burkholderiales > Burkholderiaceae > Burkholderia > Burkholderia sp. CpTa8-5. The sequence goes on from NZ_JAGIQD010000005.1 coordinate 75,840, forward strand.
GACCCGCAGCGCCTCGCCCATGACGTCCATTTGGTGGTAACCGCCCGGTCCCTCGCAGAATGTCACGTCGTAGGCCGGCGCGAGTTTCCACTGGCCGGATCGCGACATGACGTATGCGAAGTTTTTCGGATGATCGTCGCGATTGTTGAACGCGACATTGAAGACAGCCCGTTCCAACGCCCGCGCCTTCTCGCGTACGTCGTTGGTGCACATGTGAGTCGCGCGCAAGAAGTTCACGTAGTCCAGCGCACCCGGCGTTGTGTAATCGGCACCGGTAAAGGCGGCAACGCTTTGCATGGGCACGCGCAGACCGTCCCGTCGATCGAAACGCCTGGACGCAAATGCGGCCATCCCGTCAGGCAAATCGAAATGCAGCGTGTCCGGGGTCTCGATGCCGCACATGCGCAAGCACTCGGCGTAGACCATTTCGATCGCGCACACCTCGGGATGCTCTTGCCGGGCCGGGAACTTGACCAACCATGCTTCGAAACCCGCCACCGCGGCCGTGGTAAAACCGCCGGACTGCGGATCACGATAGACCAGGGCCTTCGGCCTGGCACCTTGCGGAGAGCCGCCCACCTGCAGCAGTTGATGAAGGAATTCGCCGCCCTCACCATTGAGGACTTCCTGTACCTCGGCCGCGAGCCGGTCGAGAGGAATATCCGGCTGCGGTGCCTGGATCTCGAGCGCGACCGGCTCGAACGACAGGGCGCCCATTGCGTGGTTGCCAATGTGAGCCAACCGCTCCAGCGGCCCGATGCGTGCCGCGTTGAGACCGCGGCGTTTGAACCAGCGGTCCATGAGCAACATGCCCCATCCGTCGGGCAGCGCGTCATAGACTGGGCCGGGCAATCCCAACTGGTGGGACGGAAAGTCCTTGCGCAGCCTCGCCCCATGCAATGGGAGCGCATAAGACGACAGTTCCAGCCCCCTCTTGCGCGCGTCATCGCTATATTCGAATACGATCAACGGGCGCCCCGTGATCGCCGTCGTAGAAACCATCGATCCCCACAGCCAGTGCTCCCCCCAGCCGTCATAGTAGACATCGATTCGCTCGATCATTTCTGGTTGCCCCTCTTGACGCGCTGACGTTTGGCACTTTTTTCATACCGATGAACGTCTTCCAGGCTATCGAGCTTCGGCAGGAACAGTCCTTCGAGTTCCTTGCTTCGTCCCAGGACCATGGCTACACGAACTACCGTCTCGAGGCTCACATTGCGTCCGGCTTCCAGATTGGACACGGTATTGGAACCCACGCCGGCACGCGCGGCTACGTCGCTCTGCGTCAGTTGCAACGCCAGCCGCTCCGTGCGAAGCCTGGCGCAAAGCAGCGTGACGATTTCATTGGGCTTGCGAAAACTTAATTCCAACATAGGGGGGCTTCCGGCGTGATATCTCTCGTAACTCACAATATCACAGAGTTACAGAAGGGATGTACTTAGAAAGTATAATTCCCTGATGTTGTATCTTATGGGGAGAATTTCCCGGATAATCCCCTCTGAAACGGAAGTGATGCGTCAGCGATGCATGCGCTTCCCGTACCCACCCGTCGCCCTCCAGATACGCCACGTCGTGGATGGATCGCCGCGCTCATCGATGCGTACTCGAGCCCTGGCGTGAGCCCGCTAGCGAGCAACCGCCTCCGGCGTGCCGACGGCCGCGATCGCAGTCGCTCGCCGCTCCGCCAGCTTCTGCGCAAGCCGATACGCGACAAGCGAACCCGCCACGGCCAGCAACATCGGCACGAGGCTGTCGTGATTCGCACGCGTGAATTCGAGCATCAACACGACGGCCGTGATCGGCATCTGCATCGACGCGGCGAGAAACGCGGTCGCACCGATCAGCGCGCATCCGCCGAGCGATGCGCCCGGCCACACGGCGCTCCACAATCCGCCGAGCACGACGCCGAGCAACGCGCCGTTCGCGAGACCCGGCGTCAGCAGCCCGCCTTCCGCGCCGGCCCGCAGGCTGCCGGCCTCGATCAGTACCTTCAGCACGAGCAGCGTCGCGGCGAAGCCGATCGTCAGCGTGCCGTCGAAACCCAGCGCCGCCGGGCCCTTGCCGTTGCCGAGCAGTTGCGGAAACCCCATCGCGAGCACGCCGATCACCGCGAAATTGAGCAGCGCGAACACCGGCAGCCGCCAGTCCTTCGGCGCGTTCGCGCGCGCGCGGCTCGTGAGCCGCACGAAACCGTACGCGGCGAAACCGAACAGCGGCCCGCAGACGATCGACCATGCGACGAGCGGCGTGCTCAGCACGAACGCCGGCACGGTGTACTGGTGTTCGTTGCCGAGACCGAGCCACGCGACGATCGCCGCGATCGCGGACGTCACGACCGCCACGATCAGCGCGCGCATGTCGAACGTGCCGAGCAGCACCTCGAGCACGAAGATCGCGCCGCCGAGCGGCACGTTGTAGACGGCCGCGAGCCCCGCGCCGGCGCCGCACGCGACCATCAGCCGGCAGTCGTCGGGCGTGAGCCGCGCCGCATGGGCAAACCGCCCGGCGAGCAGCGAACCGATCTCGCGCGGCGCGACTTCGCGGCCGAGCGGCGAGCCGAGCGCGACGGTCACGATCTGCAACAGCGCGTGAACCGTCGTGCTGACGAACGGCATCCGCGGATCGGCCGCACGCACCGCCCGACGGATGCTGACGAGCGGCCGGCCATACCGGTAAAGCGCCCACCAGCCGCCGCCGGCGACGATCCCGCAGACGGCCAGCACCGCGACCCGGCGCAGCGGCTCGGCCGCGGTCACGCCAGCGAGGAAGCTCTCGGACCCGATCACGTGCGCAATGCTGTAGCCGTACGCGACGTGCTGGATCGCATGCAGCAGCAGCGCGAGCAGCATGCCGCCGAGGCCTGCGCCGATGCCGGTCAGGACCGTGACGACGGCCATGCGCGCGAACGGGCTGGCGGTCGGCGAAGCAGCAGCGGGAGCGGACGGAAGATCGAGGCGCATGGGATCGGCGAACGAAGAGGAAAAAGGACGGCGCGCACGTGGCACGCCGTCGTCAGGACCGAATCGTAGGCCCGCGCCTCTCATGAGACAAACGTATTTTTCGAATCGACTGATGCATTCCATGAATACTCAAAGCCGGCGAGCCGCGCTCGCCCGCCTTCCCGTCAATCCGGATACGTCACGCGCTCCGGTTCGCGCCGCATGATGACCTTCCCGTGGCGCATCGACAGCGTGGCCTTCGCCTGCCGGCGTACGGCTTCGTAGTCGCTGTCCGCGTCGAGGACGACGAGATTGGCCGGCCGCCCGACCGCGATGCCGTAGCCATCGCCGAGATGCATCGTCGTCGCGCTGTGGTCGGTCACGAAGTCCAGGCAGCGCTGCAGGTCCTGGTAACCCATCATGTGGCAGATATGAAGGCCCGCGTCGAGCACGCGCAGGATGTTGCCGTTGCCGAGCGGATACCACGGGTCCTTGATCGAATCCTGCCCGAAGCACACGTTGATCCCGGCACGGTCGAGTTCCGCGACGCGCGTGACGCCGCGCCGCTTCGGAAACGTGTCGAAGCGCCCTTGCAGATGGATGCTCTCGGTCGGGCACGAGATGAAGTTCAGTCCCGCCCGCTTCAGCAGCCGGAACAGCTTCGAGCAGTACGCATTGTCGTACGAACCCATCGCGGTCGTGTGGCTCGCGGTGACGCGCGCCCCCATGCCGCGCACGCGCGCCTCTTCCGCGAGCACTTCGAGAAAGCGCGAATGCGGATCGTCGGTCTCGTCGCAGTGCACGTCGACGAGGCAGCCCGTGCGTTCCGCGAGATCCATCAGGAAGCGGATCGAGCTGACGCCCTGCTCCCGTGTGTTCTCGAAATGCGGAATCCCGCCGACGACGTCCGCGCCGAGTTCGATCGCCTGCTCCATCAACGCGCGGCCGCCGTCGAACGATTCGATGCCCTCCTGCGGGAACGCGACGATCTGCAGGTCGATCAGGCCGCGCGCCTCGTCCTTCACTTCGAGCATCGCCTTCAGCGCGGCCAACGTCGGATCGGTCACGTCGACGTGCGTGCGCACGTGCTGGATCCCGTGGTCGCGCAGCATGCCGATCGCCGCATGCGCGCGTGCTTTCGTGTCCTCGTGCGTGATCGTCGCCTTGCGCTCGGCCCAGCGCTCGATGCCCTCGAACAGCGTGCCGCTCATGTTCCACGCGGGTTCGCCGGCCGTCAGCACCGCATCGAGGTGGATATGCGGTTCGACGAGCGGCGCAATCGCGAGCCGGCCGCCGCCATCGATATGGTCGGGGTTCGTCGACGCGATCGGTGCGGTTTGCGCATCGATCCGCGCGATCTTGCCGGCATCGACGCCGATCGTGAACAGGCCGTCGCGGCCGCGCAGGCGTACGTTGAACAGGTTCATGGGGGCCTCTTGTCGTATGCATTGACACGGCCGCGCGATCCGAGTCGGCGGCCGTGTGGTCCGGGCAACCAGTATGGAGGAAAAGCAGCGATGCGCGCACGTACCGTGCATGTTGCATCGACACGACAGCCGGGCCGGGCCGGACAGCAGCCGCGGGCCTGCCGTCGCGCAAGAACCGCCGGCCGGCGCGGGCGCATCGCGTCGTGTCGGTTTTGTGAACGACTCTTGCAGGATCCGGAACAGTGCGCTCGCGGCCGCCCGGCCCTTGCGCGCGCCGCGCATTCCTATACTTGCGCCGAACTTTGGTTTCCCGTCCCACACGCAGGAGCTTCACCTTGAAAAAAAACCTGATCGCCGGCGCGTGCGCCGCCGCCCTGTTCGCGCCGCTCGCCCACGCGCAAAGCTCGGTCACGCTGTACGGCCTGATCGACGCCGGCATCGCCTATACCAACAACGTGAACGGTGCGTCGCAGTGGCGCATGGCGACCGGCACGATCAACGGCAGCCGCTTCGGCCTGCGCGGCACCGAGGATCTCGGCGGCGGCCTGAAGGCGCTGTTCGTGCTCGAGAACGGCTTCAATGCGAACAACGGCGGGCTCGGCCAGGACGGCAAGCTGTTCGGCCGGCACGCATATGTCGGCCTCAGCCAGGCCGGCTACGGCACGCTGACGCTCGGCCGCCAGTACGACACGATGGTCGACTTCGTCGCGCCGCTGTCCGCGACGTCCGGCGATTTCGGCGATACGGGCTTCGCGCATCCGTTCGACAACGACAACCTGAACCACTCGCTGCGTATCAACAACGCGGTCAAGTACACGAGCGATACGATCGCGGGCTTCAAGGTCGGCGCGCTGTACGCGTTCTCCAACTCGGCGAACTTCAGCGCGAACCGCGCGTACAGCGTGGCAGCGAGCTACACGAACGGCCCGCTGAAGCTGGCCGGCGCGTACCTGCAGATGAACGGCACGAAGGGCTCGACGAGCGCGAGCCCAGGCGCGACCGATTCGGCCGAAGCGAAAAGCCTGAACCAGGGCGGCTGGTCGATCGGCTCGGACCGCATGCGCAGCTACGGCGGCGGCGTCAGCTACGTGTTCGGCCCGGCGACCGTCGGCTTCGTCTACACGCGCTCGCAGTACGACAACACGGGCGCGTTCGGCTCCAGCGGCCAGATCGCGTTCAACAACTACGACGTGAACGTGCGCTATGCGGTGACGCCGGCCGTCAGCGTCGGCGCGGCCTATGTGTACACGGACGCCAGCGTGTCGAATCCCGACAGCAAGCACGGCAGCGATCCGAAGTGGCATCAGGCCAACCTGCAGGCCGTGTACAAGCTGTCGCGCCGTACCGACCTGTACGCGGAAGCGATGTTCCAGCATGCGTCGGGCCGCGGCTACCAGGCGTTCATCAACACGTCGGGCGGCGCATCGAGCACGGCGAACCAGGTGGTCGGCACGATCGGCATGCGCACGCGGTTCTGACCGGCATCGCGCGACGTCGTCCGCCTGCAGGAGCCGTGTGCACACACGGGTTCAGTAGCCGCGGGCGACGCCGCCAATGTTGTTCCTTCTGGAACGCAGCCCTCCTGGAATCGGGGTGTTTGCACGCGGACTCGCTCCGTAGACTGACGTCCAAGGTCGGCGCCGCGCGCAGCGTGTCGATCCGGCCACCCCCCCCTTATTCAGGAGAACCTCGTGAAATCGCTCGTCGTTACCGCCGCCGCTGCCGTCCTGCTTGTCGCACCGGCCCTGTCGTTCGCCCAGCAGGCGAAGTCGCCCGTCACGCGCGCGCAGGTGCTGCAGGAGCTGATCGACCTCGAATCGGTCGGCTACAACCCGGCGCGCGGGGAAATCGGCAACTATCCGGACGACATTCTCGCGGCGCAGGAACGACTGCAGGCGAAGCGTCTCGCCGAACGGAAAGCGGCGCGGGCCGCCTACGGCCCGACCGGCGAGCCGGCAACCGAATCGGGCGCGGCGGCCAAGCCCGCGCTGTGACGGCGCGCGTCGCTCGCATCCAGCATGGATGGCGAGCGACGCGGTTCCGGCATGGGCATGAAGCAACCCGCCGCGCGCCGATGCGCGCGCGGGGTCAAGGCGGCTTGCGCTCAGGCGGCCTGCGGTTCGCGATCGATCGCGTTCAGCATCTCGACGTCGCGCGCGATCATCGTCGGCACCTGTGCACGCAGCATCTCGACCCAGGTCCGCACCTTCGCATCGACGAAGCGGCGTGACGGGTACAGCGCATACACGTTCATCTTCTGCAGGATATGCGCGGGCAGCACGCGGACGAGCGAGCCGTCGCGCAGCGCGTCGATCGCCGAATACAGCGGCAGCATGCCGATCCCGATGCCGTCGCGGATCGCAAGCGCGAGCGATTCGGCGGTATTGGTCTGCACGGGCCCGGCGACATGAATCTGCTCGACGCCTTCGGGTCCTTCGAGCACCCATTCGTGCGTCGGAAACGCCGGCGTACACAGCGTCAGGCACGCATGCGCGGCGAGATCCTGCGGGCGGGCCGGCACGCCGTGCCGTTTCACGTAGTCGGGCGATGCGCACAGAATGCTGAACGTCGAGCCGAGCAGGTGCGACACGAGTTCCGAATCGGGCAGCGACGACGCGGTGACGACGGCCGTGTCGCTCGTGCCGTCGAACAGGTCGGGCATGCGCTGCGACAGCGACAGTTCGATCGACACGTCCGGGAATTGCGCGTGATAGCGCGTCAGCGTGGGCAATACATAGTGATGACCGACGCTCGCGAAGCTGTGCATGCGCAGCACGCCGGCCGGGCGCTCGTGCGCGCAGCTCGCCTCTTCTTCCGCGCGGTCGACGTCGGCGAGGATCTGGCGGCAGCGCCGCAGATAGCTTTCGCCGGCCGACGTGAGCGCGAGACGGCGCGTCGAGCGATTCATCAGACGGGTGCGCAAACGCGCCTCGAGCTCCGACACCGCACGCGACATCGCGCCCGTCGTCGAATTCAGCGATTGCGCGGCGGCGGTGAAGCTGCCCGTCTCGACGACGCGCGTAAACACCCGCATGTTTTGTAGGGTATCCATTCCTGTGAGCGACCTGTAGCGGAGCCGCCATTTTCCTCCACTGGATGCGACAGATTGTTACTCGGGCTGCAACTATCGTTTCCCGGCAACTGCGTTAATGCACAGGCGCCGCGCTCCTACAATCGGCGCCTCACCAGTCGAACGGACCCGTTCGGACGCGCCGCGGCACCTCGCGCGGGCGGCCTTGGGCCCCTTTTCATGAAGCCACCACCTGCGATCGCGCGACCTTCCATCGAACCGGCACGATGGAGGCGATGGCTCGATCCGCTCGGCAACGCGGCGCGCGACTGGGCCGTGACCGACGGGCTGATCTGGCTGCACCTCGCGAAAACCGTGCTCGCGGCGCTGCTGGCGATGGGCATCGCGATGCGTCTCGAGATGTCGCAGCCGCGCACCGCGATGACCACCGTGTTCGTGCTGATGCAGCCGCTGTCGGGGATGGTGTTCGCGAAGAGCTTCTACCGCGTGCTCGGCACGGCGGCAGGCCTCGTCGGCGCGCTCGCGCTCGGCGGGCTGTTCGCGCAGCAGCCCGAGCTGTACATGGCCGGTATCACGCTGTGGATCGGCGGCTGCATCGCGCTCGCGGTGCGCAACCGCCACTTCCGCTGGTACGGCTTCGTGCTCGCCGGCTACACGGCCGCGCTGATCGGCCTGCCGGCCGTGATGACGCCGCAGACGCTGTTCCAGTCCGCGCTCACGCGCGCCGCGGAAGTCGCGCTCGGCATCGCGTGCTCGGGCGCGGTCAGCGCGCTGATCCTGCCGTTGAGTTCCGCGAAGGCGCTGATGCGCTCGTTGAGCGCACGCCACGCGACGTTCGCGGCGTTCACGGCCGGCGCGCTGTCGGGCGACGTCGCGCGCGGCGATTTCGAGCGGCGCTTCGCCGATTTCGTCGACGACATCGTCGGCTTCGAAGCGAACCGTGCATTCGCGTCGTTCGAGGATCCGCACATTCGCGCGCGCAGCCGCCGGCTCGCGCGGCTGAACAGCGAGTTCATGAACGCATGTACGCGGCTGCATGCGCTGCACCAACTCGTCAAGCGGCTGCGTGCGAATCGGTCGGACGCGGTGCTCGACGCGCTGGCGCCGCACGTCGACGCGCTCGCACTGCGCTTCGCCGCGTTGCGCGACGAACGCCAGCGCGGCATCGCGCCGGCCACCGGCGCGCTGCTCGAACTGCGCCGCTTCCACGGTGCATTGCCGAAGGCCGCGCGCGCATCGCGGCGAGCCATCGAGGAGCACGCGGCCGGCGGCCTGCTCGACTTCGATACGGCGATCGAACTGCTGTACCGGTTCATCGGCGAATATCTCGGCTACGTCGACACCTATGCGTCGCTCGACCAGGACGATCACGCGTTCGAGCGCTCGGTCACGCATTACGCGGTGAAAACCAATGCGTTCTTCGTCGGCTTCGCGTTCCTGCGCACGGTGGTTGCCGTCGGCGCGATGAGCGCGTTCTGGATCGCGTCCGAATGGCCGAGCGGCTCGCTCGCGGTGATCGCCACCGCGATCGCGTGCGCGCTCAGCTCGACGTCGCCGCGCGCGCCGAAGTTCGTCGCGCAGATGGGCGTCGGCGCGGCGTTCGCGACCGCCGTCGGCTACCTGTTCCTCTGCTACGTCTATCCGAACATCGACGGCTTTCCGCTGCTGTGCGCGGCGCTCGCGCCGGTGCTCGGCCTCGGCGCGTTTCTCGCGATGCGGCCGGGCCTGTCCGGCTACGGGATCGGCTTCGCGGTGTTCTTCTGCCTGCTCGCGGGCCCCGACAACACCATCGCGTATACGCCCGAAGTGCTGATCAACAACGGGCTGGCGGTCGTCGTCGCGATGCTGGCGTGCTCGCTCGTGTTCGCCGTCGTGTTCCCGACGCACATGCCCTGGCTCACCGGCCGGATCGCGCACGACTTGCGCCGCCAGGTGACGCTTGCGTGCGAAGGCGCGCCGGACGGCCTCGCGCAACGCTTCCAGTCGAGCACGCACGACCTGATGGCGCAACTGCGTACGCTGCTGGTGCGCCGCACGCGGCAGCATCGCGATGCACTGCGCTGGATGCTGTCGACGCTCGAGATCGGCCACGCGGTCATCGACCTGCGCGACGAGCTGCACATGTTCTGCGCGGCGAGACCGCCGCAGACGCTGCGCTGGACCGGTTCGATCGAGGCGGTGCTGCTCGAACTGCCACGCTTCTTCGACGATCCGACGCCCGCCCGCCATGCGCGCACGCTGAAATCCGTGAATCTCGCGATCCGCGCGGCGCAGCACGCGCTGCAGGCGTGGTACGCGGTGCCCGACGCGCGTCGCAACATGCAGCGGATCGTCGGCTGCCTGCACTTCATGCGCAGCGCGCTGCTCGACAAGGACGCGCCGTTCAACCGGCACCGCCATTGAAGATCGATGCGCGCGCAACGGGATCCTTGTTCCGGATGGAAATAAGCTCTACAGGCGCGGTGATTAATCTTTAAGCAGTGCGAGCCTATAGTTTCCTCACTGCCAGCGAGACTGGCACTCACCCAGGAGAAACAAAATGAAGCCGCTGCACCTCGCCCTCGTTGCCCTGTCGCTCACCGCTGCCGTCGCTCACGCGCAGCCGGCGCCGGCAGACGCCGCACCGCAACAGGCGAACCGCGCCGAGGCGATCCAGGCCGCCGGCCGCGTCGATCGTGCGCAATCGAAGCAGGAAGACCCGAACGCGTGCGTCGGCCCCGTCAGCTTCTGCAACATCTACTTCGGCAGCTGAGCATGACGCCGCGTCGTCACGGCCAGACCCGCATCGCATGCACCGCATGCATGACGTGCGCGGACGGACGGTGGTCCGGCCGATCGCGGCCCGGTCGATCGCGGCCCGGCCGATCGCCGCATCGCCGTCCTACACCACGCCGCTTCGATTGAAGCGGCGCGTGCCGTTTCAGGCGCCGCGCCCCGGCCGCCAGCCTACTTCGCGCAACGCATCCAGCAAGCGCGCCGGCCCGAGCCCTTCGACCCGCACCCCGCGCGACGCGACGTCGCCGCCCGCAACCAGCGCATTCACGATCGCTTCCTCCACCGCTTCCGCCGCCGCGACGAACAGCGCGGAGATATGGTCGTTGTTGACCATCCGCACGTCGGTGGTCGGCGTGCCCTTGCTGCCGTAGTTCACCGCCGGCAAGCCGGCGTTGCCGGTCGCGAACGCGAGGAAGATGTCGCCGCTCGAATCCTCGGTGCCGCCGCCGACGCGGGCGAGCCCGACACTCGCGCGCTGCGCGAGACGCGTGCATTGATGCGGCAGCAACGGTGCGTCGGTCGCGATCGTGACGACGATCGAACCCATGCCGGCCTCGCCTTTCGCGTCGGCTTCGCGAAACGGCGAATGCACGTGCCGCAGCACTTCGCCGACCGGGTAGCCGGCCACGCGCAGCATCTCGCGCACGCCGTAGTTCGCCTGCACGAGCGCGCCGACGGTCCAGCCGCCCGCATCGCTCGCCAGCACGCGCGACGCGGTGCCGATGCCGCCCTTGAACTCGTGGCAGATCATGCCCGTGCCGCCGCCCACGCCGCCTTCGGCGACCGGCCCCGACTGCGCGGCTGCCAGCGCGCGCTGCACGTGCGCGGCGTTCACGTGCTGCCCCCAGATGTCGTTCAGCAGTCCGTCGTAGGTCTCCATCACGACCGGCATGCACCAGTACACGCGGCCGGCCGCCGCTTCGCGTTCGTTCGCGACCAGCGCGTCGCGCACCGCGCCGACGCTGTGCGTGTTCGTATAGGCGATCGGCGTGGTCAGCAGGCCGGCTTCGCGAATCCATTCGATCCCGGTCGCGTCGCCGTTGCCGTTCAGCACGTGCACGCCCGCGAAGCACGGCGAATCGTGCGCGGCACCCGCGCGCGGCTCGATGACGGTGACGCCGGTGCGGATCGATGCGTCGCCGTTCTCGACGTTCAGCGTGCAATGTCCGACCCGCACGCCCGGCACGTCCGTGATCGCGTTGAAGCGGCCCGGCGTGCCGAGTCCGATGCGGATGCCGAGATCCCTCGTGCGCATGATGCAATTCCTCCTGTCTTTCGATGATTCGGTGTATCGGTGATGCACGGAGTCGAGCCGATGCTCAGAGCGCGCGGAATGCCGTGCTGTGGCGCGCCCATACGACGTACATCACGAGCGCCGCGACCAGCAGCCCCGCGATGATGATCAGGTCGGTCGGCTTCGTCGCCGTCGCCAGCGTCGTGTAAAGCGTATACGCGGCGCCCGCCACCGCGACGAGCGGCGTCACGGGCCACAGCGGCATCCGGTAATGATGCTCGACGTCGCGGCGCACGAACCGGCTCGCGAGCGCGGCCAGCCCCACGACGAGGTAGATCAGCAGCAACAGGTCGACCGTGAATGCGGTCAGTTCATCGAGGCTCGACACGAACACGAGCCCGGCCGACGGTATCGCGAGCGCGATCGTCGCGAGCCACGGCGATTCGAGGCGCGGATGGATCGTCGAGAACGCGCGGTTGCAGGTGCGCGACCACAGCGCATGCCGGCCGCTGCTGTACAGCAGGCGGCCCATCGCGATCACGATCGCGATGATCGCGTTGAACACCGACAGGAAGATCCCGCCGCTGACCACGCGCGACACGGCCGGATTGCTCAGCGAGCGCACGACATAGCCGATCGGATCGGCGCTCTTCGTCAGTTCCGTCAGCGAAGGCGCGCCGAGCACGATCGCGGTGAGCGGCACCAGTTCGACGACGAGGATCACGAGCAGCGAATAGATCACCGCCTTCGCGACGTTGCGGTTGCCGCCGCGCAAGTCCTCCGCGAGATAGGCGGCCGAGCCGAAACCGTTGTAGCAGAAGATCGCGGTGCCGATCGCCGGCACGATGGCCGCGAGCGTGGCCGGCACGAGCGCATTGCCGCTCGCGACGACCGGTGCGATCAGGACGTCGGCGCCGCGATGCGGCGACCCGAAGCCGAGCCCGGCGATCAGCATCAGCACGCCGATTTCGACGACCAGGAACGCGCCGGTGATCCACGCATTCGTCTTGATGTTCAGCATGCCGAGCAGATAGCTGAGCAGCACGATCGTCAGCGCGACCGACTGATTGCCGAAGTGCGTGCCGAGCGCGCTGTTCAGGTACGGCGCGGCGCCGCTCGCGAGCACGGCCGGGATGAACACGCTGACGGACAGCACCGTGATGAAGGTCAGGTAGCCGGGCAGCGTGCCGAACACGCGCTTGGCCATCACGTATTCGCCGCCCGCGCTGCGGTGCGCGGCGCTGAGTTCCGCATAGCAGAGCGCGAACGCCAGCGCGAGCACGCCGCCGAGCACGAACGACAGCACCGCGCCGCTGCCGGCCTGCTGGATCGCGAACGGCGCGATCACGAAGATCGAGCTGGCCGGGGTCACGCCCGATACGGTGATCATCACAGCGTCGCGCACGCTGAGCGTCTGCGACAGCGCGCGCGGCGCGTCTTCCGTTGCAGAGGCCGCTTGCAGCGTGCCCGTCGATTCCGACATCATCGCCATTTCGTGCTCCTTTGTTCCTTTGCCGCCTTTTTTTGAACACCCATACTCGGGCCCGATTGATTGCGTGGCAGTCTAGGAAGCCAATTTCAGGACCGCTATTCCCCCTTCGTGTTACGCCCTTCCGGTGGTGGTATGGATCGTCTCTTTTCCGAAATCGCGATGCACCAGGCGCTCGGCCGCGCAATCGATCATCTCGGCCAGCCGCGCTTCTGGCGGTTCCTCGTGCTGCTGCTCAACGAAATGGCGCCGTTCGACAACGCGCTCGCGACCGCGATCGGCCGCGACGGCGTGCCGCTCGTGCTCGACGAATACGACACGGGCGGCGCCGACACCGCGTCGCCGGTGCCGCTTTACCTGAACGGGTTATATCTGCTCGATCCGTTCCTGCAGGCCGCGCACGACGGGCTCGCCGACGGCTGCTACCGGCTCGAGGAAGTCGCACCCGACCTGTTCCGGCAGAGCGAATATTTCCTGAGCTATTTCCGCGACGCGGTCGGCGACGACGAGATCCAGATTCTCGTGCGACCGAACGCCGACACGCTGCTGTCGCTGTCGCTCGGTGCGTCGACGCGCTTCGACGTCGAGCCGCTCGGCAAGCTGACGGCCGCGATGCCGTGGGTGCTCGCGGTCATCCGGCAGCATTGGCGGCTGGTGGGCGATGCCGCGCGCGCCACGCCCGACGCGGACCTCGGTGCGCGCGTCGAGCAGGCGCTCGCGCGCTTCGGCGCGGGCGTGCTGACCGATCGCGAGATGGCGATCGCAAGAATGGTGCTGCGCGGCAATTCGTCGAAGGCGATCGCGGAGCGGCTCGCGATTTCACCGGAGACGGTGAAGGTGCATCGGCGGCACCTTTACGCGAAGCTTGGAATCTCGTCGCAGCCTGAGCTGTTTTCGCGGTTCATTCGGGCGCTGGGGGAAGACGATGCAGCCGGTTGAGCGGCGCGCACGCCGTCAACCGGCGACGCCCCGGCGGGCCGCCCTGCGCGGGCGCCTCGCGACGGCGAAACGTCAGCTTCGCGCCGCGCGATTGCATTCACCTGCCCGATTCGACGAACCCGCCATCGGGTGCCGGGTGCGGCACATACCAGCCGAAATACACCTCGGCCTCGACAAGCCGGCCATCGCGCACGCGCAACCGTTCGGCATTGCGGAACCGCCTGTCGGCGGTCGTCACGGCTTCGTACACGACGTACACGTATTCGCCGTGCACAGCGACGTCGACGAACTCGAAAGCGGCGAGTATCGCGCTGTTCGGCCAGCAACGTGCGAGATACGCATCGCGATCGAGCCGGTTGTCGAGCGGGCTCGTGAAATGGAAATCCGGCGCGATCAGCGCTTCGATCGCGTCGCGGTCCTTGTCGACATACGCGCGATAGCTGGCGCGCGCAACATCGCCTGGATCCTGAAGCATCGTCGTCCCTCCCGGAAGGATCGGCGCGAGCCCGGCTCGCGCTGACGAAGATATTCCGGCGGAATGCGCGCGATGTCATCCAAGCAAACCCGTATCGGGGTCGTTGCCGCCGCAACGCACCCCCGGCGCGGGCTCGGGGACGGATGCCGAATACCCGGGCACGACGACGATCGTCGCGCCGTTGCGCGCCGCGTGCGTGCCGCCGATATGCCCCCCCATCTTCTCGCAGCACCGCCAAAAACCGCCTATCGTGAATAAGGCGCTCCGTTCGCCGCCATTCGCCCCGCCGCGGCTCGCGCGGGCCGGCAGCGACGGCGCCGTGCTCCGGCACCATTCATCGCGATTCCGGCGCACGCTCGCCCGTGCACGCAATCGCGGCCGCCCACCGGATTATCAGGAGGCACTCATGAAAGCCGCGCTGCTCGTCAGCTCCGCCCTGCTCGCCATTGCGTCAGCTTCGGCCACGGCCCAGGGTTCCATCACGAAGGAAGAAAACGGCGCACTCGTCGCCGCGAACGGGATGACCGTCTACTCGTTCGACAAGGACAAGCCCAACGCCGGCACCAGCGCCTGTTCGGGCCCATGCGAAACCCTCTGGCCGCCGTACAAGGCCAGCGCGACCGACGTACCGGTCGGCCCCTACACGATCGTCAAGCGCGACGACGGCAGCCCGCAATGGGCATACAAGGGCAAGCCGCTGTACTTCTACTCGAAGGACATGAAACAGGGCGAACGCAACGGCGACAACTTCAAGAACGTGTGGCACGTGGTCGCGCCTTGAGCCGGCTTGCGCCGCGTTCCGCGCGTTTCGCCGGGACGTGAAAAAGCCCGCCGCCGATCGTCGATCGGGGCGGGCTTTTGCGGCTTTGCACGTCGCGCCGGCTGCATGCGGCCGGCGCGCGCGTCAACTCAGCGGTTCGACGGGAAGCTGAACACGGTCCCTTCGCGCACGCCGGCCGACGGCCAGCGCTGCGTGATCGTCTTGCGCTTCGTGTAGAACCGCACCGCATCCGGACCGTACGCGTGCAGATCGCCGAACAGCGAACGCTTCCAGCCGCCGAACGAGTGATACGCGACCGGCACCGGCAGCGGCACGTTGATGCCGACCATGCCGATCTGGATGTTGTCGCTGAAGTAGCGCGCGGCCTCGCCGTCGCGCGTAAACAGGCACGTGCCGTTGCCATATTCGTGCGCGTCGATCAGCGCCATCGCGTCGTCGAGCGACTTCACGCGGATCACGCCGAGCACCGGCCCGAAGATCTCGTGCTGATAGATCGGCATGCCGGGTTTCACGTTGTCGAACAGGCACGGGCCGAGGTAGTAGCCGCCGTCGTGGCCGTCGACCTTCACGCCGCGGCCGTCGACGACGAGCGTCGCGCCCGCTGCCACGCCCGCTTCGACGAAACCCGTCACCTTCTCGAAATGCTGCTGCGTGACGAGCGGGCCCATGTCGACGCCTGCGCCGTTGCCCGGGCCGACCTTCATCTTCTCGATCTCGGCCTTCAGCCCCGCGACGACCTGGTCGCCCGTTTCGTCGCCGATCGCGACGACGAGCGGAATCGCCATGCAGCGCTCGCCGCACGAGCCGTACGCGGCGCCCATCAGCGCGTTCACCGCGTTGGGGATATCGGCATCCGGCATCACGACCGCGAAGTTCTTCGCGCCGCCGAGCGCCTGCACGCGCTTGCCGTGCGCGCAGCCGGTCGAATAGATCGTTTCGGCGATCGGCGTCGAGCCGACGAAACTCACGGCCTTCACGCGCGGATCGGTCAGGATCGTGTCGACCGCTTCCTTGTCGCCGTTCACGACGTTCAGCACGCCCGGCGGCAGGCCGGCTTCGAGTGCGAGCTCGGCCATGCGCAGCGTCGACGACGGCGTACGCTCGGACGGCTTCAGCACGAACGTGTTGCCGCACGCGACGGCCATCGGCCACATCCACAGCGGCACCATCACCGGGAAGTTGAACGGCGTGATGCCGGCGGCCACACCGAGCGCCTGGAACTCGCTCCACGAATCGATCGCGGGGCCGACGTTCTTGCTGTGCTCGCCCTTCAGCAGTTCGGGCACATAGGACGCGTATTCGACGTTCTCGATCCCGCGCTGCAGTTCGCCCATCGCGTCGGCGAGCACCTTGCCGTGCTCGGCCGTGATCAGCGCGCACAGCTCTTCCGCGTGCTCCTCGAGCAGCGTCTTGAAGCGGCTCATCACGCGGGCGCGCTTCAGCGGCGGCGTGTTGCGCCATGCCGGGAACGCGGCCTGCGCGGACGCGATCGCGGCTTCGACGGTCAGCTTGTCGGCGAGCGCGACGCTCTTGTGCGATTCGCCGGTGGCCGGGTCGAACACCGGCTGGACCCGGCTGCCGCCGTCGACGCGCTTGCCGTCGATCAGGTGGCCGACGGTGGAGGTCACATTGCTGTCGTGTTTCATGTGTCTGGCTCTTTGGTGGATTCGGTTGTCGCTGCGAGCGAGCCGTGGCTCAGTCCACTTCGTTCAGTGCGTCGGACAGCGCGTTCACGAGATTGTCGATCTCGCGCTTCTCGGCGATGAACGGCGGCGCGAGCTGGATCGTGTCGCCGCCGTAGCGCACGTAGAAGCCCTTCGCCCAGCAGCGCATCGCGATCTCGTACGGGCGCCGTGCCGGTTCGCCGGGCAGCGCGGCGATCGTCAGGCCGGCGGCCAGCCCGTAGTTGCGGATGTCCGTGATATGACGCTGGCCCTTCAGCCCGTGCACGGCCGCCTCGAAATGCGGCGCGAGATCGCGCACGCGGGCCACCGCGTCTTCCTTCACCAGCAGGTCGAGCGCCGCGACGCCGGCCGCGCACGCGACCGGGTGCGCCGAATACGTGTAGCCGTGCGGGAATTCGAGCATGTACTCGGGACCGCCCGCGGCCATGAACGTGTCGTAGATTTCCTTCGTCGCGATCACGCCGCCGAGCGGCTGCACGCCGTTCGTCACCTGCTTCGCGAAGTTCATGATGTCCGGCACCACGCCGAAGGCATCGGCGCCCGTCATCGCGCCTGCCCGGCCGAAGCCCGTGATGACCTCGTCGAAGATCAGCAGGATGTCGTGCGCGGTACAAATGTCGCGCAGGCGCTTCAGATAGCCCTTCGGCGGCACGACCACGCCCGCCGAACCGGAGAACGGTTCGACGATCACGGCCGCGATGTTCGACGCGTCGTGCAGCGCGATCAACTCGAGCAGGCGGTCGGCCAACTCGGCGCCGTGTTCGGGCATCCCGCGCGAGAACTTGTTCTCGGCCAGTTGCGTATGCGGCAGGAAATCGGCGTCGAGGCCCTGGCCGAACAGCTTGCGGTTCGGCCCGATCCCGCCGACCGAGATACCGCCGAAGTTCACGCCGTGATAACCCTTCTCGCGGCCGATCAGGCGCGTCTTCGTGCCCTTGCCCTTCGCGCGCCAGTACGCACGGGCCAGCTTCAGCGACGTGTCGGCCGCCTCCGAGCCCGACCCCGTGAAGAACACGTAGTCGAGGCCGGCCGGCGTCAGCTCCTTGATCTTGTTGGCGAGCTCGAACGATTTCGGATGGCCGAACTGGAAGGCCGGCGCGTAGTCGAGCTGCGCGACCTGGCGGCTCACCGCTTCGACGATTTCCGTGCGGCCGTGACCGAGGCCCGTGCACCAGAGGCCCGACAGGCCGTCGAAGATCTTGCGGCCTTCGCCGTCGGTGTAATACGCACCCTTGCCCGATACGATCAGCCGCGGATCGGCCTTGAACTGGCGGTTGGCGGTGAACGGCATCCAGTGCGCGTCGAGCCAGGCGGCGTCGGTGCGGAGGTTCGTGTCGTCGTGCTGCGCGGTGGTGATGTCGGTCATGTCGGTCGGCGCGGCGCGCCCCTCCTTCTCGTATTGATATTGCGCATTGTCGGGACGCCAATTAGTCTTTTGAATATCGCAATATCAATGTTCACTTGCGCAACTATGCAAGCAAAGAAACCGAAGAGCCGCGCGTTGCTCGGGCAGCTCAGCGACATGGATCTCCGCCTGCTGCGGGTCTTCAAGGGCGTCGTGCAGTGCGGCGGGATGGCGGCGGCCGAACTGGAACTGAATATCGGCATCTCGACGATCAGCCGGCACGTGAAGGATCTCGAAACGCGGCTCGGCCTCGTGCTGTGCCGGCGCGGCCGCGCGGGCTTCACGCTGACGCCCGAGGGGCAGACGGTGTACGAGGAAACGCTGCGGCTGCTCGCGTCGATGGAGGCATTTCGCAGCAGAATCGACGGGATTCACGACAAGATGGGCGGAGAACTGCACATCGCGGTGTTCGACAAGACGGCGACCAACCCGCATGCGCGCCTGGGCGACGCGATCCGCCAGTTCGCGGACGAGGCGCCCGACGTCGCGCTGAACCTGCACGTCGCGTCGATCAACGAGGTCGAACGCGGGGTGATCGACGGCAGCTACCACGTCGGGATCATTCCCGCGCACCGCAACTCCGGCAGCCTCGTGTATTCGGCGCTGTTCGACGAACGGATGCTGCTGTACTGCGGCCGCCAGCATCCGCTGTTCGACGCGCCGCACGGCAAGCTCACGTGGACGACGATCCGCCACCACGCGTTCGCGGGGCTCGGTTTCCATTCGCCGAACATGGAGCTGAGCCATCGCGCGAAGCTCACGCGCAGCGCGACCGCGTCGGACCAGGAATCGATTGCAACGCTGATCCTGTCGGGCCGCTATCTGGGCTTCCTGCCCGATCACTACGCGGAAAGTTTCGACAACAAGGGGCTGATGCAGCCGATCGCGCCGCACCGGTTCAATTACCGGTGCCGGTTCGTGAGCCTGCTGCGACGCTCGCCGCAGCCGTCGCGGGCGGCGCTGCTGTTCCAGACGTGTCTCGAAGCCGCGCATGCGGCGGTGTTGCCGGCGGCGTAGCGGCGGCTTCGGCTTCGTTCAGGCCCCATCGTCGGCCGCGCGCGGCTGCGCGCGCTCGCGCGTGACGAAATGGGTCGCGACGAGCGCCGCGGCAAAGCCCGACGCCGCACCGAGGCCGAGCGCCCAACGCGGGCCGAGATGGTTCGCGACCCAGCCGGCCACCGGCGCGCCGATCGGCGTGCCGCCCAATGCGACCGCGAGGCGCAGCGCCATCACGCGGCCGCGCATCGCCGGCTCGGTGGAGAGCTGCATCAGGCTGTTCGTGGAATTCATGAAGGTGATCGCGGCGATGCCGGTCAGCACCAGTGCGGCCGCGAACGACCAGTAGCCGGGCGCCAGCGCGGCGAACGTGCAGCCGAGCCCGAACAGCGCCGCGCCGATCCACAGATGACGAAACCGCGGCTGCTCGCGGCGCGCGGCGAGCAGCGCGCCCGAGATCGTGCCGACCGCCATCATCGACGACAGGAAGCCGAACCCGCGCGCATCGACGTGAAACACGCTGGCGGCCATCGTCGAAATGAACAGCGGGAAATTGAGCCCGAACGTGCCGATCAGGAACAGCATCACGAGGATCGCCGTCAGGTCCGGGCGATGCCATACGTAGCGGAACCCGTCGAGCAGGCTGCCGCGCGAGCGGCCTGCCTGCACGTTCGCGCGCAATTCGTCTTCCCGAAGCCGCGACAGCGACGCCAGCACCGCAAAGAAGCTGAGCCCGTTCGCGAGAAACGCCCAGCCGGTGCCGACCGATGCG
This sequence comes from Burkholderia sp. CpTa8-5, assembly GCF_017815045.1. NCBI lineage: Bacteria > Pseudomonadati > Pseudomonadota > Betaproteobacteria > Burkholderiales > Burkholderiaceae > Burkholderia > Burkholderia sp. CpTa8-5. Next base: position 95,788 of record NZ_JAGIQD010000005.1, read on the forward strand.
ATCAGGAAGCCGGCCGCCGCCGGGCCGACCATCCGCGCGGCGTTGAACGACGTCGAATTGAGCGCGACCGCGTTCGCGAGTTCGCGGTCGCCGACCAGTTCCGCAACGAAGGTCTGCCGCACCGGCGCGTCGAACGCCGACGCGCAGCCGAACAGGAACGCGAACACGTAAACGTGCTCGAGCCGCACGGCGCCGGTGACCGTCAGCACGCCGAGCACGAGCGCCAGCGCGCCCATCAGCGCCTGCGTCGCCATCAGCAGCTTGCGCTGGTCGAAGCGGTCGGCCGCGTAGCCGGTCCACGGCAACAGCAGCAGTTGCGGGCCGAACTGCAGCGCCATCACCGTGCCGACCGCCGATGCGTCGTGATGCGTGAGCTGCGTGAGGACGAGCCAGTCCTGCGCGGTGCGCTGGATCCACGTGCCGATGTTCGACACCAGCGAGCCGATCGCCCACACGCGATAGTTGAAGCTGCGAAGCGAGCGGAACACGCCCGCGGCCGGCACGCTCATCGCCGCTCCCGGTCGGACGCGTTGCCGCCGTGCAGTTCGCCGAAATGGCGCGCAAGGAACAGCCCCAGCACGAGGATGCCGAGGCCGAACGCCGCCGCGTCGGCCGTGATCTTCAGGTCGAAATCGCCGGCCCGGCGCACGAGCGCATAAGCCATGACGAGGTTCACGACGCCCCACACCACGTTCACGGTCGACGACGACAGTCCGCGCCCGGGCGGATGTGCGAACGGTGTCTGGAACGGCTCGCCGCGCAGCCCGCTGACGAGATGCGGCGCGGCATTCGCGAGAAACGCGCCGCCGAAGAAGTACGACACGAGATGCAGGAAGTTCATGGGCGAGCCATCCTTTCAGCGAGCGGGTCGATACGGTTTACGAACGCGCCGGGTCCTGGAATTCGGCGAGCCGCTGCAGCAGCTTCACGGCCGCCGCGAGCTCGGCCTGTTCCGCCGCCGACAGTTGCGCGTGCAGCGCGCGGAACAGCCAGTCGTCCTTGGCCGCGCGGTTCGCTTGCAGCACCTTGCGGAAACCGGGCGTGAGCGCGATCAGCGTCTGCCGGCCGTCGGTCGGATCGGGCGCGCCGGCGACCGCGCCGAGCGCCTCCAGCGTCGCGACCGTCACGCGCATCGACTGCGGGCGCACGCTTTCGGCGCGTGCAAGCGCCGATACGGTCGCCGGGCCGTCGCGATCGAGCCGCAGCAATACCGATTTCTGCGACGACGTGAGGTCGTTCGGATGGGTCTGCTCCCGCATCCGCCGCATCAGCTTGCCGACCGAGATGCGGAGGTCGCCGGCGAGACCGGCCAGGGGGAGCGTGTCGGGGAGAGACGATGGCGAGTTCATCAATTCAAGATAACACATCGACAGTCAAACTGTACAGTTTGACTGTATATTTCATCGTGTAAGGAGCCGGCTGTCGCCCCCGTTTTCGGCACGCGGTCGTGTCCCGTTCGGCCGCGCGATCCGCCTCTGCGATAATGCGGGCTTCCCGTTTCCACCCCGCCTTCCGCCATGACGCAGCCGTCCGCCCCGCTCTCCACCGACCTGCCGCCGATCTCGTGCCTGCCCGGCGACGCGCTGCCGTGGCTGCCGATGAGCGCCGACCTGCCGGGGCTCGCGATCAAGTACCTGCACATCAACGCGGCCGAGGACACGCTCACCGCGCTGCTGAAGATGCCGGCCGGCGGCACGCTTCCGCGCCATCGGCACGACGGCGAGGTATTCGTCCATACGCTGCAGGGTGCGTGGCGCTACCGCGAATACGACTGGGTCGCGCACGCCGGTTCGACGGTGCTCGAACCGGCCGGCTCGGTACATACGCCGGAAACGCTCGGCGCGCCGGGCGAGGATGTGATCACGCTGAACGTGATGCGCGGCGACCTCGTGCTGCTCGACGACGACGGCCGCGAAACGGCGCGCGAGAACTGCCGCGTCGCGCTGCTGCGCCAGCGCAAGCATGCGCGTACGGCGCCGGATGCGGCCACGGCGTTCGTTACGCGGTAAGACTCGAGATAGGCGTCGGCGCGATCCGCGCGATGCGGCCGCACCCGGTTGCCAGGATGGCCACCGGCGTACTTCGCACGCGTCGCCGACCGCCCCGCTCGTTATCGAAAACGCCTGAAAAACCGCCGAATATCGTCGGCCAGCAAATCCGGCTCCTCCATCGCCGCGAAATGGCCGCCGCTCGGCATGTCGGTCCACTGCACCACGTCGAATACGCGTTCGAGCCAACTGCGCGGCGGGCGGCTGATTTCCCTCGGGAAGCGCGCGAAACCGACGGGCACCGCCAGGCGTTGCCCGGGGGGAAACCGCATCGGCTGCAGCCGGTTCTCCCAATACATCTGCATCGACGAGCCAATGCAGCCGGTGAACCAATAGAGCGAGATGCCGGTCAACAGCGTGTCGTACGAAAACCGCCGCGCGACGTCGCCGTCGCAATCGCTCCACGCACGGAATTTCTCGGCGATCCACGCGGCCAGCCCGAGCGGCGAATCGTTGAGCGCGACGGCCAGCGTCCGCGGCTTCGTCATGTGGACGTGCGCGTACCCGCCTTCCAGCGCCGCCCAGTCGCCGCGCTGCTTCAGGAACGCCTGTTCGTCGTCGGTCAGCGGCCGCGCCGCGTCGATCGGCGGTTCGTAGCTGCCGGGCAGATAGTTCAGATGGATGCCGTCGACCACGCCCTCGTGCCGCGCGCCGAGCGCGACCGACACGCCCGCGCCCAGGTCGCCGCCCTGCGCGCCGAAGCGTCGGTAGCCGAGGCCGGCCATCAATTCCGCCCAGCAGTCGGCGACCTGGAGCGCCGATGTACCGGGCACCGCAGGCGCCGGAGAAAACAGGAAGCCTGGTAGCGACGGCGCGACGATGTCGAATGCGTCGTCCGGATCGCCGCCGAACGCGGCCGGATCGCACAGGCGATCGATCAACGCATGGAATTCGAATACGGAACCGGGCCAGCCGTGCGTGACGACGAGCGGATAGGGTTTCGGGCCTGTGCCGCGCCGATGCACGAAGTGCACGCGCCGGCCGCCGACGTCCGCGACGAACTGCGGCAGCCGATTCAGCGCGCGTTCCGCCGCGCGCCAATCGAAGCCGTCGGCCCAGTACGCGGCCAGCTCATGCAGCCACGCGCCGTCTACACCCTGCTGCCACGGCTCGGCAGGCGCCAGGTTCGGCGGGCGGGTGTCGTGCAGACGTCGACGCAGGTCGTCAAGTGCTTGATCGGGTATCGCAATGTCGAACGGCTCGGCGTGCATCGTGTCTCCTCGCGAAACATGTCGACGGGATTCTGCGCGATTTTCCCGACCGGCGCTGGCGGCGTACGGCTGCGCCCGTCAGCCCGCTTCCCGCTCGCCCGCCCGCGCATCGCGCCGCAGCGCCTGCGGCGGCACGCCGAACCCGCGCACGAACGCGTCGTGCATGTGCCGGCGGTCGCGAAAACCGTTCTCCTTCGCGATCACGTCCAGCGGATGGCGGCTCTGTTCGATCATCAGCCGCGCCGATTCGAGCCGCAGCCGCTCGATCGCCTTCGCCGGCGACTGCCCGGTTTCGAGCGTGAACACGCGGCTGAACTGGCGCGGGCTCAGGTGCACGGCCTCGGCCAGCTCCTCGACGGTCAGTGCGCGGCCGAGATTCTGCCGCGCGTAGTTGAGCGCGTTCTGGATCCGGTCGGATTTCGGCGCCAGCTCGAGCATTTCCGAATGCTGCGACTGGCCCCCGGCCCGGCGCTGATGCATCACCAGCTTGTGCGCGACCGAGCGCGCGGCGTCGGCGCCGAGGTCCTTTTCCACCATCGCGAGCGCGAGATCGAGGCCGGCCGTCATCCCGGCCGACGTCCAGATCGGGCCGTCGACGATGAAGATCCGGTCGTCCTCGACGCGAATCTCCGGGTAGTGCCGCTGCATGCCGCGGCCGAACGCCCAGTGCGTGGTCGCGCGGCGCTGCGCGAGCAGCCCGGCCTCGGCCAGCACGAACGCGCCCGTGCAGATGCCGGCGATCCGCCGCGCCTGCCCGTTCGCGCGGCGCAGGTAGGCAACGACGCCGGCCGGCGCCGGCGAGGCGAGCGGATCGTTGACGCCCGCGACGATCCACGTGTCGACGCCGAGCCGCCCGCGCAGCGCGCGCGTGGCGACCGGCAGCCCGAGCGACGAGCGCACGTCGCCGCCGTCGACCGAATAGCTGTCCATCGCGTAGAACGGCGCGTCCATCCCCATGTTCGCGTACTCGAACACCGACTGCGCGGCGAGCGCCATGATCTGGAAGCCGTCGCTGATCAGAAAGCCGATTCGGTGCATCCGCGTTCTCCGGTTTCGTGCCGATTGGCCCCGATGTCCGAAATCATACCTATCTACGTCATTTGTGTCGCCGCGCTTCGAGGCCAGAATGCCTTCACGCCATCCGGCCATTCTCATCAAAACGGAGTACATCATGACGCAAGCACATCGCGGTACCGCTGTCATTACCGGCGCGTCGTCGGGCATCGGCGCCGTCTACGCGGACCGCCTCGCGCGCCGCGGCTACGACCTGATCCTGGTCGCGCGCAACCGCGACCGGCTGAGCGCCCTCGCCGAGCGCATCACGAACGACACGCAGCGCAGCGTCGAGATCGTCGACGCGGACCTCAACGACCGCGCGGCGCTCGCCGCCGTCGAAGCGAAGCTGAAACAGGACGCGAGCATCACGCTGCTCGTGAACAACGCGGGCATCGGCACGCATGCGCCGCTGCTCGACAGCGACGTCGACGCGATGACGCGGATGATCGACCTGAACGTGACCGCGCTCACGCGGCTGACCTATGCGGCCGTGCCCGGCTTCGTCGCGCGCGGCCGCGGCGCGGTGATCAACATTTCGTCGATCGTCGCGATCTCGCCGGAAACGCTGAACGGCGTGTACGGCGGCAGCAAGGCCTTCGTGCTCGCGTTCAGCCAGTCGCTGCATCACGAGCTCGCCGACAAGGGCGTGCAGGTGCAGGCCGTGCTGCCCGGCGCGACGGCCACCGATTTCTGGCAGACGGGCGGCCTGCCGCTGGAGCACCTGCCGAAGGAAATCGTGATGACGGCGCCGGACATGGTCGATGCGGCGCTGGTCGGATTCGATCGCGGCGAGCTCGTGACGATCCCTTCGCTGCATGCGGGTGACGAATGGGACGCGTACGAGGCCGCGCGCCGCACGATGGCGCCGCATTTGTCGGCCGATACGCCGGCCCCGCGCTACACTGCGGCTCGCTAGGTGTCGGCCGGGCCTGCGCCGCGCGGCGTGGCGCGCACGCCAAGCAGCATCGCGACCGCGCACGCGGCCAGCAATCCGGCGATCATCAGCATCGCCGCATCCATGCTGCCGGTGCGCGTGCGGATCACGCCGACGATCCACGGCGTAATCATCCCGCTCGATACGCCGATGCTGCTGATCAGCGCGATCCCGCCCGCTGCGCCGGCCCCCGCGAAATACGCGGACGGCACGGCCCAGAACACCGGATGCGCGGCGAAGATCAGCATCGCCGCGATCGACAGCAACGCCATCATCGCGACGATGCTCGGCAGGTGCAGCGTCAGCAACGCGAGCGCCACCGCGCCGCCGAACGCGCACGCGGCGAAATGCCGGCGGCGTTCGCGCTTGCGGTCCGAGCGCCGCGCGATCGCGATCAGGCCTGCCGCGCCTATCGCGTTCGGCACGATCGACAGCAGGCTGACGTGCACGACGTCGTGAATGCCGAATTCGCGAATCATCAGCGGCATCCAGAACAGCAGCATCAGCAACGCGGTCGTCAGCGAGAAATAGATGAACGCGAACAGGTAGGTACGCGGCTCGGCCAATACCCGCCGCAGCGAAGCAGCCGCGTGCGCGGGCGCACCGGCACGATCGGCGGCCAGGTCGGCCGCGAGCCGTTGCCGGTCGTCGTCGGACAGCCAGCGCGCGTGTTCGGGGCGGTCGCACAGCCAGAACCATGCGATCGCGCCGAGCAGGATCGCGGGCGCGCCCTCGATCGCGAACATCCATTGCCAGCCGTGCAGCCCGAGCACGCCAGACATCGCGCGCATCAGCCAGCCCGACAGCAGCCCGCCGATCATGCCGGCCACCGCGACGCCCGCATAGAAGATCGACAGCACCGACGCGCGCCGGCGCGCCGGATACCAGTACGTCAGATAGAACACCACCCCGGGGAAGAAACCGGCTTCGAACAGCCCGAGCAGGAACCGCAGCACGTAGAACTGCTTCGCGCTGTCGACGGTGATCATCGCGACCGACACCGCACCCCACAGGACCATGATCCGCGCGAACGTGCGTCTTGCGCCGAAGCGGCGCAGTAGCGCGTTGCTCGGCACCTCGAACAGCACGTAGCCGACAAAGAACAGTACCGCGCCGAGGCTGTACATCGCATCGGTCAGGCCGAGATCCTGCCGCATCTGCAACTGCGCGAAGCCGATGTTGCTGCGATCGAGAATCGACACGATGTAACAGACGAACAGGAACGGCACGATCCGGATGCCGATGCGGCGGTACAGCGCGTCGTTGCCGGGCGCGGCGGAACCGGACGCAGCCGCGTGCGCGGCGTCCGCTTGCAAGGGGATGGACATCGATCGTCTCCTCGATGGATGCGAATACGGGCCGGGCGGGAACCGCGACGCCAGTCGCCGCCGCCCACCGACGGCGACCGGCCAAAGCCGACGTTCAGCCGCGCCGCACGGATTCTCCCTTCACGCCCACCATCAGCGCCACGCCGCTCGCGACCAGCAGCGCGGCGAGCAGGTACACGGCGAGATCCATGCTGCCCGTGCGCGTGCGGATCATCCCGATCACCCACGGGCTGACGATGCCGCTCGTGATCCCGATGCTGCTGATCAGCGCGATTCCGGCCGCGGCCGCGTTGCCGGACAGGTAGCGGGTCGGCACGGCCCAGAAGATCGGCAGCGCGGCGAAGATCAGCGTCGCCGCGACCGACAGGCACGCGAGCATCGCCGCGAAGCTGTGCAGGTGCAGCGTCAGCGCCGCAAGCGCGAGGCCGCCGCCGATCGTGCAGCATGCGAAGTGCTTGCGCCGCTCGCCGGTGCGGTCCGAGCGGCGCGCGATCAGCACCAGCCCCACCGCGCCCACCGCATTCGGCACGACCGTGTAGAGACTCACGGCCACGACGTCGGTCACGCCGAAGTCGCGGATCATCAGCGGCATCCAGAAGTTGAGCGTCAGCGACGCACAGGTCAGCGAGAAATAGATGAACGCGAACAGGTACACGCGCGGGTTCGCGAGCGCGGCCAGCACGCTGCGCCCGTCGTGCGCGCCGCCGTGTGCGCGGCCTTCGGCGCACAGCGCGGCGACGCGCGCCTTTTCGTCGGCCGTGAGCCAGGTCGCGTCCTGCGGCCGGTCGACCAGCAACGTGAACGCGGCGAACGCGAGCAGGATCGCCGGCGCGCCTTCGATCGCGAACATCCACTGCCAGCCGTGCAGGCCGAGCACGCCGCTCATGTCGCGCATGATCCAGCCGGACAGCAGCCCGCCGAGCACGCCGGCCACCGCGACGCCCGCGAAGAACACGGAGATCGCCGCCGCACGCCGGTTCGCGGGGAACCAGTAGGTCAGGTACAGCACGATGCCGGGGAAGAAGCCGGCCTCGAACACGCCGAGCAGGAAGCGCAGCACGTAGAAATGCGACGGCTGCGACACGAACATCATCCCGGTCGACGCAAGGCCCCACAGCAGCATGATTCGCGTGAACGTGCGGCGTGCGCCGAACCGCGCGAGCAGCATGTTGCTCGGCACTTCGCAAAACACGTAGCCGACGTAGAACACCGCGGCGCCGAGGCCGTACATCGCATCGCTGAAGCCGAGATCGTGCTTCATCTGCAACTGCGCGAAGCCGATGTTGATGCGGTCGAGAAACGACACGACGTAGCAGAGGAACAGGAACGGGACGATCCGCCACGCGATCTTGCGGAACAGCAGCGCATCGCCGAATGCGGATGCGGAAGTCGGCGCCGAAGCGCTCGCGTGCGCGAGCGTCGCTTCGGCGGGAAGCGATTGGGGCATGTCTCTCTCCAAACGGGCCGCGCGATGTCGAGCGCGCGGCAGTCTCCGAGGGCGTGCATGCGCCCTGCTTTCTTGTGAGACCGGATACGGCTGCCGGCACCGCGGCGCGATGCCGCCGCGGATGCCGCAACCCTCAGTGAAACGGCGAGGCGATCATGCGAATGCCGCCCCGCCGCGTGCGATTCACTCCTGCAGCGCGGCCCACATGTCCTTGTCGCGCTGCGCGGTCCAGATGCGCGGATGCGCGATGCCGCTCGCTTCGTCGAACGCGCGCGACACGTCGAACGGCAAACAGTGCTCGTAGATGAACACGTGGCCGAACTTCGGGTCCATCGCCTCGCGCGTGAGCGCCATCGCCGCCTTCAGGTCGAGATTGCGCTCGACGGCCTTGCGGCCCTGCGCGAGCAGCGTCGTGACGAAATCCTTCGTGTAGTCGAGGCCCTTGTTCACTTCGGCCGGATTCAGCAGCGCGGGGCCGCGGCCGGGCACGAGCTTCTCGGCGCCGAGCGCGCGCAGCGCCTCGAGCGTGGCCGGCCACTGTTCGAGCTGTGCGTCGCCGCAATAGCAGGCCGCGTCGTATTCGACGAGGTCGCCCGAGAACAGCACCTTCTGCGACGGCAGCCACACGATCGTGTCGCCCTTCGTGTGGCCCGAGCCGACGTGCATGATCTTCACTTCGAGCTTGCCGAGGAACAGCGTGATCTCGCGCTCGAACACGAGCGTCGGCCAGGTCAGCCCCGGCACCGTCTCGACGCCGGCGAACAGGCGCGGGAAGCGCTCGATCTCCGACTTCATGTCCGCCTCGCCGCGCTCGACGATCATCTCGTACGTGCCGCGGCTCGCGATCACGTGCTGCGCGCCTTCGTCGAAGTACGCGGACGCGCCGAGCACGCGCACCGCGTGGTAGTGCGACAGCACCACGTGCTTGATCGGCTTGTCGGTCACGCTGCGGATCTTCGCGATCAGGTCCTGCGCCATTGCGGGCGTCGCGGTCGTGTCGACGATCAGCACGCTGTCGTCGCCGATGATCACGCCCGAGTTCGGGTCGCCTTCGGCGGTGTACGCGTACGCGTTCTCGGACAGCTTCGTCCAGGTGACTTTCTTCTCTTCCAGATCGGCTTGGGAGGCGAATGCTTTGGCCATTGTGCGTTCCGTGGCTGCGAGCCATGTGTTGAGGGGAATGAGCGGATCATCGGCTTGCGCCGAATATTTGTCAATGGCAAACGCGCTTGCTATTGTCTAATACGGGTAAACCTGCGGGCTGGCGCTGAAAACGGCGTCGGATACCATGCGGGGTTTCGTCAACGGAAGAATCATCGCGTGCAGAACCACGAAGTCAGCGCGGACGACGCGCCGCCCAAGGCGCAGCGCGGCATCCAGAGCGTCGAGGTCGGCGGCCGGCTGCTCGACGCGTTCGCGCGCCGGCGCAAGCCGCTCGGGCTGTCGGAACTGGCCGCGGCGGCCGAGCTCTCCACCGCGCAGGCGCACACCTATCTCGTGAGCCTGACGCGGCTCGCGCTGGTGAAGCGCGATGCGATCACCGGCAACTACGAGCCCGGCCCGCTGTCGCTGCGGCTCGGGCTGATGTCGATCGAGCGCCAGCCGGCCTACCGCGCGACGCTGCCGCATGCGGCGCGGCTCGCGGAAACGGTCGGCCTGAGCGTCGCGCTGTCGGTGCCGGGCGTGCTCGGCCCGACGATCGTGCGCATCGAGCACGGCGGCTATCCGCTGCACATGAACCTGCACGTCGGTTCGGTGATGTCGCTCGACACCACGGCGACCGGCCGGGTGTTCCGCGCGTTCGGCGACGCCGCGCACATCAACGCGATGGCGGCCAGCCAGGCCGGCGCGGGCGGTACGCTGGCGGGCGCCGAACGCGAGCCGGTCGTGCCGGATGCCGCTGCGCAACACGTCGAACTCGACGCGATCCGCGCGCGCGGCATCGAACGCAGCATCGACCGGCCGAGCCCGGGCGTCAGCGGAATGTGCGTGCCCGTCTTCGATGCGCACGGGCGCCTGCAGCTCGCGTTGACGGTCATCGGTTCGACGGGTTCGATCGATGTCGACTGGAACGGCCCGATCGCCGCGGCGTTGCGCGACGCGGCGCGGCAGGCCACCGCGTCGCTCGGTGCGGTGCGTGCGGAGCCGGCGCCCGCACCGGCGCCGGGCACCGCGCGCGTACCGCCCGCGCTCGCCGACGACGCGAAAGCACAGCGCGGGATCAATGCGCTCGACAGCACCGGCGACCTGCTGCTCGCGCTGGTGTCGGCGGGCCGCGCGCTGCCGCTGCGCGATCTCGCGACGGCGGCGGGCATGCCGGCGGCGAAGGCGTTTCCGCATCTGGTCAGCCTGCAGAAGATCGGCCTGCTGAGCCGCGACGACGCCGGCTGTTTCGACGGCGGCCCGCTCGCGCAGGCGCTCGGCCTGATCGCGATGCAGCGCGTGTCGCCGACGCGCGACGCGGAAGCCGAGATCGTCGCGCTCGCCGGCGCGACCGACATGAGCGTGGCCGCCGCGACGCTCGGGCCGCTCGGGCCGACCGTGATCCGGCTGGAAGAATCGGCGCGGCCGCAGCACGTGAGCCTGCAGGTCGGCACCGTGATGTCCCTCGTCAATACGGCGATCGGTCGGGTTTTCGCGTCCGGCATGTCCGACGACGTGCTGGCCGACCTACTCGCCGACGAGCCCGTGCGGCTCGCCGGCGCGCGCACCGCGCCGGACGACGCGGCCTTCCGCTCACGGCTCGCGGCGATCCGCGCGGACGAACTCGATTTCGCGTTCGACGCGCCGGTGCCGGGCATCGGCACGATTGCCGCGCCCGTGTTCGATCACACCGGCAGCATCCGGCTCGTGATCGCGATCATCGGCTCGTCGCGCGGCTTCCCGCGCGGGCCGGACAGCGCGCTGGCGCAGACGCTGCGCGCCGCGACGCGACGGCTGTCCTGGCGCTTCGGGTGGATCGGCCGGTAGCCGCGCCCTTTTCCCCGACGTACGTACGTTCGACTCCGCTTCTTTCTGCCCGCGAGGCCGCGCCGGCACGGCGTCGTCACGCCTGCCCGACAACTGCGGGCCGCCAATGTCCATGTTGCGCAGCAGCAACATGAATTGTCAGTAATTCTCATATAACGAAATCGCATTTCACAAAGCGGGGCCGCTTCGTTATGATTAGGGTTATCCCTAACTCGCCACCTATATGGGGCTTCGTCATGCAAACGTCTAATGTCTCCGATCGTTCCACCCAATCCACTGGCTGGCTCGCACGTGTTGGCGAGCTGCTGGCGGAAGCCTGGGCACTGCACCTCGAGAACTGCGAAGTCATCGCTGAAGCACACGCGCGCCTGCCGCGCTGAGCGGAGCGCCGGTCGCCTGATTCGCTTGCGCTGACGCGCGCCGACCGCGGCTGTTGCGCGGCCTATTGGACGGGCGCGCCGGTCATGTAGAAAGAGGCCGGGGTCGTCCTTCCCGGCCGGATGCGCTCACCGCATCGGAAGCGTTTCAAGGTCGTCTCGAGGCCGTGTTTCAGGCCGAAGCCGGCGCCGATTCGCATCGGCGCGGATCGTCGTCAGGCGGTTGTCCGGGCGGGAAGCCATTCTTCCCTTCCTGCGCGCGCTGGCGCCGGGCCATGCCGGACGGAAGATTCATCCGTTTTTGTGCTCCCGCGGGCCGTCTGCCCGGCGAGCCTTTCCTGTAAGCCGTTCGCCGGTTTTTCTCCGCGCCCGGGTCCGATCGCACCCGCCGTCGTTACAGCGACGGCCGCGCTCCTGTCTCTCCCCGTCACACCTGAATCGAAGGCACGTCCTTCATGCACCGCAGCGCGAACATCGAACGGCTGTGACGGATGCTCGAAATCCGGTACAGCTTTTCGCGCAGGAAGCGCTCGTAGCCGGCCGTGCCGTCCACCGCGACCTTGATCCAGTAGTCGTACTCGCCCGACACCAGATACGCCTCGAGCACCTCGGGCAGCGCCGCCAGTTCGGCGCCGAAGCGCGCCAGCGCGTCGTCTTCATGGCGATCGAGCGTGACTTCGAGGATCACGATGTCCGCGTAGCCGAGCTTGCGCTGGTTGACCAGCGCGACATAGCCGTCGATGTAGCCGTCGAGTTCGAGTTGCCGCGTGCGGTTCCAGCAGGCGGTGGTCGACATGCCGATCTGTTCGGCCAGTTCGGCGTTCGACAGACGCGCATTTTTCTGCAATGCACCGAGGATCTTGCGGTCCTGATTGTCGAGCGTTTTCGGCGTGCGTTCGCGGGTAGCCATGATGAGAAGAATCTTCTACTAAAAATGGGCATTCTATCTGAACGACATTCCGGTCTCAGGCCCGTTTTGCTGGAAAACAGGAAGCCTTTTAACCGGCCCGCTTGATACATTTTCTCCATGCCTGCTGCCCGGCACGCTCCCCGCGATCACCCCCTCGCAACGGGACGCACGGCCGCAATCACGAGTTGCGGTGCCGGCCGGCAGGCATGCGATTCCCCGCCGCCCGCACGCCTATCCGACCGCGTGCGGGGCCGGTGCCTGCTTCCCCGTTCCTGCCCGTCCGTCATGTCGTTCAAGCTTTATCTGTCGTTCCTCGCTGCTTCCGTCGTCCTCATCTACGCACCCGGCCCCGTCAACCTGCTCACGATGAACCAGGCGCTGCGCACCGGCTGGCGCCGCGCGCTGCCGTGCGTCTGGGGCGGCACGCTCGCCGTGCTGCTGCAACTCGCGCTGACCGCGCTGTGCCTGAATTCGCTGGTCCACCTCGACGAACACGCGCTCACCGTGCTGCGCTGGGCCGGCGCCGCGTATCTCGTCTGGCTCGGCGCCAAGCAATGGCTGAGCCGCGCGCCGGCCGGCGCAGCCGCGGCGCCGGCCGAGGCCGGCATCACCGGCACCGGAACGGCAATCGCCGCGCCGGACGCCGACACCGGACGCACGCTATTCTGGCGCGGCGTCGCGACTTCCGGTCTGAATCCGAAGACGCTGCTGTTCTTTCCGTCGTTCTTTCCGCAGTTCATCAGCCCGGCTGCCGACTGGAGCCTGAACCTTCAATATCTGCTGCTCGCCGCGACGTTCGCGCTGCTGTTCGCGGGCGGCGTCGCGTCGATGGCGCTGTTCTCGCACCGGCTGAGCCGCGCGTTGCAGCGGCCGGCGCGGATGCGTGCGATGAACCGCGTGACGGGCGGGCTGCTCGTCGGAATGGGCGCGATCATGGTCGGCTGGAACTGAGCACCGCCGACGCGTTTCTTTTCACGCGACCGCACGACCGCACGCCCCGCACCGGCGGCGACGCCGCCGGTACAATCGCGCGATGTCCGAATTGCTCACTTACGGCGGCCTGTTCGCCGTGTCGATGGTCGCCGCGACCCTGTTTCCGCTCCAGTCCGAAGCCGTGCTCGCCGGCCTGCTGCTCGCCGGCCGCGAGCCCGTGTGGGCGCTGGTGCTCGTCGCGAGCGTCGGCAATGTCGCCGGCTCGGCGATCAACTGGTCGCTCGGGCGCGGCATCGAGCACTTTCGCGAGCGCCGCTGGTTTCCGGTCAAGCCGTCGGCGCTGGCGCGCGCCGAGGGCTGGTATGCGCGCTACGGCCGCTGGTCGCTGCTGCTGAGCTGGGCGCCGGTGATCGGCGATCCGCTGACGATGATCGCCGGCGTGCTGCGCGAGCCGCTGCCGACCTTTCTCGTCATCGTGACGATCGCAAAGGTCGGCCGCTATCTGGCCGTCGCGTGGCTCGTCATCCACTGACCTCCGCTTTCCCTTCGCCCGCCTGCTGGCCCGCGATGCGCGGCAGCCGCTAAAGATTTCGCGAAAGTTGCCGTATTAACGGGTCCACGAGCGGTGACGCGTGCGTTCCGCCCCCTCTCACTCCCACTCAGGATGTTCCATGAGACTGACCCAATTGGGCCGGGTGAGCGTCGGCGCGCGTCTGGCCGCGCTCGCGTGCGCGCTCGTCGCCCTGCTGTTTACCGTGTTCGCGTGGACGCTCGCCCATTTCGCCGGCCAGCAGCTCGCCGAAGAAGCGCACCTGCGGATCGACGACAGGGAGCAGTCGATCCGCGCGATGGTCGACCTGTTCGACAAGGCGCTCACCGCCGAAGCCAACCGCTCGATGTCGCTGTTCGCGAGTTTCCTGCCGGCCGACTTCTCGCTCGACCCGGCACGCACGGTCGATATCGGCGGCGTCGCCGCGCCGACCCTCTTCGCGGGCGGCCAGCCGCTCGACCTCGATTACTCGATTCCCGATCAGTTCCTGAAGAAAAGCGGCGCGATCGCGACGATCTTCGCACGCGACGGCGACGACTTCGTGCGCATCACGACGTCGCTGAAGAAGCAGGACGGCGCGCGCGCCGTCGGCACCAAGCTCGACCGCGCGGGCCCCGCGTATGCGCCGCTGGTCGCGGGGCGCAGCTATACGGGCCTCGCGAAGCTGTTCGGCCGGTCGTACATCACGCAGTACAAGCCGGTGACCGACGCGACCGGCCGCGTGATCGGCGCGCTGTTCGTCGGCCTCGACATCGGCGCCGAGCTCAAGCTGGTCGAGGACGGCATCCGCTCGCTGAAGATCGGCGACAACGGCTACTACTTCGTGCTCGATGCATCGCAGGGCCCGTCGCGCGGCGCCTTCGTCGTGCATCCCGACGCGGCGGGCCAACCGGCCGACAACACGCGCGCGCCCTACGCGCAGATGCTCGCGACGGCCCAAGGCCGGCTCGCATACACGTCGACCGACCCGGCCGCGCACGACGCTGGCCCGACCGCGAAAGTCGTGTCCTTCACGACGATTCCGCAGTGGCAATGGCTCGTCGGCGGCATCGCGCTCGACGACGAACTGCTCGCCACGATGCGCGCCACCCGCAACCGCTTCCTGATGATCGGCGCCGTGCTGGTCGCGGCGTTCGCGACGCTGTTCGTGATCGTCGTGCGTCGCGTCGTGAGCCGGCCGCTGGAAGCCGCCGCCCGCGCGTCCGAGCGCTATGCGGCAGGCGATCTCAGCGTGCGCATTCGCGACAGCGCGGGCGCGGGCGCGGTCGAGCAAGGCAGCGCGGGCAACGACGAGATCGGCCGGCTCGTGCAGGCGGTCGACGGGATCGGCGACGGCCTCGCGCGGATCGTCGCGCAGGTGCGCAACAGCGCGGCCGACATCGCGCACGGTACGGTCGGCATCGCGGCCGGCAGCGGCGACATCGCCGCGCGGATCGCGACGCAGGCGAGCAGCGTCGAGCAGACGGCCGCGAGCATGGAGCAGATCACCGCCGCCGTGCAGCAAAGCGCCGAGCACGCGGCGCAAGCCAACGCGCTGGTCGCGGACGCATCGGCCGCCGCGACGAACGGCGACGCCGCAGTGCAGCGCGTGGTCGCGACGATGGACGACATCGGCCGCGCGACGCGCCGGATCGCGGAGATCACCGGCGCGATCGAAGGCATCGCGTTCCAGACCAACATCCTCGCGCTGAACGCGGCCGTCGAGGCCGCCCGCGCGGGCGAACACGGCAAGGGCTTCGCGGTGGTCGCGGCCGAGGTGCGCGCGTTGGCGCAGCGCAGCGCGGCCGCGGTCAAGGAGATCGACGCGCTGAGCGCCGAATCGTCGACGACCGTCGAACAGGGTTACCGGATCGCGGACGCCGCGCGCGGCACGATGCGCGACATCGTCGCGCGGGTCGACCAGGTCCGCACGCTGATCGGCGAGATCAGCGCGGCGTCGCGCGAACAATCGACCGGGATCGAGCAGGTGAACCTGGCCGTCACGCAGATCGGCGAAGCGACACAGCAGAATGCGACGCTGATCTCCGATGCCGAGCGCGCGGCCGTCGCGTTGCGGGACCAGGCCGCGCAGTTGTCGGACGCGGTCAGCGTGTTCCGGCTCGAACGCAACGCGTGACGGGCGACCGATGATCGACCTGGGCCGGGCGGCTCGCTTACTTCTTGTCGCCCGCCAGGTCGATCGCCTTGTCCGAGCCGACCGCATGGCGCAACTGGAACTTCTGGATCTTGCCGGTCGATGTCTTCGGCAGCTCGCCGAAGCGCACGACCTTCGGCACCTTGAAGCCCGCGAGCAGTTGCCGGCAGTGCGCGACGATCTCCGCCTCGGTCGCGCTCGCGCCTTCGCGCAGCTCGACGAACGCGCACGGCACCTCGCCCCACTTCGGGTCGGGCATCGCGACGACAGCCGCCACGGCTACCGCCGGATGCCGGTACAGCGCGTCCTCGACCTCGATACTCGAGATGTTCTCGCCGCCGGAGATGATGATGTCCTTCTTGCGATCCTTGATCCGGATATAGCCGTCCGGCATCAGCACCGCGAGATCGCCGGTATGGAACCAGCCGCCGTGGAACGCCTCGTCGGTCGCCTTCGGGTTCTTCAGGTAGCCCTTCATGCAGATGTTGCCGCGGAACATGATCTCGCCGAGCGTCTCGCCGTCGGCCGGCACCGGCGTCATCGTGTCGGGATCGAGCACCGTCGCGCCCGCTTCGAGGTGGTAGCGCACGCCCTGGCGCGCATTGAGCCGCGCGCGTTCCTCGTCGGAGACGGCGTCCCAGTGCGCCTGCTTCGCGCAGACGGTCGCCGGGCCGTAGACCTCGGTCAGCCCGTACACGTGCAGCAGGTCGAAGCCGATTTCCTTCATTTTCGCGATCACGGCCGGCGCGGGCGCCGCGCCGGCGACCATCGCGTGCACCGTATGGTCGATCCCCGCGCGCAACTCGGCCGGCGCGTTCGCGATCGCGCTCTGCACGATCGGCGCGCCGCAGTAATGCGTGACGCGCTCGCGGCGGATCAGGTCGAACACGGTCTTCGCGTCGAACTTGCGCAGGCACACGTTCACGCCCCCGCGCGCCGCGACGGCCCACGGGAAACACCAGCCGTTGCAGTGAAACATCGGCAGCGTCCACAGATACACCGCGTGCTTCGGCATGTCCCATTCGAGGATGTTACTGATCGCCGCGAGATACGCGCCGCGATGGTGGTAGACGACGCCCTTCGGATCGCCGGTCGTGCCCGACGTGTAGTTCAGCGCGATCGCCTCCCATTCGTCGGCGGGCGGCGTCCACGCGTAGCCGGCGTCGCCGCCCGCCACGAATGCCTCGTAGTCGGTCGCGCCCGCGAAACGGTCGGGGTCGGCCGGCATCGCGTCGGCCACGCTGACGATCTTCAGGCCCGGCACCTCGAGCGCCGCGCGATGCGCGAGCTCCGCGTATTCGGTGTCGACGATCAGCACCTTCGCCTCGCCGTGACGCAGCATGAACAGCACCGACGACACGTCGAGCCGCGTGTTGATCGTGTTCAGCACGGCGCCGGCCATCGGCACGCCGAAGTGCGCCTCGACCATCGCCGGGATGTTCGGCAGCAGCGCCGCGACCGTGTCGCCGCGACCGACACCGGCCTGCGCGAGCGCGCTCGCCAGCTGCTTCGCGCGCGTGCAGGTCTCGCCCCACGTGCGCCGCACGTCGCCGTGCACGATCGCGAGGCGCTCGCCGTAGACTTCGGCCGCGCGGATCAGGAAATCGATCGGCGTGAGCGGTACGTAGTTGGCATCGCGGCGGCCGAGCCCGGCCTCGAACATCTGCGTCATGATCCTGTCTCCCGTGTTCTGTCGACCGGGATGCGTGCACCCCGGATCGTCTTGATGTGGTTCAATGGCCGACAGCCTAACGGGCGCTATTGTGAGCCGTCTGTCGTCGAAACGACAGAGTGCCGCTCAGGCGCTGCGCGTTATCCCTATCCTCGCAAACCCGCACCCATGCACGACCATCCCGACGCGGCCGCCCGGCCAGCCGATACGCTCCCCGAACCGGGCCCGCTGCCGCCGCTCGCGACGCTGTTCGGCCAGTGCGCGTGGTTCCGCACGCTGGCGCCCGAACACCAGGCGCTCGTGCTCGCCCAGTCGCACGTCGTGCAGTGCGACGCCGGCGACGTGATCGCGCGCCGGCTCGCGCCGTCCGCATACTGGATCGGCGTCCATCAAGGGCTGCTGAAGCTCGCGATCTTCAACGTGTCGGGGCGCGGCTGCACGTTTTCCGGCGTGCCGTCGGGCGGCTGGTTCGGCGAAGGCAGCGTGATCAAGCGCGAGCTGCGCAAGTACGAGGTCGTCGCGATCCAGCGCTCGACCGTGCTGTTCGTGCCGGTCGACACGTTCCATGCGCTGCTCGACACGAGCCTGCCGTTCACGCGCTTCGTGATTCATCAGCTGAACAACCGGATGGGCGAATTCATCGCGTCGATCCAGAACAGCCGGCTGCTCGACGTCGATGCGCGCGTCGCGCAGGCGCTCGCGCAGCTCTTCAACCCCGCGCTGTATCCGGATACCGGCCCGTCGCTGTCGATCTCGCAGGAGGAACTGGGGATGCTCGTCGGCGTGTCGCGCCAGCGGATCAACCAGGCGCTGCAGCAGCTCGAGAAGCTCGGCGCGCTGCGGCTCGCGTACAACCAGATCGAGGTCGTCGATCTCGATGCGCTCGCGCGCTTCGGCATGGAGCAGCTGTGAGCGCCGCCCGCTGCACGAAACCGTCGCCATCGCGGCCGCGCATTCCGTCTGCGGAATCGGCCGAAGGCCGGCGTGCCCCAACCTGACCATTCCGCCAGTTTCGCGACAGTAACCCGTTGCGGGCCGACGCCTATCATTCGGGTTCCCTTCACCGACGCCCGATCACCGCCTGCCCCGCTGCCTCCATGTGGATCGTCAATCTCGCGCTCAGGCGCCCCTACACGTTCATCGTGATGGCCATCATGATCGTGCTGGCCACCCCGCTTGCGCTGATGCGCACACCGGTCGACGTGCTGCCCGCGATCAACATCCCCGTGATCAGCGTGATCTGGAATTACAGCGGCTTCTCCGCGACGGAGATGACGAATCGCATCACGTCCGTCCATGAACGGATCCTGACGACGACCGTCAACAACATCCAGCACGTCGAATCGACGTCGCTGCCCGGCATCGCGGTCGTGAAGGTGTTCCTGCAACCGGGCGCGAACGTGCAGACGGCGATCGCGCAGACGGTGTCGTCCGCGCAGGCGATCGTGCGGCAGATGCCGCAGGGCGCGACGCCGCCGCTCGTGATCACCTATTCCGCGTCGAGCATTCCGGTGATCCAGCTCGGGCTGTCGAGCAAGACGCTCAGCGAACAGTCGCTCGCCGACATCGCGCTCAACTTCCTGCGCCCGCAGCTGATCACGGTGCCGGGCGTGCAGATTCCGTTTCCGTACGGCGGCCGCACGCGCGTGGTCGCGATCGACCTCGATCCGCAGGCGCTGCAAGCGAAGGGCCTCACGCCGGCCGACATCGTCAACGCGGTCAATGCGCAGAACCTCGTGCTGCCGACCGGCACAGCGAAGATGGGACAGACCGAATACCGGATCGACACGAACGCGTCGGCCGATACGGTCGCCGACATCAGCAACCTGCCGGTCCAGACGATCAACGGCGCGACGACCTACCTGCGCGAGGTCGCGGCGGTGCGCGACGGCTTCGCGCCGCAGACCAACGTCGTGCGCCAGAACGGCCAGCGCGGCGTGCTGATCTCGATCCTGAAAAGCGGCGACGCGTCGACGCTCAAGGTCGTGTCGGACCTGAAGGCGCTGCTGCCGAAGGTGATCCCGACGCTGCCCGAAGGGCTCACGATCACGCCGCTGTTCGACCAGTCGGTGTTCGTCAACGCGGCCGTCCAGGGCGTGATCCACGAGGCGCTGATCGCCGCCGTGCTGACCGCGATGATGATCCTGCTGTTCCTCGGCAACTGGCGCAGCACGCTGATCATCGCGATCTCGATCCCGCTGTCGATCTTCACGTCGCTGATCGCGCTGTCCGCGCTCGGCGAGACCATCAACATCATGACGCTGGGCGGGCTTGCGCTCGCGGTCGGCATTCTCGTCGACGATGCGACCGTCACGATCGAGAACATCGAGCGGCACTTACACCTCGGTACCAACCTGCACGAAGCGATTCTCGAAGGCGCCGGCGAAATCGCGGTGCCCGCGCTCGTGTCGACGCTGTGCATCTGCATCGTGTTCGTGCCGATGTTCTTCCTGACCGGCGTCGCGCGCTTCCTGTTCGTGCCGCTCGCGGAAGCCGTCGTGTTCGCGATGCTCGCGTCGTACGTGCTGTCGCGCACGCTGGTGCCGACGCTCGCGATGCTGCTGTTCCGCCCGCAGCAGGCGAGCACCGGCCCCGCCGCTTCGACGTCGCGCTTCGCGCGCATCCATCACGCGTTCAACCATGCGTTCGAACGGCTGCGCGCGTGGTACATCGTGCTGCTCAGCATCCTGCTCGTGCGCCGCCGCTTCTACGCGCTGTGCTTCCTCGCCTTCTGCGTGCTGTCGACGGGCCTCGTGTTCGTGCTCGGCCGCGACTTCTTCCCGAACGCCGATTCCGGCAACCTCCGGCTGCACGTGCGTGCGCCGACCGGTTACCGGATCGAGGAAACCGCGCGGCTCGCCGACCAGGTCGAGCGCGTGATCCGCGAAACCGTGCCGCCCGACGAGCTCGGCGCGATCGTCGACAACCTCGGGCTGCCGGTGAGCGGCATCAACCTGTCGTACAGCAACGCCGGCACGATCGGCACGCTCGACGGCGAGCTGCTGATCGCGCTGAAGCCCGGCCACCGCGCGACCGCGCACTACGTCGAGACGCTGCGCACGCTGCTGCCGCAACGCTTCCCGGGCGTCGAGTTCTTCTTCCAGCCGTCGGACATCATCACGCAGATCCTCAACTTCGGGCAGCCGGCCGCGATCGACGTGCAGGTGCTCGGCAACGATCTCGCGAGTAACATGACCATTGCGAGCAGCCTGATGAAAAAGATCAGGCAAATCCCCGGCGCCGTCGACGTGCACGTGCTGCAACGCAACGACGAACCGACCCTGCTGGCCGACATGGACCGTACGCGCATGCAGCAGCTCAATCTCTCCGCGCAGAACGTCGCGCAGAACATGCTGATCTCGCTGTCGGGGAGTTCGCAGACGACGCCGTCGTTCTGGATCAACCCGCGCACCGGCGTCCAGTACCCGCTGCAGATCCAGACCCCGCAATACAACCTGTCGTCGGTCGACGACCTGCTCGGCACGCCGATCTCCGCCAGCGGCCGCACGGGCATGCCGCTGCAACTGCTCGGCAACCTGGTGCAGGTGCGCAGCACCGTGAACCCGGCCGTGATCACGCACTACAACATTCGCCCGGCGATCGACGTGTACGTGAGCGTCGAGGGCCGCGATCTCGGCGCGGTCGCGGGCGAGATCGACCGCATCGTGGCCGACGCGCGCGCGACGCTGCCGCGCGGCACCGACCTCACGATGCGCGGCCAGATCGAGACGATGCGCACGTCGTATGTCGGCCTCGGCGCGGGCGTCGCGATGGCGATCGTGCTCGTCTACCTGTTGATCGTCGTCAATTTCCAGTCGTGGCTCGACCCGCTGATCATCATCAGCGCGATGCCGGCCGCGCTCGCCGGCATCGCTTGGATGCTGTTCGTCACCGGCACGCACCTGAGCGTGCCCGCGCTGACGGGCGCGATCATGACGGTCGGCGTCGCGACCGCGAACAGCATTCTCGTCGTGTCGTTCGCGCGCCAGCGCCTCGCGGCCGGCGCGCCGCCGCTCACGGCCGCGCTCGAAGCCGGCGCGACACGGATCCGTCCGGTGCTGATGACGGCACTCGCGATGATCATCGGGATGGTGCCGATGGCGCTCGGTCTCGGCGAAGGCGCCGAGCAGAACGCGCCGCTCGGCCGCGCGGTGATCGGCGGGCTGCTGTTCGCGACCGTTTCGACGTTGCTGTTCGTGCCGCTCGTGTTCGGCGGCGTGCATGCGCGACTGGCCCGGCGACGCGCGCGCCAGGCCGGTCACTGACTTTCGCCCCACTACCCGGTTGAACTGGTTGAATTCATGGAAGAGAAACATCACAGCGCCGTCGGCATCCAGGTGGACGAACACGGCATGCACCTGCCGGCGCGCGCGTCGGTGTCGCGACGCGGCCGGATCGTCGTGATCGTGATCGGCGTGCTGCT
The DNA here is from genome assembly GCF_017815045.1 of Burkholderia sp. CpTa8-5. Taxonomy (NCBI): domain Bacteria; kingdom Pseudomonadati; phylum Pseudomonadota; class Betaproteobacteria; order Burkholderiales; family Burkholderiaceae; genus Burkholderia; species Burkholderia sp. CpTa8-5. Next base: position 117,781 of record NZ_JAGIQD010000005.1, read on the forward strand.
GGCCGCCGGCGCCGCGCGCACCCTCGTCGTCAACGTGCTGAACCGGCATCGCCTCGACGCGGTCGCCGAGCAGAACACGCGCCAGTACGTGAGCGTCGTGCACCCGGTAGACGCGGCCACCGGCGGCAAGCTGACGCTGCCCGGCACGCTGCGCGGCTTCGTCGAGGCGCCGATCTATGCGCGCGCCAGCGGCTACGTGCTGCGCTGGCAGGCCGACATCGGCGCGCACGTGAAGCAGGGGCAAACGCTCGCCGAACTCGACACGCCGGAGCTGAACCAGGAACTCGCGCAGGCCACCGCGCAACGCCAGCAGGCGCAAGCGTCGCTCGCGCTCGCGAAGACGTCGTTCGACCGCGCGCAGCAGCTGCGCCAGCGCGATGCCGTGTCTCAGCAGGAACTCGACGACCGGCAAGGCGCGTTCAACCAGGGCACCGCGAATCTCGCCGCGGCCGACGCGAACATGCGCCGCCTCACCGAGTTGAAGGGCTTCCAGCGGATCGTCGCGCCGATCGACGGGATCGTCACGCAGCGCAACGTCGACGTCGGCGATCTCGTCAATTCCGGCAACGCCGGCCGCTCGCTGTTCACGGTCGTGCAGGCCGACCGGCTGCGCCTGTACGTGCAGGTGCCGCAGGCGTATGCACAGCAGATCAAGGTCGGCCAGCACGTGAGCGTCGCGCAGGCCGAGCTGCCGGGGCGGACCTTCGACGGCACGATCACGCGCACGTCGCAGGCGATCGACGTCGCCACGCGTTCGCTGCAGATCGAGATCACGCTGCCGAACCCGGACGGGCGGCTGCTGCCCGGCGCGTACGTGCAGGCGACGCTGCCGATGACGCCGGTCGGCCGCCTGCAGGTGCCGGCCAATACGCTGCTGTTCCGCGCCGAAGGCCCGACGGTCGCGACCGTCGATGCGAACGGCAAGGTCCGGCTGAAACAGGTGACGGTCGTGCGCACGATCGGGCAGACGCTCGAAGTCGACGGGCCGATCACGCCGAACGATCGCCTCGTCGCGAACCCGAGCGACGCGCTCGCGACCGGCGACGCGGTCGTCGTGCAGGCGCCGGCGGCGCAGCCGGCCTCGGCCGTCGCGGGAGCGAAGTCGTGAGTGCGATACGCACGCGCGTGCACCCGGCCGCGATCGGCGCCGTCGCGATCGTCGCGGCGGCGCTGCTCGCCGGCTGCACGGTCGGCCCGGATTACCGGCGCCCGGCCGTCGACACGCCGGCCGCGTGGCGGCTCGATCCGGCCGACGCATACTGGCAGCCGGCCGCGCCGGCCCGCGCGCCGCTCGATCCGGCCTGGTGGACCGCGTTCGGCGACACCCAGCTCGACGCGCTGGAAGCCGATGCGCTGCGCAACAACCAGAACCTGAAGGCGGTCGCCGCGCGCTACGACCAGGCGAAGGCGACGCTCGCGTCGGTCGCATCCGCGCAGTATCCGGCCGTCGGGCTGAACGCGAACGGCCAGCGCTTCAAGATCTCCGCCGACCGGCCGCAGACCAACTACGCGACGAAGAGCATGTCGACCGTGCAGAACGAGATCCAGGTCGGCGCGGCGGTCAGCTACGAACTCGACCTGTTCGGCCGCGTGCGGCGCAACGTCGAAGCCGCGCAGGCCAGCTCCGAGCAGGCGCGCGACGATTTCGCGAACGCGCGCCTCGTACTCGGCGCCGATCTGGCGTCGAGCTATTTCGCGCTGCGCGAGCTCGACACCGAGATCGACGTCGTCAGGCGTTCGATCGAACTGCAACAAAAGGCGCTCGACTACGTGAGCGCGCGCCACGACCTCGGCGCGGTGTCGGGTCTCGACCTGTTGCAGCAGCGCGCGCAGCTCGACGCGACGCGCACGCAGGCGCAGTTGCTGATTCAGCAGCGCGCGCAGGTCGAAACCGCAATCGCGACGCTGGTCGGCACGCCGGCCCCCGCGTTCTCGCTGCCGCCGCGCGTGGTGCCGATCAACGCGCCCGCGCTGCCGACCGGCATGCCGAGCGACCTGCTGCAGCGGCGCCCCGACGTCGCGTCGGCCGAGCGCGCGATGGCCGCCGCGAACGCGCAGATCGGCGTCGCGCGCGCCGCGTATTTCCCGCGCGTCACGCTGTCGCCGGACATCGGCTGGGACGCGACGCGCTTCGCGGGCCTGTTCACCGTGCCGGCGCTGCTGTGGTCGGTCGGCGGGTCGCTCAGCCAGCCGCTGTTCGAGGGCGGCAAGCTCAAGGCCGGCGTCGATTTCGCGCAGGCCGGCTACGTCGCCGCGCAGGCCAGCTACCGGCAGACCGTGCTCACCGCGTTCCAGGAGGTGCAAAATGCGGTGACCGGCCTGTCGGTGCTCGCGCAGGCGGCGCAGCAGGCGTCGGCGGCCGTCGACGACGCGCGCAAGCTCGTGTCGCTCGCGCAGGACCGCTACGCGGGCGGCCTGACGCCGTTCATCGACGTGCTGACGGCCCAGCAGCAATTGCTGACGAGCGAGCGCCAGGCCGTGCAGATCCAGGGCCAGCGCGCGGCGCTCGTCGTGTTTCTCGCGAAGGCGCTCGGCGGCGGCTGGGACGGCGATGCGGCGAACGGCCCGGCGCCGTCCGACGTCGCGTCGGCGGCCCCGCCGCGCGACGCGGGCGTCGGCCCTTGACCCGCCCTTAACCCGGTTACGCGGACAACGAAAATGAAAGTGCTGATCGTCGAGGACGAACCGAAAGTCGTCGAATACCTGAAGAGCGGCCTGACCGAGGAAGGCTGGGTCGTCGACACCGCGCTCGACGGCGAGGACGGCGCGTGGAAAGCCGTCGAATTCGACTACGACGTGGTCGTGCTCGACGTGATGCTGCCGAAGCTCGACGGCTTCGGCGTGCTGCGCGCGTTGCGCGCGCAGAAGCAGACGCCGGTGATCATGCTGACCGCGCGCGACCGCGTCGACGACCGCGTGCGGGGCTTGCGCGGCGGCGCCGACGACTACCTGACCAAACCCTTCTCGTTCCTCGAACTGATCGAACGGCTGCGCGCGCTCACGCGCCGCGCGCGCGTGCAGGAATCGACGCTGATCTCGATCGGCGACCTGCGCGTCGACCTGATCGGCCGCCGCGCGACCCGCGACGGCACGCGCCTCGACCTGACCGCGCAGGAATTCCAGCTGCTCGGCGTGCTCGCGCGGCGCAGTGGCGAGGTGCTGTCGAAAACGACCATCGCCGAACTCGTGTGGGACGTGAACTTCGACAGCAACGCGAACGTCGTCGAGACGGCGATCAAGCGCCTGCGCGCGAAGCTCGACGGCCCGTTCGCGGACAAGCTGCTGCACACGATCCGCGGGATGGGCTACGTGCTCGAGGCGCGCGAGGACGGCGACGTGGAGCGACACGCATGAAACGCTCGATCGCCCTGCGCCTGTCGGCGATGTTCGGCATCGTGTCGCTGCTCGTGTTCACGCTGGTCGGCTGCGGGCTGTTCGTGATGATGGAGCGCCAGTTGCTCGCCGAGCTGCGCGCGACGATCGACACGCGCGCGAAGGTCGCGCAGATGATCGTGTCGCATGCGACCACGGCCGCGCGCGGCCGCGTGATGCAGGAAAAGCTCGCCGACCTCGAACCGCCCGACGGGTCGACGCGCTATCAGGTCGACAGCCCCGACGCCGCTTTCCGCTTCGGCCATCCCGTCGACGGTGTGCCCGACGGCAAGCCATTCGGTGCGTTCCAGCAGTACGCGCTCAACAACAGCAGCTACAACGTGATGACGAAGACCGTCGCGATCGCGGGCAGCGGCGAGCGCCCGGACGTGAAGCTGATCGTCGCGTCGTCGTGCGAGCGCACGCAGCGGATGCTGCGCCGTTTCGTGTGGACGCTGGCCGCGCTGATCGCGACGGCCACCGTCATCACGCTGCTGCTGAGCCGCGCGGTCGCGCGCTTCGGGCTCGCGCCGCTCGACCGGCTGTCGCAGGACGCGGCGAGCGTGAGCGCGACCAACCGTCGCCAGCGGTTGCACACCGACGCGCTGCCGACCGAGCTGCGCGATCTCGCGACGTCGTTCAACGGCGCGCTCGAACGCATCCAGCAAACCTACGCGCGGCTCGAAGCGTTCAACGCGGACGTCGCGCACGAGCTGCGCACGCCGATCAGCATCCTGATCGGCCAGACCCAGGTCGCGCTGACGAGCCGCGACCGCTCGGTCGACCGGATGCGCCAGACGCTGCAGTCGAACCTCGAGGAATTCGAGCGGCTGCGCGTGATCATCAACGACATGCTGTTCCTGTCGCGCAGCGACCGCGGCGAACGCGCGACCGACCTGAAGGACGTGTCGCTCGCCGACGAGGTGCGGCGCATGCTCGACTTCCTCGAAATCCCGCTCGACGAGGCGCAGTTGCGCGCCGAACTGCACGGCGATGCGCGCGCGGCCGTCGATCCGTCGCTGTTCCGCCGCGCGATGACGAACCTGCTGATCAACGCGATCCAGCATTCGGCGCCGGGCGCGACGCTGAACGTGACGATCGCGCGCCGCGACGCGCTCGTCGAGATGACCGTGTCGAACCCCGGCGAGCCGATCGATCCGGTGCAGCGCGCGCACGTGTTCGAGCGTTTCTACCGGCTCGAGGAAGCGCGCGCGAACAGCAAGGAAAACCACGGGCTCGGGCTGTCGATCGTCAAGGCCGTGGCCGAGATGCACGGCGGCGGCGTGTTCGTCGCGTGCTCGGGCGGCGTCAATACGTTCGGTTTTTCGGTGTCGACGCAACCGTGGCCGGGCGGGCCGCTGCGCGCGGCCGACGCCGCTGGCCCGGCCGGTTCCACCGAGCCGGCCAATCCGGCCAATCCGGCCAATCCGGCCAATCCGGCGGATCCGCGCGGCGCTCGCCCGGCGCACGTGCCGCGCGCGTTGCACTGACGGCGTCGCGCCTGTCGACGTCCAGCCGCTTCCGATCGGCGCTTGCCTGACGCGAACGCGGCCCGTGACGACGCGTTACGCGCGCGGCTTGCCGCCCTGCTCGCGCCACGCCCGCGGCGACATCGCGAACCGCTCGCGAAACACGCGACTGAAATGCGACATGTCGTTGAATCCCCAGCGCAACGCGATGTCGGACACGCGCAGCACCGCGCATTGCGGATTCGCGAGATCCTGCGCGCACCGTTCGAGCCGCAGGTTCAACACGTAGCGCATCAGCGACGTGTTTTCGGCCTCGAACAGCTTGTTGATGTACCGCGACGAAATCCCGATCGACCGCTCGATCATCATCGGACTCAGCTCCGGGTCGTGCAGGTGCTCGAGCAGATGCCGCTTCACGCGCGTCAGCGTCAACGCCTTCATCCTCGATTGCGCGAGGTCGTTGCGCTGCATGCCGCCGAGCGTCATCGCGATCAGCGAGATCGCGGTATCCGACAACTGCCGCATCTCGTCCTCGGTCACGCTGCGGATCTGCGACGACATCTGCTCGAGAAACGCACGCATGACGCTGCCGACGCCCTCCCCGGTGTGCGTCGGGCAAGCCGTGCGGTGTTCCATCCCGACGACGAGCTGGTTCAGGGTCGCGCGCGGAATGCTGACGACGATCTCGCGCCACGACTGGCCAAACTGCAGGTGGTGAGGCCGGGTCGCGTCGTAGATCGCGAAATCCCCGGGGTGCAGCGTGACGATCTTGCCGTCCTGTTCGACCGACTGGCTGCCCTCGAGCATCAATACGCCGAAATACTTGTCCTCGTACTCGCTCCGCGCCTGGCGATAGCGCCGGATCACGGCCTGCTCGCTTGCGTGAATTTCCGAGATCCGCATCTTTTCGCATTTGCGCTGCCGCACCTGGCCGAAGAAATCGGCCTTCTGCACGGCGGCGATCTGCACGTCCGCGAACAAACGCAGAATCGTCTCGCGCCAAAACTCGATACGCTGGCTGACCGAGCCGTCGGTGGCCACCTCGATGGCCGAATTCGTCCATTCGTCCGGCGGGCTGTCGGCCGCCGGGCCGGGCGCGTCGCCGCTTGCGGCGCGCGGGAAAGGACGCATCGTCATGGTCGTGCCCCACATGGGTTAGCCAACACGCAGTCTGTAGCGTGCCCGTTCAAAAGCGCATTGTCCAATCGGCCACCGTGAAAGCCGCGTGGCCGGCCGGACCGACAGGCGGCGCGGCGGCGATGCGCTGCCGCGCCGGGCATGTCATGCGAAGGTCGTCTGACGCCAGTCGGAAGACTGCTCATACGCATAGGCGCAGCGATAGAGCGTCGCCTCGTCGAAGCGGCGCCCGACCAGTTGCAGCCCGATCGGCAGATCGTCGGCCACCCCGCACGGCAGCGATATGGCCGGATGCCCGGACACGTCGAACGGCGCGGTATTCGCGAGCATCTCGAACGCCCGCGTCAGCGACTCGGACATCGCACAGCCGGGCTCCGGCAGTGCCGACGCGCGGATCGGGACGGTCGGCATCAGCAATACGTCATACGACTGCAGCGCCGCGTCGTAAGCCGAACGCAAGCGTCGCGCGAGGTTCTGGCACTTCGCGTAATAGCGCCCGCGATACCGGCTCGTGAAATATTCGCCGAGCAGCATCGTCACCTTCACGGTATCCGGCAACTCATCGGCGCGCTCGCGCCAGCCCGCGTGATGATCGATCATGCCGGTCACGTACAGGCCGTCCCAGTTGAAACCGTGGCTGTTGCCCTTCATCATCTGCTGCGTCGCCCCCTCGGCCGCAATCGGCAGCCAGATCGCGGTGCCGGCCGCATGCAGCGGCACCGACACTTCGTCGACGCTCGCGCCCAGCTTGCGCAGCCGGAGCGCGGCGACCCGCACGGCCTCGTCGACCACTTTCTCCGAATTCGCGAGCCCGAACGCCTCGCGCAGAATGCCGATCCGCAGGCCCGCGATGCCGTCGCGGATCGCGCCGAGATAATCGGCCCGCGGCGGCACCATCCGTTGGCGCGGATCGAGCCCGTCGTCGCCTGCGATGACATCGAGCAGCAGCGCGTTGTCGAGCACGGTGCTCGTCATCGGCCCGAGATGATCGACGGTCGCCTCGATCGGCATCGCGCCGGTATACGGCACGAGCCCGTGCGTCGGCTTCATCCCGTAGATGCCGCAATAGGCGGACGGGATTCTCACCGAGCCGCCCTGGTCGCCGCCGAGCGCCATGTCGACCTCGCCGCTCGCGACCAGCGCGCCGCTGCCGGACGACGAGCCGCCGGACGAGTGTCCGGCCTTGCGCGGATTGTGCACCGGCCCCGACGCGCTCGTGTGCGAGCCCCCGGAAAAGCAGTAGTACTCGCAGGTCGACTTGCCGGCGATCGTCGCGCCGGCGTCGAGCACCCGCGTGACGACGGTCGCGTCGATATCGGGCACGTAGCCCTCGAACGTGCTCGCGCCATTGCGCATCGGCACGCCGGCGACGCAGATGTTGTCTTTCACGGCCACCGTCTTGCCGCGCAGCTTGCCGTCGGCGGCGCCGTGGATCGTGCTCTTGTGCGCCCATGCGCCGTACCGGTTCTCGTCGCCTTCCGGGCGGTAGCCGGGCGTGCGCGGATACGCGACGACGGGCAGATGGTCGGGCAGCGCGTCGATCACGTCGTACGCGTCGAAGTTCGCCTGCAGCGCCTCGTCGTATTCGGCGAGCTGGCGGGAATCGACATGAAAGCCGAAGCCGGCTGCAATGTCGGACAGTTGTTCGCGAGTCGGGCGTTTGATGGCCATCGACGTTCTCCAGTTCGGTAAGCGGCGCCGCCAGCGTTGGCGGCGCCGGTGGGATTCAGCGGGCGACGGCGTCGCGCATCAGCCCGGTGCGCGGATGACAGTTCACGTATTCGTAGACCTGATGCCTTGCGTCGAAAACGGAAACCTCGTGATACAGCCGCAGTTTCGACAGCCCGGTGACGACGCGGAAGAACGTGACGAAGATCCGCAGGTGCGTCGGATGGGATTCGGCCCAGCGCTCGAGGCGGTCGAGCGAGCGCCAGTGGCCGATGTTGTAACTTTCGTCGAGCACGTTGCCGTCGAGATCGATCGAACGCACGTAGCGATTGCTGTAGCAGCCGACGTCCTTGCCGTTGTCGCGCAGGAATTCCATTCCGCTGCGCAGCGTCGGCTCGATCTCCTCCAGATACAGTTGGCGCTCGTCACTCTCCGCCGCGCGCCAGTCCTGACCGGACCGAATCAGCGCGATGTTGTCGTGCGCCAGTACGACCACACGGCCGCCGCGAGCCGGATCACCCTCGACGATGCGCAATTCGCCGTCCGCGCGCATCCAGTCCGTCTGCGAGATCGGGAACCGGTCACGCATCGATCCCCAGTAACCGTGCTCCTCGATCTCGCCGCTGACGCCGTCCATGATCGCGCCGACGCCGGGGAAATCGCTCGTAAATGCGTAAAGCGTCTCGAACTGCTCGGCGTGTGGCGCGACGATTTCCCGGAAGTAGCCGATCCCGTCCGCGAGGCGTGCGTCGGAGGCCCACCATTCGACGAGTGCCGGCGACGCGATCCAGCGTGCATACGCGGCCGGATCGCGCCAGTAGCCGACGGCAATCAGATTCTCGTAGCCCTGGTCATCGGTGTGTTGCGTCAGGTCGAAGGTGTTCGGACCGTCCTGCGCACCGAAATCGGCGACGATCCGGCGCAACGCGGCCAGCGCCGCCGCGCGCTTGTCGGCGCCGCGATACTGGACGCCGAAGTAGCCCATCACGACCTGGCTCAGGTCTTCGGCGGCCCGGGCGACGTACATCGGGAACGGCGGCTGGTAATCGTCGGCGACGCGGCGCGACAGCGTCCGCGGGCAGATCAGGTGTTTGTCGATGGCGGATTCCATGCGTGACCTCTCTGGAAAAGGAAATCGGGTGTCGAAGGTTCGACGTGGGGACGCGAAACGCCATGCGCCGGCCATATCCCGGCGCATGCGGATCGTCAGAAGATGTGCGCGTAACGCAGGCCGGCGAGCACACTGTTTTTCGGGCCGTTACGCACGCTCAGATCGGTGCCGAGCTGGATTTGCACCTGGTCGGCCTTCGTCACGAACTTCGCCGCGGTGATCCGCAGGCGCGTGGTGCGAAGCGCGTCGTCGTTGTCCGCGCCGCCGACGCTCGTTTCACCGCCCCAGAACTGGGTGATGCCGACCCCGAGCGACGTGCCCGGATCGGGCATGTAACGCACCATCGCCTGGGCGCTGTAGCTCATCCGCTGATGCAGCGTCGCACCGTTCGCGCCGTACGACGTGTTGTTGCCGTACCAGATCGCGTCGCCGACGAGATCGAGTGCCCACTGCGGCGAAAAGTGCTTGACGTAGGCGGCCTGGAAATCGAGCGACCAGCGGTTGGCACCGAGATTGAGGCCCCGGTTCTGGTCGTAACTCCCGGTCGGCGCGTAGACGTAGACCGTCGCGGCGACGACGTCCTTCGCTTCGTTCAGGCGGAATTTCAACGGCGCGGTCAGGATCACGTCGCCGACGCCGTTCGTACTGCCAAGCGCGCCTGCGTTGCCGAAGCTGCTGATGTGACCGAACGGCAGCAGTACCTGCGGATCGATCGTGAGCCTGTCGGTGAGCTGGAACACATGCAGCAGGCGGGCGATGCCGACATTGGACTGCAGGTCGAAATCCGACGTCCGCTGGCCATTCGCGTAGTACGCGTTCGTCGCCGAATAGTTGTAGTACAGCACGCCTATCGTCGCGCCCACCGGATACTGCTCGTAGTCGCCGGGATCGACCTCGACCGCGCCCGCGTAATGCGATGCGACGACCATCAGCGACAGGCCGATCCAGCGCGCGATTCGCTTCAGCTTCATTCTTTTGACGTTGTCCATCATGCTCCTCACCTGGATGCGCAGACACCGCCACGCTCGACGTACGACGAACGGAAACCGTTGCCGGACGGTGGAATCGCGGGTGCTGGCTGACTGTTATTCCGCCGGTACTCGGGCGAGTGCCGACGATTCGCGACATCGAACGGCCGTCGCTTGAGGGTGAGAATAGAAAGGCAAAATCCGCATTTCTGTTTTCCGGCGGAACAAGAAATTGGCTGTGGCGGGCCTCCGCGGCCGGCGCCCCGCAGCGGTCGCGAAACGTGCGCGGGCGGCCGCCGTTTCATGCCGGACGCGCTGTAGATGCCGCGCATCGCCGGGCATCCGTTGCGCGTAGGCGCCCGCCGCGCCACGGGGCCGTCTCGGCATAGTTTCCGATCCGTGCCGGCAAAGAACCGCGCTTTTTCTCTTCTTACCCTGCTCATCGAGCGTGACCGACACGACGCGCCCATCCCCGCCACGCCAGTCGCAACGTCGTGGCGGCGGTCGACCCGAACCACGACAAGGAGCCCCCACGATGAACCCGATTGCTTCCGAGGAAACAGCGTCGACGCCCGGCGAACGCGCCTGGGCGCTGTTTCGCGTGATGAAAGAGAAGAACCTGATTCCCGACGGCTATATCGAAAACCTGACCGAGCTGATGTCCACGACCTGGGATCCGGCCAACGGCGCGCGCATCGTCGCGCGTGCGTGGGTCGACCCGGCATTTCGCGAACTTCTGCTGAAGGACGGCACGGCCGCGTGCGCGCAGTTCGGCTACACCGGCCCGCAGGGCGAATACATCGTCGCGCTCGAGGACACCCCGACGCTGAAGAACGTGATCGTCTGCAGCCTGTGCTCATGCACGAACTGGCCGGTGCTCGGGCTGCCGCCCGAGTGGTACAAGGGCTTCGAATATCGTGCGCGGCTCGTCCGCGAAGGGCGCACGGTGCTGCGGGAACTCGGCACCGACCTGCCCGACGACGTCGTCGTGAAGGTCTGGGACACGACCGCCGAAAGCCGCTATCTCGTGCTGCCCGTGCGGCCGGCCGGCAGCGAGCACATGACCGAGGAACAACTGCGCGCGCTCGTCACGAAGGACGTGCTGATCGGCGTTGCGCTACCGCGCGCGCACTGACTCGCACCGCGTTTCGCGCTCGACTTTCACATCTCGGAGATCACATATGGACGGCTTTCACGACCTCGGCGGATTCCAGGGTTTCGGCCCGGTGCCGCATACGATCAACAGTCTCGGCTACAAACCGGTCTTCAAGGAAGACTGGGAGCATCTCGCGTACAGCCTGATGTTCGTCGGGGTGGACCCACTGAAAAAATTCAGCGTCGACGAGGTACGTCACGCAGTCGAGCGCATCGACGTGCGCCAGCACGTCGGCACGCGCTACTACGAGCGCTACGTGATCGCGACCGCGACATTGCTCGTCGAAACCGGCGTGCTCACGCAGGATGAACTCGACCGCGCGCTCGGTTCGCCTTTTCGGCTCGCGAACCCGCCGCGCGCCGGCGGCCGGGCAGCCCCGGCCGAGTCGACGCGGTTCGAGGTCGGCGATCGCGTCGTCGTTCGCGACGAATACGTCAGCGGACACATCCGCGCGCCGGGCTACGTTCGCGGCAAGACGGGCGTCGTGTTGCACCGGACAACCGAATCGTGGCCGTTCCCGGACGCGATCGGCCACGGCGACACCGGCGCCGCGCATCAGCCGACCTATCATGTCGAGTTCCGCGTGAAGAATCTGTGGGGTGACGCCGCCGACGACGGCTATGTCGTGGTCGACCTGTTCGAAGGCTACCTGGATCGCGCATCCGGGCAGAGCGCATGACGACGCCGGACAATCGACAAGTGTCGGCCGCCCCGGCGCCGAGGATTCCGGTCACGGTGCTGTCCGGCTTCCTCGGTGCCGGGAAGACGACGGTGCTGAACCATATCCTGCGCAATCGCGCCGGCCTGAAGGTCGCCGTGATCGTCAACGACATGAGCGAAGTCAACGTTGACGCCGACGACGTGCGGCGCAACGTCGAGCTGCATCGAGGCGAGGACGAACTGGTCGAAATGAGCAACGGTTGCATCTGCTGTACGCTGCGCGCCGATTTGCTCGAGCAGATCAGCACGCTTGCGCGGCAGCATCGCTTCGATTATCTGCTGATCGAGTCGACCGGCATCTCGGAGCCGATGCCGGTTGCGGAGACGTTCGCGTTTCTCGATCGGGACGGTTTCAGCCTCAGCGAACTCGCGCGGCTGGACACGCTCGTCACGGTGGTCAACGGCGAGACGTTCGAGGACATGATCGCGTCGGTCGAACCGGTCACGCGCGACGCCCCGCTCGCGAACGGCAGCGGCACCGGTCCACCGCGCACGCTGTCGGACCTGCTGATCGAACAAGTCGAATATGCGAACGTGATCCTCGTGAGCCGACTCGACCGGATCGGCGACGCGGGTTTCGACAGGCTGCGCGCAGTCCTTGCATCGCTGAATCCGTCCGCGCGAATCCTGCCGATGCAGCACGGCGGGATCGATCCGTCGGACGTCCTCGATACGCGGCGCTTCGATCTACCGGCACTCGTCGAATCTCCGGGATGGATGCAACGCATGCAGGCCGACGAGCGCCCGTCGGAATCGGATACATACGGAATCGCATCGTGGGTCTATCGCGAACGTGCGCCGTTTCATCCGGCGCGCCTGCTCGCGTGGCTGCGTCGCCCCTGGACCAACGGCCGGCTGCTTCGCTGCAAGGGATATGTGTGGGCTGCGCACCGCTATGCCGAAACCGCCATGCTCGTGCAGGCCGGCGACGCGTTCCAGTGGGGCTACGTTGGCCGATGGTGGCGGTTTACGCCCCCGTCGGACTGGCCGCACGACGACTATCGTCGCGACGGTGTGCTGAAAAAATGGGAAGAGCCGACAGGCGATTGCCGGCAGGAAATCGTGTTCATCGGTCAGTCGATCGATCACGTCCAGTTGCAGCGGGAACTCGATGCGTGTCTGCTGACGGTCGAAGAAATCGACGCAGGCCCGGAGTCGTGGCGCCGGCTTCCGGAAGCCGACGCGTTCGACGCGCTCGCGACTACTGCCCATCCGTGAAGTGAGACTGGATGGCTTCGGCCGCAACGCCTGCGCCCTATCGCTTTCGGTCGGCCCGTGAGCGCTGCGCGCGGTTCAGCACGACGTGAATCCCGGCAGCACCGCCGAGGGCAGTTTTCTTCAATACGGGCCGACGCCGCGCCCGTAGTCTCGATGCGACTTTCGACATGTCGCATGGAGACACCTGATGAGCATGCTGGTTTCGATGGCCGCGTTCGCGCTCGCCTCGTCGATCACCCCCGGTCCCGTCAACATCGTCGCGCTCAGCGCGGGCGCGCGCCATGGCCTCGGCGCGAGCCTGCGCTACGCGGCCGGCGCCACGCTAGGCTTCGTCGCGCTGTTCCTGCTGATCGGCCTCGGCCTGCACGCGGCGCTCGCGCGCTGGCCCGCACTGACGACGGCCACGCAGTGGTGGGGGATCGCGTTCCTGCTTTACCTGGCGCTGCGGCTCGCGCTCGACGACGGCCGGCTCGCGGCCGATCCGGACGTGGCCGGCCCGTCGGCGGCGGCCGGCGCGGCGATGCAGTGGCTCAATCCGAAGGCGTGGCTCGCGTGCGTGGCCGCGATGGGCGCGTATGCGGCCGACGGCGACCGCGCGCAGGTCTGGCAGTTCGCCGCGCTGTATCTGGTGATCTGCTTCGCGTCGATCGCATGCTGGGGTTATGCGGGCGCGTCGCTGCGGCACCGGCTCGCGAACGCGCGGCGCATGCGCGTGTTCAACCGGCTGATGGCGCTGCTGCTCGCGGGCAGCGCGCTGTTTCTGCTCGACGTGTAGACACCGTTGCGTTCAGCGCCTCGCGCCGCGGTACTGCCCCGGCGTCGCGGCCGCGATCCGCCGAAAGGCGCGCTGGAAATGCGCCTGATCCGCAAAGCCGGCGTCGAGTGCGACTTCGGCGATCGGCCGGCCGCGGCGCAACTCGGTGCGGCCGTACTTCACGCGCCGATCGATCAGGAACGCATGCGGCGTCATCCCGTAACGCGCATTGAACGCGCGGATCAGGTACGACGGCGACAGGTCGGCCGCCGCGCAGATCGCATCGAGCGTGATGGCCTCGCGGCAATGGGCGGCGATGTAGTCGGCCGCGCGCGCGAGCTTGGCGTTGTCGTCTCCGGGCCGTGGGTCGGGCAGTTCGCGGTCGAGCGCGCCGTGCAGTGCCGTGAAGAATTCGACCGCCGCGCTCTCCTTGCCGAGCGCATCGGTGGCGGGCGACACCAGCGTGCGGTAGAAGCCGCCAAATTGCGCGAACAGATCGCCGCGCTCGGTCAACTTCGGCGAAAACCCGTGAAAATCGCGGTTCGGATCGCGGCCCAGCGAATGTTGCAGCCGCGCGAGCCACGGCACGTCGACATAGACCATCCGGTACGCCCACGCATCGGCACCGTACGGATTGCATGCGTGCACCTGCTCCGGATCGATGATCACGAGCACGCCGCGCCCGACGTGTGCGTGCGTCGCGCCGTTCACGTACGTGCTCGTGCCGCCGACGATCGCGCCCACCGAAAACGTGTCGTGCGTGTGCTTCGCGTAGCAGATCGCGCGCCCGTCGTCGACGGTGCGCGCCTCGATGAACGGCAGCGCGGTATCGCGCCAGAACGGCGACGGTACGGCGGATCGGTTGGCGGTACGGCTCACGCGGCGGGCTCCCGGTTCGAACGGCGAACGCTCACCGTACAAGACTGTGCGGCGCCGCGCAACAGCGAGCCGACGCTTCGCGGCTGGATCGCCTAAGCTTTGAATTCGGCCGCCGCGGCAGACGCGGCGGGTTCCGCGTCCTCTTCCCACCGGTACACACATGCAGATCGATCTGAAAGGCAAGACCGCGGTCGTCACCGCTTCCACCGCCGGCATCGGCTTCGCGATCGCCGAAGGGCTCGCGCGCGCCGGCGCGCACGTCGTCGTCAACGGCCGCAGCGACACGTCGGTGCAGTCCGCGCTCGGGAAACTGCGCGACGCCGTGCCCGGCGCAAGCTTCGACGGCGTCGCCGCCGACCTGTCCGACGCGGCCGGCGTCGCGCGCGTCACGCAGCACACGCCGAACGCCGACATTCTCGTCAACAACGCGGGCATCTACGGCCTGAAGGCGTTCTTCGACATCGACGACGCCGAATGGGAACATTTTTTCCAGATCAACGTGATGTCCGGCGTGCGGCTCGCGCGGCATTACCTCAAAGGGATGATCGAACGCAATGCCGGGCGCATCGTGTTCATTTCGTCGGAATCGGGCCTGAACATCCCCGTCGACATGATTCATTACGGGTTCACGAAAACCGCGCAGTTGTCGATCGCGCGCGGCCTCGCGAAGCTCGCGGCGGGCACCCGCGTGACCGTCAATTCGGTGCTGCCGGGGCCGACGATGTCGGAAGGCGTGCGCGAGATGCTGAAGGCGCAGGCCGACGAAACGGGCCGCAGCATCGACGACATTGCCGTGGAGTTCGTGCGCAGCGAACGCGCGAGCTCGATCATCCAGCGGCCGGCGACGACGGAGGAAGTCGCGAACCTGGTCGTGTACGTATGCTCGCCGCAGGCGTCGGCCACGACCGGCGCGGCATTGCGCGTCGACGGCGGCGTGGTCGACACGATAGCGTGACGGCCGGATGACGCGCTCGCGCCGCGCGTGGCCGCCGCCCTAGCGCGACGCGCGCTTGCCGGACTGGAGCGTGCCCTTGCGATCGGCGTCCATGCAGGTATCGAAGCCGGACTGCGTGACGACGCCGGCCTTGTCGAACACGACGAAGTACGCGCGGTGATCGTTGCCGTGCTCGATAAAGTAGTTGTAGCAGACGCCGCCGCCGTTACGGACCATCCAGACGCTGCGCGGGTTGCCGGCGACGCGGACGACGTCGGCGCGCGTCGCGCCGTGCCGCGACGCGGCCCGTGCAAGCGGCGTACGCGAATACGAGAACGGCAGCCACGAGTCGAACCACGCACAGCCATGCAACATCAGGCAGCCGGCGGCCAGGGACAGCGTCGCTGCGGGACGGGACATCGGAAACAATCGCATGCTCGGGAAATCTGCTGCGCCATACCGGCGTGATCGAAAGCCCCATGCTACTCGACCTTTGGGTCCGGATCGAAAAGAAATGTAGAGATCTTTATCCGAATCCCTGCGTTTGCAGGCCTTCGCGCCGGCCGAATCGTCATCAATCGTTGCAGCCGGCGCGCGCGCATGCGCATCCGCATCGCCGCACCGTCGTATCGAACCAGTGCAACGGCATGCGCGATCAGGCGATCCATTCGGCCCACAGCATCGTCAGCACCGTCATCAGCGCGGGGCCGACGAACAGCCCGATCAAGCCGAACGTCTCGGCGCCGCCGAGGATGCCGAACAGCACGAGCAGGAACGGCAGCCGCGTCGAACCGCCGATCAGCACCGGCCGCACGAAATGCTCGGCGACGAACACGACGACGAACCCGAGCGCCGCGATCGCGACGGCCCACATGGTCGCCCCCTGCACGAACAGCCAGAGCGCCGCGCCGCAGAACACGACCGGCGCGCAGAACGGCAGCATCGCGGCGACGGCCGTGACGAGCCCGAGCAGCGCCGCGTGCGGCACGCCCGCGAGCGCGTAGGCGATGCCGAGCAGCGCGCCCTCGCCGAGCCCGACGACGACGAGCCCCGTCACCGTGCCGTACACGGCCGCGACCATGCGCTCGATCAGTTCCGCGCCGTTACGCCCGAACGCACGCCGCGCGCCCTGCAGCAACGCGCCCGACAGCTTGTGGCCGGCGCGCAGGATCACGAACAGCGTGACGAGCATGAAACCGAATTCGAGCAGCACGTGCGCGAGCTTCGTGCCGAATTGCCGGCCGAACGCGATGAATTTCTCGCTATTGACGCCGTGCATCGCGGTGGCCGCATGCAGCGGATGGCCGAGATTGGCCTGCCACCATTCGGTGATCTGCGCGGCGCCGTACGGCAACCGGCCGATCACGTCCGGCAGCGGGATGCCGTTGTCCTGGATCGTGTGCAGCCACTCGCGCAGGTCGTGCGCCTGCGCGATCGCCTGGGTCGTCGCGACCGCCACCGGCAGCACCACGAGCAGCGAGATCGCTGCCGTGATGACGGTCGCGATCAGCGTCGGCCGATTGCGGAACAGCCGGTGCGATTCGAAGCACTTCAGCAGCGGCCACATCGCGATGGCGATCACGCACGCCCATGCGATGGCGGGAAGGAAGTCGCGGATCACCCACAGCGCGAGCACGAGCAGCGCCGCATACAGCGCGATGCGGGCGACCTGCTGGGCGCGCGGCCGCGCGGCGGAATCGGAAGACGACGGGACATGTGCGCCCATGGCACCTCTGTCGAAATGAAAAAATGGCGGTTCGCCCAGGCAATCGCCCGGACGAACCGCCATTCTATCCATCGGCGCCGGATCGGCGGCACGCGCGCTCGATGCGCAGACCACCCGACGCCGCGTCGACGCGCGCCGCTCAGGCCACCTTGTCGGCGATCCGGTAGCGCTCGAGCCAGTGCGCGTACGGCGCGGGCAGCGTCCACGACGGACGCTCGACGCCGAGCTGCTTGGCCGCGTAGTACGGCCAGTGCGGGTCGGCCAGGTGCGCTCGGCCGACCATCACGAGATCGAGCTGTTCCTGCGCCACCACGCGGTTCGCCAGTTGCGGCGTATCGATTCCCCATGCGGACGACACCGGCAAGCCGGCCTCGCGGCGCACGCGTTCGGCGACCGGCGCCAGGAACGCCGGCCCCCACGGAATCTGCGCGTCGGGCGTCGAGAAGCCGACCGACACGCTCAGCATGTCGAGCCCTTCGAGCTTCATCCGCTGCGTGAGCGCGATCGACTCGGCGAGCGTCTCTTCGTCGCGGCCGTCGTATTCGATCACGCCGAGGCGCGCGGTCAGCGGCAAATGCTCGGGCCAGACCTTGCGAACGGCCGCGAGCGTGTCGACGAGGAAGCGGCCGCGGTTGTCGGCCGAACCGCCGTATTCGTCGGTGCGCCGGTTCGAGTGCACCGAGAAGAAGCTCTGGCCGAGATAGCCGTGCGCGAAGTGCAGTTCCAGCCATTCGAAACCGAGGTCGCGCGCACGCCGCGCCGCCGCGACGAAATCGGCCTGCACGCGGGCGATGTCGTCGTGCGTCATTTCGCGCGGCACCTTCGGCAGGTGCGCGCCGAACGGCACGGCCGACGGGGCGATGGTCTGCCAGCCGCGCGGATCGCCGTCGGCGATATGGTCGTCGCCTTCCCACGGGCGGTTCGCGCTGGCCTTGCGGCCCGCGTGCGCGATCTGGATGCCGGGCACCGCGCCGGCCGCCTTGATCGCCGCGACCGACGGCGCGAAGGCTTCGGCCTGCGCGTCGTTCCACAACCCCGCGCAGCCCGGCGTGATGCGGCCTTCCGGCGACACGGCCGTCGCCTCCGCGATCACGAGGCCCGCGCCGCCGCGCGCGATGCCGGCCAGATGCACGTGATGCCAGTCGTTGACGACGCCGTCTTCGGCGACGTACTGGCACATCGGCGGCACCGCGATGCGGTTGCGCAGCGTGACATCCTTGAGTTTGAACGGTTCGAACAGGGCAGACATCCACGACTCCTTGATTGGGTCCTGCAAAACGGGGAATGCGTCGTGCGGGGCGCACGGCGCAACGATGCGGGCCGTCGGCGGGCCGGCTGCGCCCGGCGACGGCAAGGACGCGGCGCCGGCCGGGCCGGCGCCATGTGTTCAGCGGTGGCCGAGCTTCGCGAGCAGCGCTTCGGCCGCGGGCGCCGACGACGCCGGGTTCTGCCCGGTGATCAGCAGCCCGTCGGTGACGACATGCGGCGCCCAGTCGGCGCTGCGCTCGAATTCAGCGCCGTTGGTCTTCAGCATGTCCTCGACGAGGAACGGCACGACTTCGGTCAGCTCGACCGCCGCTTCCTCGCTATTGGTGAAACCCGTCGCGCGCTTGCCGCGCACGACCGACTCGCCGGTCTGCGGGTTCTTCACGTGGCGCAGCACGCCCGGCGCGTGGCAGACCGCCGCGACCGGCTTGCCGGCCGCGAGCGTGCGCTCGATCAGGCCGATCGAATGCAGATCCTCGGCGAGATCCCACAGCGGGCCATGGCCGCCCGGGTAGAACACCGCGTCGTAGTCGTCCGCCGACACGTCGGCCAGCTTGCGCGTCGACGCGAGTTCGGCCTGGGCCGCCGCATCGGCGTCGAAGCGGCGCGTCGCGTCGGTCTGGGCCGTCGGGTCGCTGCTCTTCGGGTCGAGCGGCGGCTGGCCGCCCTTCGGCGACGCGAGCGTCAGCTCGACGCCCGCATCCTTGAACGTGTAGTACGGCGCGGCCAGTTCCTCGAGCCAGAAGCCGGTTTTCTTGCC
The DNA here is from genome assembly GCF_017815045.1 of Burkholderia sp. CpTa8-5. NCBI lineage: Bacteria > Pseudomonadati > Pseudomonadota > Betaproteobacteria > Burkholderiales > Burkholderiaceae > Burkholderia > Burkholderia sp. CpTa8-5. The sequence goes on from NZ_JAGIQD010000005.1 coordinate 136,919, forward strand.
GGTGTCGCCGAGCGTGTCGTGCGAGGTCAGGACAACCAGAATCTTCATGATCGGACACTCCTTCGAAAATGAACGGGGGAACGGAGCCGCACGTCGGCGCGGCGCGCCTGATGGTTAGTCCGCCCGCGCGCGGCAACGTGCGATTCATTCATCCGCATGCGATATACACCTATTAGACCAGTCGTCTAGAAGTAGCCGAAATAAAACGACGGCGTCTCGCGACATGAAGCTGCCGGGGACGTCGCCGCATTCACAAGGACGGATGATAGCCGCGAATTAGACCGGTCGTCTAGAGGAACGCGTATTCGCCCCTGCCGTCGTCATGGCCTTTTCGACGGGGGGCGGAGTCCGGCATCGCCGTCGCCGCCCTTCGCCGTTTGCCCGCAGCAGCCGGCCGCTGCAGCCGCGCCGGCTCCCGACGGCTACCCGCGCACAGGCCCGTCCGTGTCCCCCGCTTCGATGACTGGCGCTTCGAGCCGGTGATCGCGCACGCCGTCGTCCAGCAGCCGCAGCATCAGCTCCGCCAGCGCGCGGCCCGAGGCGTGCCCGGTCGGCTGCACGACCGCCGTGACACGATACGGGTGCGCGATATCGGGCGGCACGCCGTCGTAGACGATCAGCGACATATCGGCGCCCAGGCGCAGCCCGCTGTCGACCAGCGCGCGAAACGCGCCGCCGCCCGCGATGTTGTTGTCGACCAGCAGCGCGGTCGGCGGTTCGGCGCGCGTGAGCAGCGCCCGCGCCGCCTGCTGGCCGCCGTCGTGCGTAAACGCGCACTCGACGAGCAGCGCCGGATCGGCCTGGATACCGGCTTCGCGCAATGCCGACAGATAACCGGCGCGCCGCTGCGCGGCGAAATTCAGCGTCAGCGGCGCGCTGATCATCGCGATGCGCCGATGCCCGAAGCCGATCAGCCGGCGCGCCGCGTCGCGCGCGCCCGCCTCGTTGTCGAAGTCGAACCACGCATACGGGCCGGCCGCCTGCGTGCGGCCGTACGCGACATACGGAAACGCGCTCGCTTGCAGGTACGCGAGACGCGGATCGTCCACCTGCGTGCGCGCGACGATCAGCCCGTCGACGAGCTTGCCGTCGACGATGCGCCGATAGGTGTCCAGTTCCGCGTTCGGTCGCGCCGACGCGATGATGAAATCGAGATTGCGCTCGGCGAGCCGCTCGGTGATGCCCGCGACGACCTCGCCGAACCGTGGATCGCCGAGATCGCCGGCGCCGAACGGATAGACGATGCCGATCATGTCGGCCCGGCCGGTCGCCAGCCGGCGCGCGGTCGGATCGGCCACGTAGCCCATTTCGCGCGCGGCCTTCGCCACGCGCTCGCGCGTCGCCTCGCTGACGTCGTCGTAACCGTTCAACGCGCGGCTGACCGTCGTCCGCGACAGACCCAGCGCGTCCGACAGCGCCTTCAGATTCACCTTCACCGTCATTCCTCGCATTCGCCGATCCGCCCGGCCGCCCGAGGTCCGGGATGCGCCGACCGGGTAATTATTTCCATTGAGTAATCATTACCGTCAAATAAATATCTTTTGCGTTCCAAACCGGTTTGAAATAGCATCCAAACCGGTTTGGACATCGATGCCCACTCAGCCGTTCATTTTCACCTGCCAAGGAAACAACGACGAGATGACATACTTTCCCCTTTTCCGCCCGATCGCGGCCAAACGTTTGCTGCTCGCTGGCGGCGCACTCGCCGCCTTCGCGTCCGTCGCGCACGCGCAGTCCGGCGGCACGGGCGCGCCCGTGCCCACGCCCCATACGCAGCAAGCCTACGATCCCGAAGGCAACTTCACGATGCGCTGGACGCGCGCGGACATCCGCCAGATCGTCGCCCAGTCGCACACCGCCGGCGCCGACAAGAACTCGCTGCCGCAAGCGCTGACGATGCCGGACATCCCGCAGGACTTCCCGCTCATCAACTCGAACGTGTGGGTGTGGGACACGTGGCCGCTGGCCGACCTGCGCGCGAACCAGCTCAGCTACAAGGGCTGGGAGGTGATCTTCTCGCTCACCGCCGATCCGCACGCGGGCTACACGTTCGACGACCGTCACGTCCACGCCCGCATCGGCTTCTTCTATCGCCGCGCCGGCATCCCCGCGTCGCAACGCCCCGCGAACGGCGGCTGGACCTGGGGCGGCCACCTGTTCCCGGACGGCGCGAGCGCCCGGGTGTTCGGCACCGCGCCGATGACCAACAACGCCGAATGGTCGGGCTCCGCGCGCCTCACGAACGGCAGCAACGTCAGCCTGTACTACACCGCGACGTCGTTCAACCGCTCGGCCCCCGGCGGCGCCGACATCACGCCGCCGCAGGCGATCATCACGCGCGCCGACGGCAACATCCACGCCGACGACAAGCATGTATGGTTCACCGGCTTCGGCGATCACAAGGCGCTGCTGCAGCCGGACGGCAACTACTACCAGACCGGCCAGCAGAACACCTACTTCTCGTTCCGCGATCCGTTCGTGTTCACCGACCCCGCGCATCCGGGCAAGACCTACATGGTGTTCGAAGGCAACACCGGCGGCCCGCGCGGCGCACGCACCTGCACCGAGGCCGATCTCGGCTATGCGCCGAACGATCCGAACCGCGAAGATCTCAACGCGGTGATGAATTCGGGCGCAGTGTATCAAAAGGCCAACGTCGGCCTCGCGGTCGCGACGAACCCGCAACTGACCGAGTGGAAGTTCCTGCCGCCGATCCTGTCGGCGAACTGCGTCGACGACCAGACCGAGCGCCCGCAGATCTACCTGAAGGACGGCAAGTACTACCTGTTCACGATCAGCCACCGCACGACGATGGCAGCCGGCGTCGACGGCCCGGACGGCGTGTACGGCTTCGTCGGCAACGGCATCCGCAGCGATTACCTGCCGCTGAACGGCGGCAGCGGCCTCGTGCTCGGCAACCCGACCGACTTCTCCGCACCGGCCGGCGCACCGTATGCGCAGGACCCGAACCAGAACCCGCGCGAATTCCAGTCGTATTCGCACTACGTGATGCCGGGCGGGCTCGTCGAGTCGTTCATCGACGCGATCGGCCCGCGCCGCGGCGGCACGCTCGCGCCGACGGTGAAGGTGAACATCAACGGCACGTCGACGGCGGTCGACCGCACGTATGGACGCGGCGGCCTCGGCGGCTACGGCGACATCCCGTCGAACCTGCCGGCGACGGGGGCCGGCCACAACGACGGCAACGGCCAGGCCAATTAAGCAACCGAAAATAACCATCGTCGACAAAGGCACGAGGTTCAGGAGTCGCGTATCGCGCGTGCCGCGTGCGCGCCTCCGCTTTTTTTCGACTTTCTTTTGACCGTTGCGCATGCCGCCGTTGCAGGCGGCCTGCGCCCTCCTTTCCCGCTTCGTCCGACGAAGCGCCTCCGGCACCGCATGAAATCGACGTCTTTCCGCTTTTCCGTCCGCCTCATCCGGCTGCTGCTCGCCTGCATGGCCTGCACGCAGGCCGTCGCCACGCCCTGCCATACGCCGGCCGACAACGGCACGCCGCAGTGGCGGCCCGCCCTCCACTACACGCCGCAGCGCAACTGGATGAACGACCCGAACGGGCTCGTCTACGCGAACGGCCGCTATCACCTGTTCTATCAGTACAACCCGCTCGGCAACGACTGGGGCAACATGTCGTGGGGCCACGCAACCAGCACCGACCTCGTCCACTGGCGCGAGCAGCCGGTCGCGATGCGCGCGAACGCCACCGAGGAAATCTTCTCCGGCTCGATCGTCGCCGATACGCTGAACACGTCCGGTCTCGGCACACCGGGCCACACGCCGCTCGTCGCGCTCTATACGAGCGTCTACAAGCCCGGCTCGGGTCACGCACCGGGCATACAGGCACAGTCGCTCGCGTACAGCCTCGACCAGGGCACGACCTGGCAGCCGTATGCGCACAACCCGGTGCTGACGCTCGATCCGGAATCGAAGCAATTTCGTGACCCGAAAGTGTCGTGGTATGCGGCGGGCGGCTACTGGTTGATGACGACGGTCGTCGCCGATGCGCACGTCGTGAAGCTCTATCGTTCCGACGACCTGATCCACTGGTCGTTCCTCAGCGACTTCACGCTGCCGGACGTGCCGCATGCGGGCGCGCTGTGGGAAATGCCGGACCTCATACCGCTGCCGCTCGACGGCGATCCGAAGCGAATCAAATGGGTAATGATCGTCAACGTGAATCCGTGGTCGATCGCGGGCGGTTCCGGGGCCATGTATTTCGTCGGCGATTTCGACGGCCGCACGTTCACGCCCGACCGCGTCGCGCCCGCCGGCTCCGATCCCGCGCGATTCCGCTGGGTCGATCACGGTGCCGACTTCTACGCGGCCGGCACGTTCTCCGGCGCACCCGGCGCCCGGCCGGTCGCGATCGCCTGGATGAGCAACTGGGATTACGCGGCAAAAGTGCCGACCACCCCGTGGCGTGGCGCGACCACGCTGCCGCGCGAACTGTCGCTGAAGGCGATCGACGGCGAGCCGACCCTGATCGTCGCGCCGGCCGCCGCCTTCGACGCATGGGCCGACGGCCGGCCGGCCGTGCATGAAGGCGACGTCACGGTCGACTCCGCTACCCGCCCACTGTCGGCCGCCACACGTGGCGTCGTCCAGCGCATCACGGTGACGCTCTCGCCGCAGCGTGCCGCGCGCGCGGGGCTGATCGTGCGGCGTTCGGCCGACGGGTCGATCGGCACCCGGATCGTGTACGACACCGCGAAGCGCACGCTGACGCTCGACCGCTCGCGATCCGGCGAAGCGAATTTCGCCGGCACGTTCAGCCGCGAGCATATCGTCGATCTGCCGCTCGAACGCGGGCAACTGCGACTCGAAATCGTCGTCGATCGCGGCTCGGTCGAAGTGTTCGCGAACGGCGGCCGCGTCGCGCTGACGGACCTGCTCTTTCCGCCGCTCGACGCGGATCGCGTGGCCGTGTTTGCCGAACAGGGCCGCGCGACGTTTTCGGGGTTGACGGTGACGCAACTGGGAACCGGCGACGATACACGCGGCGCCTGTGCGTCCCGATAGGTGCAGGTGACGGGGGCCGGTTACGGTCCCCGCCCGCCTCACCGCTCAGAGCAGCCCCATCCCGCCCGACGCGATGATTTCCGCGCCGACGATGAACGCGGATTCCGGCGCGCTCAGGTGCAGCACCGTCGACGCGATTTCGTCCGGCGTGCCGAACCGGCCGATCGGCACGAGGCCCTTGATCTTGTCGGCCGTCGCGTCGAGCGTCGCCGCATCGAGCCCGAGCTTGCCGTACAGCGGCGTCTGCACCGGCCCGGGGCTCACCACGTTCACGCGCACGCCGTGCGGCAGCAGTTCCGTCGACAGCGTCTTCGCGAACGAATTGACGGCCGCCTTGCTGGCCGCGTACACCGACGAGCCGGGCATCCCGACATGCGCGTTGATCGAGCCGTTGATCACGATCGATGCGCCGCGGTTCAGCAGCGGCACCAGCGACTGGATCTGGAAATACGCGCCCTTCACGTTGGTGTCGAACACGAGATCCCACATCGCTTCGTCGCTGTCGGCGAACGGCGCGAGTTTCGCGACGCCCGCGTTGACGAACACGGCGTCGAGCCGCACGCCGGCGGTGGCGAGCGCGTCGGCCAGCGCACGGGCCGACGCGACGCTGCCGGCTTCGTTGCGAATCGCGAGCGCGCCTTCGCCGAGCGTTTGGCGGGCCGCTTCCAGCGTGTCGGCGTCGCGCCCGGTGATGATGACCCGCGCGCCTTCGGCCGCGAATGCGCGGGCGGCCGCCAGGCCGATGCCGCTGTTGCCGCCCGTGACGAGGACCGTCTTTCCTTCGAAGCGTTGCATGATGTTCTCCTGTGAACCGGTGAGTTGACCGTGAACACAGGATGCGCGCGGCGCCGGGCCTTGCCGTACGACCGGCGCGACGAACATGTTCGAAAACATCGAACATGTTGGCGCGAGCAGGTTCAGCCGACGACGTCGATCCCGTCGAGCAGCCGCTGCGCGAGCCGCGGCTCGCGCAATTGCTCCAGCCACCATTGCAGCGCGCGGCCGTCGCGGTCGTCGTGCCATGCGACATACAGCAGGTTCGGCTCGCGCGGGTCGGCTGTCTGTTTCTCGACCAGTTCGCCGCGCGCGAGCAGCGACGCGACGCGCCGGCGCGGCACCCAGCCGACGCCGAGCGCATCGCGCTGCGCGAGGATCTTCGCGCGCATCGACGGCACCGCGAGCACCGCCTGCCCGCCGAGCAGCCCGTACGCGCGGCCGGCCGCGCGCCGCGACGAATCGGCGACGACGACCGATCGGTGCGCACCGATCGCGTCGCGCGTCAGCACCCCGCCCACGGACGCCAGCGGATGGCGCGGCGACACCGCGAACACCCACTCCATCGCGCCGAGTTCGAACCACTTGAGGCCCGGAATCGCCGGCGGCTCATTGGTCGCGCCGACGACCAGATCCGCGCGGCCGTCGCGCAACGCTTCCCAGGTGCCGCCGAGCACCTCGTGCGTGAAGCGCAGCGACACGCCCGAATCGAGCGCATCGAACGCGCGGACGACCGGCAGCAGCGTATCGAACTCCAGCACCTCGTCGCTGACGATCCACAGCCGGTCCTCCCAGCCGCTCGCGACCTGCCGCACGCGCTGCGTCAGCCGGGCGACGTCGAGCGCCAGCCGCGCCGCCTCGTCGGCCAGCAATTGTCCGGCCGGCGTGAGCTGCAGCCGGTAGCCGCGGCGGTCGAACAGCAGCGCGTCGAAGCGCGTTTCGAGCTGGCGCGCCGCGTGCGACACCGTCGACGGCGCCTTGCCGAGCCGCGCGGCGGCCCGCGACAGGCTGCCGGTGGCGCGGATCGCGTCGAGCAGCGCCAGTTCGTCTTCGGACAGCATGAGGTCGCTCCACGGTGAGGATGTCGTGGATCGTAAGGTACTGGCGCGCCGCGGTCCAATCGAGCGATCGCGGCTGCGCCGCCCGCCTGCCGCGAACGGTCGTCACCGCCGGATCTCCCTGTTCCTATTGTTCCGGCGCGCCGCTTACCGTGCAGGCCGCAGCATGATGCCCGTCAGCGCACCCGCCACGCACAGCGCGCCCACATACAGTTCCGGCGCGTGCGGATGCGACTTCAGCAGTACCGAGACGAACACCGGCGTGAGACCGCCGAACACCGCATAGGCGACGTTGTACGAGAACGAGATCCCGGAAAAGCGCACGGCCGCCGGAAACGCGTGGACCATCGCGACCGGAATCGCCGCGACCGCCCCGACGCAGAAGCCGCATAGCGCGTAAAGCGGCAACAGCAGCGACGGATCGACGGCGAGTCGCGACGCCATCAGCCAGTACGACCCACCGAGCATCAGGCAGCCGACGAAGATCGTGCGGCCGGTGCCGAACCGTCCCGCGATCGAACCGGCGACGATGCATCCGATCGTCAGGCAGAACGTCGCGGCCGAATTGGCCTGCAGCGCAAGCGCGGGCGCGATGTGAAATTGCCTGGCGACGAGGGTCGGCGTCATCAGGATCACGACGACGATCGCGGCGGTGAGCGTCCACGTGAGGATCATCGATACCAGCACGGCCCGCCCGTGATCGCGCAGCACGGCTTTCAGCGGCACTTCGCGGGTCAGCGACCGGCTCCGCTTCATTTCGACGAATACGGGCGTCTCGTCGAGCCAGCGTCGCAGCAACGCCGACACAATCCCGAACAGGCCGCCGACGACGAAAGGCAGTCGCCACGCATACGCGCCGATCTCCGCCGGCGAATAATGACGATTGATCGTCGACGCGATCAGCGAGCCAAGCAGGATGCCGAGCGTCAGGCCGCCGGTCAGCAGGCCGCACGCATAGCCGACATGGCGCGGCGGCACGTGTTCGGCCACGAACACCCACGCGCCCGGCACCTCGCCGCCTACCGCCGCCCCTTGCAACAACCGGCACAGGAGCAGCAGCACGGGCGCGGCAATGCCGATGGACGCATAAGTCGGCAGCAGCCCCATCGTCAACGTCGGCAGCGCCATCATCATCACGCTCAACGTGAACATGCGTTTGCGGCCGACGAGATCGCCGAAATGCGCGAGCACCACGCCGCCGAGCGGGCGCGCGAGATAACCCGCCGCGAAAATGCCGAACGTCTGCAACTGCCGCAGCCAGTCGGGAATCGATGGCGGAAAGAACAATTGACCGATGACCGTCGCGAAAAACACGTAAATCACGAAATCGTAAAATTCGAGCGCGCCACCGAGCGCAGCGAGCGCGAGCGTCCGGTGATCGCGGCCGGTCAGCGGGCGATGGGATACAGCCGGAATCTGAAGCGAGTCTGGAAAGTTCATCTCGAAAAAGTCAGGAATCGGGAACCGCGCGCCAACCCGATGACGCGCTACGGATGGACAACACCCGGGCACCCCACGTCATTCCATTGCGCGTCGATTTTCCGCGGCGCCCGTTCAAGGCCGCGCTCGGCAACCTCCATTTGGACTGCAGGCGGAGCAATGTCGGCACGCCGTGTCGCGAATCCGGTGCGACGCCGGGAATAAACGGCCGCCGTCGCGTGTTCCATGAGGATGGAGGGCGCACGAGCCTGCCGCTTGCGCGCGCCTCGCCCCTGCGTGACACGTTCACGCCTTCTCCTGGAGCAATCATGCGTTTTGCGGTTCTGGGCGCCGGCGCGGTCGGCTGCTACTTCGGCGGCATGCTGGCGCTGCACGGCCACGAGGTGGTTTTCATTGGTCGTCCGTTGCACGTCGACGCGATTCGCGACCGGGGTCTGCGCGTCCAGACGCGCACGTTCGACCGCCGCGTGCCGGCCGACGCGTCGACCGATATCGACGCCGCGGCATCGGCCGACGTGGTGTTCGTGTGCGTGAAGTCCGGCGATACCGCGCAAGCCGCGCGCACGTTGAGCCGCGTGCTGGCGCCGCAAGCGCTCGTGGTCAGTCTGCAGAACGGCGTCGACAACGCGGCCGTGCTGCGCGCGGAGATCGCCGGCCCGGTCATTGGCGCGGCGGTCTATGTCGCCAGCGAGATGGCGGGCCCGGGGCATCTGCTGCACCATGGCCGCGGCGATCTCGCGATCGAAGCGTCGCCGTCGAGCGAACGGCTGGCGCAGGTGCTGCGGACAGCGGCCATTCCGACCCGGATCGCCGATGACGTGCGCGCGGCGCTCTGGCACAAGTTCATCCTCAATTGCGCGTACAACGCGATTTCCGCGATCGTCCAGTTGCCCTTGGGCGAGATGTCGCATCGCGATGCGTTGCGCGAAACGATGCGTGCGGCCGTCGCCGAGTGCATCGCGGTCGCGGCGGCCGAAGGCATCCATTTCGCCGACGGGCCGGCCGCGATCGTCGAGCACATCGAAGCGACGATTCCGCCCGGCCAGTATTCGTCGACGGCGCAGGATCTGGCGCGCGGCAGACCCGGCGAGATCGATCACCTGAACGGCGCGGTCGTGCGGCGCGGGCGCGCGGCAGGCATCGACACGCCGGTCAATCGGACGCTCCATCTGCTCGTGAAGATGCTGGAAGCAAAGACGGCCGCGCGTTCGTGACGGGCGGCGCTCGCGCGTGCGTCGCCGACCGCCGCGGCGCGTCGAGCGGCACCGCGCGGCCGGCGACGTGACGTCGGGGTGTCGAACCGGCCCGCCAGCCGCGCTGCCGCGCGCCGGCCGCGGCCGAACGCGCAGCGCCGATCCCCGCCGCTATTCGCGTTCGCCAGCCAGTCGCGCGAGCGCCGCGGCGATCCCCGCGCCATAGGCCGGGTCGGCCCGCGAGCAGTTGTCGATGTGGCGCTGCCGGATGCCCGCCGACACGCCGGCAAGCTGCCGTGCGGTGGTATCGAACAGGCACTGGCGTTGCCGCGCATCCATCAGCCGGAACAGGTCGCCCGGCTGCTGATAGTGATCATCGTCGACGCGATGATCCCAATGCGCGGCCGCGCCGTTCAGCTCGAGCGGCGGTTCGTCGAGCTGCGGCCGGTCCGACCACGCGCCCTTGCTGTTGGGCCAGTACGACGGCGCCGCGCCGAGATTGCCGTCGGTGCGCATCGCACCATCGCGGTGATAACTGTGGAACGGGCACTGCGGCGCGTTCACCGGGATCTGGGCGAAGTTGACGCCCAGCCGATATCGCTGCGCATCGCCGTACGAAAACAGGCGCGCCTGCAACATCCGGTCCGGCGAGTAGCCGATGCCCGGCACGACGTTCGCCGGCGAAAACGCGGCCTGCTCCGTCTCGGCGAAGAAATTGTCGGGATTGCGGTTGAGCTCGAATTCGCCGACTTCGATCAGCGGAAATTCAGCCTTCGGCCAGACCTTCGTGAGATCGAACGGGTTGAACCGAAACGCTTTCGCCTGCGCGTCGGTCATCACCTGAATGTACAGCGTCCAGCGCGGAAAATTGCCGGCCTCGATGCTGTCGAACAGGTCACGCTGATGGGTTTCGCGGTCCCGGGCGATCAGCGCTTGCGCCTGCGCGTCGGTCAGGTTCTCGATGCCCTGTTGCGAGCGGTAATGGAACTTCACCCAGGTCCGCTCGTTCTGCGCATTGATCATGCTGTACGTATGGCTGCCGAACCCGTGCATGTGCCGGTACGATCGCGGAATGCCGCGCTCGCTCATGACGATCGTCACCTGGTGCAGCGCCTCGGGCAGCAGCGACCAGAAATCCCAGTTGTTTTCCGCGCTGCGCATGCCGGTGCGCGGGTCGCGCTTGACCGCATGATTGAGGTCGGGAAAGCGCAATGGATCGCGAAAGAAGAACACCGGCGTATTGTTGCCGACCAGATCCCAGTTCCCTTCCTCGGTATAGAACTTCAGCGCGAAGCCGCGGATGTCGCGTTCCGCATCGGCCGCGCCGCGCTCGCCGGCCACCGTCGAGAAGCGCACGAACATCGGCGTCTGCTTGCCGATTTCGGAGAAGAGCTTCGCCTTCGTGTACCGCGAAATGTCGTGCGTCACGGTGAAGGTCCCGTATGCGCCGGCGCCCTTCGCATGCATGCGGCGCTCCGGGATCACCTCGCGATCGAAATGCGCGAGCTTTTCGATCAGCCAGACGTCCTGCAGCAGCGCGGGACCGCGCGCGCCGGCCGTCTGGATGTTGACGTTGTTGCTGACCGGCGCGCCGTTCGCATGGGCAATTTCGCGCGGAATCGAATCCTCTGACATGTCCTGGTTCCCCCAACGGTATGTGATTTCAGTTCATGGGTCGCGCGATCCGCCGTCGGTGCGGGCATCGCGCGTCGTGCAGACGGCCATCCGTCAGGCCGTCCACGGATAGATTGGAAATGGACGACGTATCCGGCGTTTGTCCGGTTTGTATCGGTTTGTACCGGGCTCCGTCGGCAGCCGGTTGCATCACGCGCGTCGCGCCGGCCGTCACGATGGTTCGCTGTCGGCGATCCGGTCGCCGAGCGCGCCGAGGTCCGCGTCGCCGGGGGCGGCGATCAGCGCATACGCGACTCCCGAGCGCCGCCACGTCACGACGTCCATGTTGCCGACCTGCTGGCGGTCGGGCACGGTGTCCGGCCGCTCGTCCTTCATCACGCATAGCGCGACGGGCGCGCCTTGGTCGGGCAGATAGACGATCTGCACCAGCGGTTTGCGATTGAAATTCAGGCGCTGGATGCGTTTGAACGTCAGCCCGGCCGAGCGCAGGTCCGGAATCCGTATCCCCAGTCCGTCGTCCCGGCGAATCGTGTCGATCGTCTGCGCGGCGGCCGCGAAGTTCGCCGAATCGAATGCAACGGTGTCGCGCGTATAGAGCCGCTGATAATTGACGGCCGCCATGATCCACGGCGACATCCGCGCCCGCGCGACCACCGATGCGGGTGGCGGCGCGAAGCGCAGTACGGCGGCGCTGCAGAACGCGCCCGCGACGAATGCGACCGCGAGCCACGGCGCCATCATGCGAACGCGCGAGCGAACCGGCGTGGACGGCCGCCCACGTACGCCGGGCTGCGCTGGACCCGAGATTTGCCGATGATCGCCGCCGACGACCGGCCGCGTCGACGGCGGCGCATGCGCGTGCGCGATGTCGGCGACCGTCCGGATCAGACTCTGCGGCACCGGCAGCCATGGGTGACGCTGAAACGCGCGCTGATAGGGCAACACCGATGCTTCGAGCAAGGCCACCCGCGTCGCGATCTCGACCGACGTTCGGATCGCCCGGTCGACTTCCGCGCGCTGGTGCGACGTGAGCGCTCCGTCCACGTATGCCATGAGCAGGACGTCGTCCATTTTCAAGCCCCCTGATCCTCACTGTTCGCCGCGCTTTTCACGGGTCGTTCGTGTCGATCGGCGAACAGCGCACCGATCGCCTGGCGAGCACGCGACAGCCGGCTCATGATCGTACCGATGGGCACGTCGAGCACGTCGGCCGCTTCGCTATAACTGAGTCCTTCCACGCTCACCAGCAACATCACCGCGCGCTGCGCTTCGGGCAGTTGCTGCACGGCCCTGACGATCTGCGCATCCAGCGCCTGCTGCTCCAGTGTCGGCGCGGCGGGATCGGAGATGGTTTCGAGCAGGTCGTCGTCCCAGTCCATGCCCGAGCGCCGGCGCACGCTGCGCGCGCGAAGCTCGTTGAGCCAGGTCGACTGCACGATCGAGAACATCCAGCTGAGCGGTGCCGTTCCGGGCCGCAACTGATGCGCGCGTTCGAGTGCACGCACGCACGCGCACTGCACGAGATCCTCCGCGTCGTGCCGATCGCCGGAGAGGCGCAGCGCGAACGTCCACAGGCGCGGAAGCATCGCGGGCAGCATGGCGGACAGTTCGGCCGCGGTCATCGACGTCGATCTCCGCAACGTGCAAGCCGGCCGACGCGGACGAACGGCCGTATCTGATGTGTATCCATGGGTTTAGGCGAAATTGAACGGGCAACACCCCTACAGCCCACGTAAACAGCTGGACGGCGCAGATATTCCATCCGCGCTCGCGTGTCGCCCGACAGGCCGGATCACGGGGCGCCGGCCGTGCGTCGGCGGCGTGGCGCGCGATGCGCGTCAGATCACCGTGACGACCACGTCGACGTTGCCGCGCGTCGCCTTCGAATACGGGCACGTCTGGTGCGCGGCATCGACCAGCGCCTGCGCGACGTCCGCGTCGACGCCCGGCACGCTGACGTTCAGCCGGGCCTGCAGGAAGTACGCGCCGTCGGCCATGGCCAGATCGATTTCCGCATCGACGTGCGTATCGCGCGGCAGCGCAACCTTCAGCCGTTGCGCGGCCAGCCCCATCGCACCGATGAAGCATGCCGACCAGCCCGCCGCCAGCAGTTGCTCCGGATTCGTACCGGGCGCGGCCGAGCCGGGCCCGGCAAGCTTCACGTCGAGGCGGCCGTCGGCACTGCGGGCCGCGCCGTCGCGCCCGCCGGTGGTGCGAGTCTTGCCGGTGTACAGGACTTTGGTTTGCTGGCTCATGATCGGTACCGTGCTGGATGGGGGTGAATGAACGGAGAACGTATTGCGTCGCCGGGATGCATTAGAGCGCGCCCACGTATCGGTCATGTGTCCCGACGCCGGGCTATTGCAACGTCATGTATCCATTCGCGACGCGTACACATTGAGAAACACATCCGCCGCTCCGGGCAAAGCCATTGCCGAAACGAAGCGGGAATAACGCTTCGCCCTGCGGTGTTCTGTTGAGGCAGACAACCCTTCGGGAGTGAAACGGTGCAGAACCCGCAGCAGGAAATCGACGATCGTCCGGCGCCCGCGCACACGCGCGTGCGGGCACTCGGCAGCACGGAACATCTGTTCTGGTTGCTGGACCAGAATCGGCCGACGCATTTCGCGATGGTCGCGGAGATCGACCGGCGCTTTGCGCCCAGCGCATGGCACGCTGCCTTTCAGGCGCTGCAGCGCAGACATCCGCTGCTGTCCACCTGTATCGCCACCGACGCGCAGCACAATTCGGCGTTCCATTCGGTACCCGGCGCCGTGGTGCCGTTGCGCGTGATCGAGCACCACGCGACGTCGTGGCAAACCGAAACGGCCCGCGAAATCGCGACGCGCTTCGACTGGGCGACCGCGCCGCTGGTGCGCGCGACACTGTTGCAGCGCGAATCGACGTCGACGCTGATCCTGGTCGCGCATCACTCCGTACTCGACGGCATGGGCGCCGCGTATCTGATCGACGAACTGCTGCGCACGCTGACGGGCAAGCCCGCGGCGCCGCTGCCGCTCGTGCAGTCGCTCGAGACGCTGCTCGCGGCCGACCTGAACGACGCGGCCACCCTGCCCGCGCCCGTTCCGGCGTCGGAGCCGAAGCCGTTCCGTGCGAATACGACGGCGCTGCCGCACATCGACGCCGTCGCGCTTTCAGCCGAAGCCACGCGTCGCCTCGCCGCGCGCGCCCGGCAAGCGTGCACGACCGTGCATGGCGCGATTGCCGCAGCCGTTCATGAAGCGGGCCGGCGCCTGTCGAGCGACTGGGCCGCGCGCGCGTTGAGGACCGTCACGCCGATCGACGTACGCGCTTTCGCCAGCGAAGCCGGTGTCGCCAACGGCGTGTACATCACGCAGACCGTCACGATCGACGATTACCCGCGCGGGGTCGACTTGTGGGCAGCGGCCCGCAAGATCAAGCAGGACCTCGCGCCGTCGCAAACGCGCGCGAGCGTCGCGGCGGAGCTGAAGGCGCTGGATACCGCGATGGCGGCGCGACCGAGCGTCGAACACGCGGCCGGCTTCCTGTCGAACGTGCTGGCCTTCGACGTCCTGCTGTCGAATCTCGGCAATCAACCCATCGCCGCCACGTACGACGGCGTATCGCTCGACGCGCTGTGGGGTCCGTTCGTGACATCCGGATTCGCCGACGATCAGGTCATCGGTGCCTGCACGATCGACGGCGTCCTGCGGCTCGCGCATACGAGCCATCGCGCCATCCCGGGACTGCTCGGCGAAGTCCGCACGATTCTCGAGCACGCCGCCGGCTGAACGGCGGCCCGGCGCCGCGCCGGTTGCGCCGATTTCAGAACGCCGCGAGCGACACTCGCTTGCGGTGCTCGACGACCGACAGCAGCAGCGCCGCCAGCCCGCATGCGGCGATGAGCGTCAGCAGCATCGTCCTGCCCAGGGTGACCAGCACCAGGCTGCCGAGCGCCGGGAATCCGAACGCGCCGACGAAGTACGATGCGACGAACCACGTGAGCACCGCGTGCCGATGCCGCGCATCGGCGCTGTTGACGGCCTGCGCCTGGACGATCGGATAGATGAGGCCGTAGCCCGTGCCGAGCAGCACGGCGCTGGCCGAATGAAGGAGCGCATGGTGCGGCACGGCGAACGTCACCGCGACGCTCAGGATCATGAAGCCGAGCAGGATCTGCGTGGTCGCGTCGACGCGCATCCGGATCACGAGCGCGCCGAGCAGCCAGCGGATGACGACCACCGTGGCCGAATACAGCCCGAAGAACGTTCCGGCCTTCACGCCGGTTTCCTGCGCCATCGACATCTGGAACGTCATCAGCCCCGAGAAGACGCTCGAGCCGAGCGCGATGATGGCGATCGGATAGATCGCGTGCGTGCGGGCGATCGCCGCCATCTCGCAGCTCCATCGTGGCCGCACCGGCCGCGCGGCGGGCAGCGACGCCGGCGACAGCCGGCCGAAGCATTCCAGCATGACGGCGGCCATCGCGCACAATCCGCCGACGGTGCAGAACACCGTCCCCGTCGTCCAGTGCCAGTTGCGTATCGCGAGCGACGCGACGGCCGGGCCGCCGCCGACGCCCGCCATCTGAAACGACCCGAACCGCAGGAACCAGCGCTCGCGTTCGGTATCCGCGGTGCGCTCGGCTAGCATCATCGGCGCCGCGAGGTAGAACGCGCCCCAGCCGACGCCGACCAGCAGTCCGGGCACGACGCTCAGTGAGCCGGTGCGGTCGATCAGCGCAAACCCGACGACGCCCGCGCCGACGACGAGTGCGGCCAGCGCAGCGGTACGGGCTGTGCCGATCGAATGGGCCAGCCATGCGACCAGCGGCAGGCCGATCAACGCGCCGACCATCGCTTCGACCAGCGCGACGCCGGTATCGACGTCGCCTCCGCCCGCCGAACGAAAATGCATCGACAACAGGAACGTCGCGCCGTATCCGCATGCCGTCAACAGCGCGCCCAGCAGCACGAACGATGCGCCGCGCGCGGACATCGTGTGGGGATCGGCCATCGTGCCTCCTGTCGTCTCGAAATTCCGGCCGGCCTGCCGGTCCTTCAGTTGACCGCGCCATCCAGCGGAATGCCGCGCCCGATTTCCCGATTGGACGCCCGCCATGTATCCGGCGTATGTCGCTCGCGTATCGAAATGTATCGGAGGAAATGAACGGCCCGCGGCGATGCGTTCATGCAGGCGCGAGCGGCAGTATCACCGTCGCCTCGAGGCCGCCGGTGCTGCGATTGTTCAGTCGCAGGTCCCCCTGCATCGCCCGCGTGAGCCGGCGGGCGATCGCGAGCCCCAGCCCCGATCCCGGCGCGCGCGCCGCCGTCTGCGGCGCGCGGTACCAGGGCTTGAACACCGCCTCGAGCTCCGTCGGCACGATACCCGGCCCCGAATCCAGCACGGTCAGCATCACGTGCCGCGCGTCGACGCATACACACAGGCGGACGTCGCCCCCGTAACGCAACGCATTGTCGATCAGGTTGACAAGCACGCGGCGCAGCGCGTGCGGGAACGTCACGAGAGGATGCCCGACCCGTCCGTCGAGATCGACGGTGAGGCCCGCGTCGCGATAGCTGTCGACCAGCACACCGAGCATCTCGTCCGCGTCGACACGGCGCGGCGGCTCCGGCACGCTGCATTGAAGCCGGGCGCACGCCAGGCTCGCGTCGACCAGTTCGCTCATCTCGGCAAGATCGCGCTCGATCGCATCGCGCAGCGCACCGTCATCCAGCATCTCGCTGCGCAGCATCATTCGCGTGAGCGGCGTGCGCAGGTCGTGCGCATAGGCGGCCAGCACGTGCAGCAATTCCGTCATGCGTTCCGCATGCTGGCGGTGCGCGCCGTTGATCGCGCGTGCGAGCGTCGAGATCGATGGCGCGCCGCGTTCGGCCCACGTATCGGGGAGCGCCTCGATACCTTGCTTGTCGATGGCATCGGCAAGCTCGCGCACGGTCGCATCCAGCCTGAGCATCCGCAGCCACGACCACAGCACGGCCGCGACCAGCGCGAACAGGATCGCCACGACGGCGGCGATCAGCAGACCCTCGCTTGCCACCGGGCGCAATGCGTTCGCGAACGTCGCGCGTGCGTCGTATATGCCGGCCGCGACCAGTGGCACGCCGGCGACGAGCAGGAGGCGCACCGACCACACGACGAGTTCGCGCGGATGCGGGAACACTGCGCGGGCAACGCCACGCAGGCTGCGCGTGGCCCGCGATTCAAACACAGTCGCTGACGATAAGGTAGGAATGTGCGCCATCTTCGTTCTCCTGTCGCCGTCGCGGCGGACGGTACAGGACAGATGAAAACACGCGCACGGGGGCGTGCACCATCAAACGAGCGGCCATTCACCCCCTACGAAGGTTTAGGTTGCCGCCGCGGCAACCTAAACCGCCAGACGGTCAGCCGCGCCGGAGCGCGCGGGCGAGCCACCCTTCGAGTTCCCGCGCGTCGATCGGTTTTTCGAGGAGACACAGCGCGGCGCTCGCGCGCACGCGCTCGCGCTGGCGGACGGTGGCGAACGCCGTGACGAATATGGTCGGAATGCGCGCGCCGGCGGCTTCGATCCGCGACAGCACGTCGATGCCGTCCATCCCGGGCATCTGGATGTCGCAGATCAGGCAGCGCGTGCGCGCCACCCGGTCGGACACGAGGAATGCCGGCGCCGACGCGAACTCGCACGCGTCGCCGCCCAGCGCGCGCACGAAGCTTCTCACGGCGGCGCGCACGAACGGATCGTCGTCGACAATCGCTACGAGATCGGTGACTGAGAGTGAAAGAGACATCCGCGCTTATGGCCTGGGGAACGAGCACGCTCGCCCCATACTGCTACACAAGTCGCCAGCATACCGTCACGCCGCCGAACCGCCACCATATCTACGTATGGGTCGGCTTGCTCCCGACGGCGCCATCGCTACCGCGACGGCAATTCGATGCCGAGCGCGGTCATCTTGCGCACCAGTTCCGCGACGGAACGACACTTCATCTTTCGCATCGCCTGGCCGCGATGGATCTTGGCCGTGATCTCGGCGATGCCCATGTTGCCGGCGACCTGCTTGTTCATCAGGCCCGTCGCGACGTGTTGCAGCACCTCCCGCTCCCGCGGCGTCAGCGATTCCCAGCATTCGCGCAGATCGAGCAGCGACTGGCTGGCCTCCAGCCGCTGCGCGTCGCGGTCGAGCGCCGCGACGACCGCATCGATCATTTCCTGGTCATGAAACGGCTTCGTCAGGAAATCCATCGCGCCTGCCTTCATCGCCTTCACCGTCATCGCGATGTCGCCATGCCCGGTCATGAAGATGATCGGCATCTGCGGGCCGCCATTCTCGACCAGCGACTTCTGGAACGCGATCCCGCTCTGCCCGCGCAATCGCACGTCGAGCACGAGGCAAGACGGCCCCGTCCCCTTCGGCGCCGCGAGAAACGCTTCGGTCGACGCAAACGCGCATACCGCCAGATCGATCGAGCGCAACAGGCTGACGAGCGCGGCACGCACGAATTCGTCGTCGTCGACGACGTAGACGACACGGCCGCTCCGATCGTCGGATGAAGTCGCCACGTTCGGCATTCTGATCTCGGGCATTGAAATATTCGCTGGTGAATTTGCTGGGATGGCCGCGTGGCGGCGCGAAGGCATCTCGATGCACGCGGTGCGGCCGTCGCTCGAAGCGGGATGCCCCGTTCGCATGGTGCGGCCGGGCACGTTGCCGCGACGCATGCGGACGATGCCCCAACGATCGCCCACTCTGCCGGCATCAATGAAAACACGCGAACGCGCCAATTATTCCAGTCGCAATTCACCGATGCAACTGCGTGCGCATCGCGCTCGGCAGTTCATCGGCTTGCGCGGCCTCGTCACAGCGCATGACCGCCGGTCGTGCGTCGGCGTCCGCGCGGAAACGACGCTGCATATCGACCGCGCCGACCGCGTCCGTCGGTTGCCGCTACGCGCCGACGCACCCATGGGTATCCGAATGTATCGGGCTTCGGGGCGGATACATGACATTGCAAAACGCTGCACGCCGGACACATGCGCGATACCTCCCGGAGGCTCAATACACACACGGCGGAACCTGATACGAACACGACGCCGCGGGCCCATGCAGGCTCCCGACGCCATCAGGTGACGCGAATACGTTCCGATCCATCCTTCTTCAGGAGCCCCGCATGAACACTTCGAAAATCACGCTCGCATTCGCCGCGCTCACGCTGACTGCATCGGCCTACGCGGCGTCCCCGGCCGACACGGTCGCCGGACATTCCGACGTGCAGGCCGCCACCCAGTCGGCGCCGCTCGCACCGATGGCGAAGACCCGCTCGGAAGTCCGCCAGGAGCTCGTGGCGGCGCGACAGAACGGCGAGCTCGACGCGCTGAGGAAACTCTATTCCGGGCATTGAACGGCAGCCCTCGTGTCGGGCCCGGCACGGGCGGGACACCGCCGGCGTCCTCGCCAGCGCCCGGGCCGTCACTGCATTTCGCCCCAGGTAGGGGGCACGCCCGTCAGCCCATGAAGCCAACCGAATTTTCAGCGATGCTTCCCGACATGCTGCCGCGTCTGCGGTCGTTCGCGCTGCGTCTGAGCGGGAATCGACACGACGCCGACGAGCTCGTGCAGCGCGCATGCGTTCGCGCGCTCGAGCGGGTTCATCAACTGCGGTCCGATACGGCGCCGGTCAGTTGGGTCTTCTCGATCGTCCATTCGATCTGGCTCAACGAGTTGCGGCGACGCAATCGGCGCGACCGCCTGCTGCTCGAGTGCAGCGACGCACTGCTGGAAACGGTCGCCGATCCGCGCGCAGCGTCGGAGACCGCCGTGGCCGTCCGCCAGATCGTCGACGCCGTCGAACGGTTGCCCGAACCGCAGCGCATCGCGTTGCTGCTCGTCAGCGTCGACGGGCTGAGCTACAGGGAAGCCGCGTACACACTCGACATCCCGATCGGCACCGTCATGAGCCGGATATCGCGTGCGCGCAAGGCAATCCGCATCGCGCTCGGCGGCGGCGCAGCGCGCACGTCGCGGGACAACTTCACGGGTTCGGCGGCCGGCGGCTGATGCACGTTGCCGCGGGCAAGTCGATCGCCGCGGGTCCGCCTCGCTCGCGGCGCGTCGCGGCCATGCACGAACGGCGACGGAATAAACGCCGTGCGTGGCGTGTTCAGTGTAGGCAATCGCATCCGCCGCGGGGGTTGCGACCAGGCACCTACTACTCGACACGAAATATGTCAGCACTTTCCAGAATGCTACTCGTCTATGACGGAACCGACGAGGCACAGGCCGCGCTCGCGCGATGTGCGGCGCTGTCGCACGCGCTGTCCGCGGCGGTCGACGTCGTCACCGTCGTGGATCCCGTGACCGCGAACGCGCAGACGGCCGGACTGCTCACCGGTCTCGCCCACCATCGCCTCGAGGAATTCGCGCGCGACGCACTTCAACGCGCGATCGTCAAACTCGCGGACGACGGCATCGACGCGCGCGGCTTCGTGCGATTCGGACGCGCGGCCGACGCCGTCGCCGCCCACGCGCTGACCACCCGTCCGGACATGATCGTCGTCGGCCATCGCGCGAGCAGCGGGTTCGCGCGCTGGTGGCGCGAGCGCCCGGTTCACTTCGATCTCGCCGAGCGCCTTCGCGGCGCGGCGCTGATCGTCGTGACGGTGCCGTCCGCGTAGGGCCGCCGCTCGCGCCGCGCGCATCACGCGTCCGACTCGGTCGCGTCGGGCACCGATACGCCGGCGCATGACTGAATGGTTGCCGCGAGAATCATGCGTTGCCGGTTGGCGGGCAGGCAAACGTCGCTCGAGCGCGGACGGAACACGCGATCGCCGCGCGCGATCGCGCTTCCCGTCAACGCGCAGACCGCCGGCTCGCGTGCGCGGCTGCGGCACCAGATCTGCTCGGTATACCGTCCCGAACGCGAGTCGCTCCATGAAACGGTGATCATGGACGACGACAGGCACTCGATCACCTCGATCGCGTCAAGCGGGGCTTCACGTGCGCGCGTGTCGTCGTCGTCGCACCGGCGCCGGCCGAAGCGGCGCGACTTGTATCGCGTGCGCTGCGCTTGCCGGCAAACATCGCGTTGCTCCAGCGAAGGATCGAGGACATTGATCAACGTGCGAATCATGATGTCCGCTTCAGGCAGGGTCGCCATCATCGTTTCTCCCATCCGGTCGTGTCGGTCGTATCGGTCGTGTGAAAGCGGACGCACGCAAGCGGCCACGGCGGTGCGTCCGGCCGTCGCTCAGGCGCCGCCTTCCGAGCGCAGCGTGATCCGGCTGTTCACCGCCGTGACGCCGCGTACCTTCCGCGCCGCCTCGACCGCCAGATGATCGAGGTCTTCGCTTTCGACCTGGCCCGTCAGCGTCACGCGTCCGGTCGACGCGTTGCCGAACACGACGATCGGCTTCCCTTCAAGCCCCTTCGTATGGGACAGTGCCTTCTGCACCGACCGCGAGAACGTGCGATTGGCCGCACGGACCGCCTTCTTCGACGTGCCGGCCGCCGGCGTCGTCGTGAGCGCGGCATCCGCGCCGGCCGTATCGGGTCGTTCGTCCGCGAACGCGCGCAAGTTCATGCCGGCGATCAGGGCGACGGCGAGGCCGCCGGTGACGACGATGTGTCGGAGTTTCATGATGGGTTCCTTGGATGTCTGGTATCGGATCGACAAGCACGTGTGTTCCGGCGACCTGCGTCGTCACGATGCGCACGCATCACGTCCGCGCCGCGTCGCGATTCCGACTCGCTGACGGGTCGGTCGAGCCGTCGTCAACGTGAATCGTGTACCGGTGAAGCGAGCATAAGGTGACGCGTCGGCGTGCTCCATAGCATCTGCAGCTAGCCGCCTGACGCGTCGGCATGAGTCGCCGCATACGTTCGTATAGGCAGCCGGTCCGTTTCCCCCTGCCCCTTCCCCCGACGTGCACCGGTCGCGCACCGATTCACGCCCCGACACATCGCGCCCGTGCCCGCTCACATCGAAGAAACCGGCAGTGTCACCGTGGCCCGCGTGCCGCCGTGCTCGCGCGGCGCAAGTTCCAGCTGCCCGTTGTGCGCTTCAACGATGGACTTGCAGATGGACAGCCCCATGCCCATTCCGTGCGGCTTGGTGGTGAACAGCGGTTCGAACAGGCGCGCGGCCACCTGCGGATCGAAGCCGTCGCCGTTGTCGTCGATCCGGATTCGCACGAGGTTCCGCTCCAATTCGCATGTCAGCACGATGACACGCTTTCCTTCAGGTGTACCAATCATCGATTCCGCGCCGTTCATCAGCAGGCTGATGATGGCCTGCTGCAGCGGCACGCGTTCGCCGCGCATCGGTATCGCCGACGCACATCCGTCGACGCGCAGGTTCACCTTCATCGCGTCCAGCGTGCTTTCGAGTATCTCCGCCGCCTCGCGCAGCGCATCGGCGAGGTCGAACACGGCGAACACGGGCGCCGTGCGCCGTGCCCTGGCGCGCAGCGCACCGATGATGGTCCGCGCCCGCACCGTGCACGCACAGATGTGCGCAAGCATCTCGCGGGCGGCTTCGATGTTCGGCGCGCCGCGGTCGAGCCATTTCAGCCCGGCACGCGCGGACGTGTCGATCGCCGTGACGGGCTGGGCGACCTCGTGCACGATCGACGCCGCAAGCTCTCCGTACGCGGTCAGCCGACTGGTGCGGTCCATTTCGGACTGGGTTTCGCGCATCGCGGCTTCGACGCTGCCCACGCGTGCGCGCTGCGCGTCCAGCTCGTCGCGCAGCCGAAGATTCTCCAGCACGCATCCGGCATGCGGCGCAATGATCTCGACCAGTGCGGCCTTCGCCGGCGTAAACATGCCCGGCAGGTCGCCATGCTCGAGATACAGCGCACCGATCAGTTCACCATTGCACCGTATCGGCACGCAGATCACCGAGCGCGGCTTGCGGCGGCGCACATAGTCGTCCGTTCGCCAATGGTCGGCGGCGCACGCATCGCGCAGCACCAGGCCGTTGCGCAGGTGCACGGCGGCGGCAATGATCGGCACGGGCAGCCGGTCGACCGACCGCCGCTCGGTGTGCGGTCCGTTCGCGGCCGTCGCGACGGCGGCTGCCTCCCAGCCGCCGTCGCGCAGCACCGCGATCACGCCCCACGTTGCCCCCGCCCCCCGCAGCGCCGACTCGAGCAGTGTCGCGACGCGCGTCGCGGGCGAAGCCTCGTGCGCCATTGCGCGCGAGACGTCGTGCAACACGTGCACGTCGATCGACAGCAGCGATCGAGGCATGAGTTCGTCGAAGGCCGGGCCCGCTTCGGCGCCGCCCGGATCGACGCGCGATTTCCATGGCGTCCGCGCAGCGAGCGCGCCGCAGACATCGTCGAGTTCGTTGTTCATGGGTCTATCTCCTGCTTGCCGGCATCGGCCTCCGGCAACCTGAAATCAACATTTCATGTAGTGAGTACTCCACAAACGAATGGTAGCAGCAGTTTCTCAAAATAAAAATGTGAAGATAGCGCTCACGCCTCCTCCATGCGTGCCGATACGTCGGACACGACTCCCACAACCCATTGAATCAATTACCTATTTATGATTTGTTGCGAACCCGTCGAGAGTTCCGTAGAATCCCGAATTCATGTAGCGTTCCCTGTACGAAAGTTCGAGGAATGCCGCTGTTCCAGGTTTCTTTCAGGCGGCAGGACGAGGTTGCCGGCCGCCATAGGAGCGGTATGACTCAAGCAACAAAAGCCAAGACGGTGCGCGGAACCGGTGTCCGGGAGGCAGCGGCACAGGAAACCCGCGACAAGATCCTGCGCGCGGCGACCAAGGTCTTCGCGCGCTACGGCTACGAAGGCGGCAGCGTGGAGCGGATCTCCAGGCTGGCGAAATCCTATGACCGGATGATCTATTACTACTACGGGAGCAAGGAGGGCCTGTTCGTCGCGGTGCTGGAAGGCATCTATCGGCGCATGGACGAGGCGGAGCTCAAGATGGCGCCGGATCCGTCGAATCCCGTGGAAGCGCTCAAGACCGTGATTCGCTTCAAGCTGGACTACTATTGGCGCAATCCCGATTTCATCACGCTGCTCAACACCGAGAACCTGCACCAGGGCAAGCATTTGGCCAGGCTCGAACGCCGGGGCGAATATTCGTCGCATGCGGTGCAGATCGTGGCCAGGATTCTCGAAAACGGCGCCGAACAAGGATTGTTCCGCACGGAACTGAACGCGCGCGACGTTTTCCTGCTGATCATTTCGGCAGCGTATTTTTATACGTCGAACCGCCACACGTTGTCCGCGTTCCTCGGCGAGGAACTGAATGCGCCGGAGGCCGTGCGCCGATGGGAAGCGTTCGTCATCGACAGCGTGCTGCGGGTCGTTCGCAAGGATCCGCCGATCGGCGATTGAGCGTGTGCCGGCGCCGATGTCGCCCCGCGTGACCATGACGATGCAGACACCTTGAAATGAACTACGTTCGCGCCACTACCCTCGACGAAGCGCTCGGTACGCTCGCGGCGCAGCCGCGGCCGCGCATCGTGTGCGGGGCCACCGACGCATTTGCCGATATCGGGCTCGTGCCGGCGCGCTCGGCATGGCTGGATATCAGCCGCGTCGACGCGCTGCGCGGCATCGAGCTGAACGACGGCGTCGCCCGTATCGGTGCGGCCGCCACGTGGGACGCCATCGCGCGCACGGCATGGCTGCCCGCGGCGCTCACGGACGCAGCCGCGTCGATCGGCCCCCGGCAGATTCGCGTGCAGGGCACGATCGGCGGGAACGTGTGCCATGCGTCCGCCGTCGCGGACGGCATCCCCGCGCTGCTGGCGCTCGATGCGAGCGTCGAACTGGCCAGCGTGCGCGGCATGCGCCGCTTGCCGTTGGCCGAATTCCTGCTGGGCAACCGCCGGACCGCGCTGGACGCCGACGAATTGCTGGTGGCGCTGCGGTTTGCGCAACCCCGCGCGCACGCGCGTACGTCGTTCATCAAGTGCACGAATCGCGACGGCGCGGCGATCGCCGTGGTGTCGGCCGCCGCGCAGTTGCGCGTGTGCGCCGCGGGGACGATCGAGGCGGCCGCCGTTGCCGTCGGCGGCGCCTCCGACGTTGCGCGCCGGATGCAGGTGCTCGAAAATGCACTGACGGGCCGGCGGCGCGACGAACTGGCCGACGTGCTTGCAACGTCGCCGCTGGACGAGCTGTCCCCGGCCGACGACTGCCGGGCGACCGCCCTGCATCGCCTTCATCTCGCGCGGCTGGCCATCTCGCGCGCTTTCACATGCTGCATCGAGGAGAACGCACGTGGCGCATCCGCAGCCTGACCCGCTTGCCGACGTTCGCGAAACGATCGCGGGCGGCGGCCCGGCGATTTCGCCGGAACCGGACTGGTTCGACCTCAACGGCACGCGGCGCCCCCTGCCGGCGGACCGCTCGCAGCGCCTCGTCGACCATCTGCGTGCGGACCTGCGCCAGTTCGGCACCAAGGAAGGCTGCCGCCAGGGCGATTGCGGCAGTTGCACGGTGATCGTCGACGGCGACGCACGCTATGCATGCCTGATCCCGGTCGGGCAGATCGCGGGGCGCCGTGTCGTCACCGTCGAAGGTCTTGCCGACGGCACGCGATGCGGCAGCCGCCTGCAGCAGGCGTTTCTCGCCCATCAGGCGGTGCAATGCGGTTTCTGCACGCCCGGCATGCTCACCGCGGCGGCGGCGGCCATCGACGCCGGCGAAGTCAGCGACCGCGCCGGTGCGCGGGCCGCGATCGACGGCGTGCTGTGTCGCTGCACCGGCTATCAGAAGATCGTCGACGCGGTGACCGAAGTCGGATGCGGCGCCGCCGCACGGTGCCGCACGCCCGCGCCGTCCGAAGGGCCGTCCGTCGGCGTCCCGCTCACGCGTCTCGACGGCCCCGAAAAAGTCGACGGCAGCCAGCGATTCGGCGCCGACGACTACCCGGCCGACAGCCTGTTCGTGCGCGCGGTGCGCTGCCCGCATCACCGCGCACGTTTCGCGTTCGGCGACCTCGCCGCATTCGTCGACGCGCATCCGGGCGTGCATCGCGTCCTCACCCACGCCGACGTGCCGGGCATGAATCTGCACGGCGTCGCGACGCCGTACGCGGACCAGCCGGTCCTTCCGGATACCGAGACACGCCACCATCTCGAGGCGGTCGCGCTGGTGGTCGGCGAGCGCGCCGCGCTCGCGGCGCTCGACCTCGACCGCTTTCCGGTGCGGTGGGCGCCGCTGACGCCGGTTCTCGCGATCGCCGACGCCGTGCTGGACGACAGTCCGCAGCTGCACGCCGATCGCCCCGGCAACGTGCTGATCGAGGGCGTGGTGCGCCGCGGCGACCCGGAGCGCGCGATACGGGATGCCCGTCACGTCGTCAGCGCAACGTTCCAGTCCAGTTTCGTCGAGCATGCGTACCTCGAGCCGGAAGCCGGCTGGGCGCGACGCGTGGGCAACGTGATCGAAATCCATTCGTCGACGCAGGCGCCGCATCCGCATCGCGCCGACCTCGCGCGCATTCTCGGCGTGGCGCCGGAACAGGTGCGCGTCGTGGCGACCGCGGTCGGCGGCGGCTTCGGCGGCAAGCTCGACATGACGGTCCAGCCGCTGCTCGCGATCGCGGCCTGGCATCTCGACCGGCCCGTCGCGATGGCGTTCTCGCGCGAGGAATCGATGGCCACGTCGACCAAGCGCCATCCCGGCCGCATGACGTCCAGCATCGCCGCCGATGCCGATGGGCGGCTGCGCGCGGTGACGTTCGAAGGCGACTACAACACCGGCGCGTTCGCGTCCTGGGGGACGGCCGTCGCGAATCGCGTACCGGTGCATGCAGGCGGCCCGTACGTGATCCCGCACTACTCGGCCCGCACGCGCGCGATTCATACGCACGTGACGCCGGCCGGCGCTTTCCGCGGCTTCGGCGTACCGCAGACGACGATGTCGCAGGAACAGCTGATCGACGAGCTGGCGTTCGCGGCGGGCATCGATCCGCTCGAGTTCCGTGCGCTGAATGCGTTGCGCCCCGGCGATACGCTGCCGACCGGGCAAGTGCTCGACGACAGCGTCGGCCTCGTCGCATGCCTCGATGCGCTGCGTCCGGCGTGGCGCGACGCGCATGCGCGGATCGCGACGCTGAATGCGGCGGCGCCCGGCCACATTCGTCATGGCATCGGCGTCGCGGCGTTCTTTTACGGCTGCGGCAACACCGCATTGCCGAATCCGTCGACGGTCCGCTTCGGCATCCGCCGCGACGGTACGATCGTCCTGCACCAGGGTGCGGTGGATGCCGGCCAGGGCGCGAACACGGTCATTCCGCAAATCGCGGCCGACGCGCTGGGCGTACCGGTCGACCGGCTGCGATTCGTCGGCCCGGATACCGCGCTGTCGCCGGATTGCGGCCGCACGTCGGCGTCGCGGCAGACCTTCATCACCGGTCGCGCGGCCTTCCTTGCCGGCACGGCGCTGCGCCACCGGTTGCTCGCGTTCGCCGGCGCGGCGTCCGATGCGCGGATTTCGTCCGATGCGCGCGGCATCGCCGTCGACGGCCATCCGCTGGATCTGCGGACGCTGCCCGTCGATGCGCACGGCTACGTGATCGCGGCCGAGGAGCGCTTCGATCCGCCGACCACGTCGCTCGACGCGTCGGGGCAAGGCACGCCTTATGCAACCTACGCGTTCGGCGCGCAGATGGCGGAGGTCGCGGTGGACTGCGAAAGCGGGCGCGTGCGCGTACTCAAGGTCGTGGCCGCGCACGACGTCGGCAGGATGGTCAATCCGACGCTGCTCGAAGGACAGGTCGAAGGCGCGGTCGCGCAAGGCATCGGCATGGCGCTGATGGAGAAGTACCACCCCGGCCGATACAACAATCTGCACGACTACGTGATTCCGACCGTGCACGACATGCCCGACGTGCAGTCGATCTTCGTCGAGGCGCCGACGGCCGTCGGCCCGTACGGCGCGAAAGGCATCGGCGAGCCGGCGCTCGTGCCGACGGCCGCGGCCATCCTGAACGCGATCCATCACGCGACCGGCGTACGCATCCGCGAAGCGCCGGCCACGCCGGACGTCGTGCGGCGCGCACTCGCGACCGGCAAACGGCCTTCCGCGCTTCGATAACGCCATCCCCTACTTCACGAACAACAACAATGACGACAACGAGAGATGCCGACGAAGCCGCGCTGCGAATCGTGCCGCGCGCGTCGTGGTACGCCGAACTCGATTCCGCCGGCAAGCGCGCGTTCAAGGCGGCGTTCGCCGGCTGGGCGACCGATGCGTTCGACTTCATGGTGTTCAGCTTCGTGCTGGCTTCGCTGATCGACCTGTGGGGCCTCGATCGCGGCAAGGCCGGCCTGTTGAGCACCGTGACGCTGATTTTCTCGTCCGTGGGCGGCTGGATCGCGGGCATCCTCGCGGATCGATACGGACGGGTCAAGGTATTGCAGGGGACGATCCTGTGGTTCTCCGTCTGCACGCTGGCAATCGGTTTCGCGCAGAACTTCGAGCAGATCTTCGTGCTGCGCGCGCTGCAAGGGCTCGGCTTCGGCGGCGAATGGGCCGTCGGCGCCGTGCTGATCGGCGAGATCGTCGCACCCGCCCATCGCGGCAAAGCGGTCGGCCTCGTGCAGAGCGGCTGGGCCATCGGCTGGGGCGGCGCGGCGATTCTCTACAGCATCGCATTTTCGGTCCTTCCCGAGTCGCTGGCCTGGCGCAGCCTGTTCTGGGTGGGTATCGTGCCCGCCCTGCTCGTCCTGTACGTACGCAAGCACGTGCCCGAACCGGAAGTGTTCGTGCAGGCGGACGCCGCCCGCAAACAAGGCGCAGGCCAGCCGTCGGTGTGGGCGATCTTCTCGCGCGCGCACGCACGGCGCACGGTGCTGGCCGCGCTGCTCTGCACCGGCATCCAGGGCGGCTTCTATGCGATGTCGACGTGGCTGCCGGCCTTTCTCAAGATCGAGCGACACCTGTCGGTGCTCGATACGGGCGCCTATCTGTTCGTGATCATCGTCGGGTCGTTTTGCGGCTATGTCGTCGGCGCGTATCTTTCCGACTGGTGGGGACGCCGACGCAACTTCATGCTGTTCTCCGCGCTCTCCCTCGTGTCGGTGTGCGCGTACCTGACCGTCCCGCTGTCGAATGCACAGATGCTGTGGCTCGGCTTTCCGCTCGGCTTTTCGTCATGCGGCATCTTCAGCGGCGTCGGCGCGTACCTGACGGAACTGTATCCGTCGACTTTCCGCGCCAATGCGCAAAGCTTCACCTACAACTTCGGACGCGGCATCGGCGCGCTGTTCCCGAGTCTCGTCGGGATGCTGAGCCATTCGCTCGGCCTCGCGCTGGCCATCGCGATCTTTTCCGGCGCAGCCTATGGCGTGGTGCTGCTCGCCGTCCTGCTGCTGCCGGAGACGAAGGCGACGTCGCTTTGAATGCCGGACGCGGCTGCGGCCGCTAGCCGCGAACAGCCGCCGCGCGGTCGACTTCCGGTATGCTGATCCGCGCAAAATCCCGGGAATCAAGGTAACCACTGCGATGGACATCGCGATCCGCATCGAAGGCCGTCACGACCTGACGGGGCAAATCTTCCGGCAACTGCGCACGGCGATCGTCGACGGGCGGCTCGAAGGCGGCGCGCGGCTGCCGTCGACGCGCGACCTCGCGAAACAGCTCGGCGTGTCGCGCAAGACGACGCTCGACGCGTTCGAGCGCCTCGTCGCCGAGGGCTACCTGACGACGCGCGCGGGCGACGGCACGTTCGTCGCCCGCGGCCTCGCGCGCGTGCCGCATGCCGCGGCGACGTCGGCGCCGTCGATCGTCGACGAGATGCCGCGCATCGACGCGGTCGATGCACGCGCGCTGTGGAACGACCTGCCCGACGCGCTCGCGATGCCCGCGCCGCAGGACGCGCCCGGCTTCGACTTTCGCGGCGGCGTGACCGACAAGACGCTGTTCCCGTTCGACGCCTGGCGGCGCTGCCTGCATCACGCGCTGCGCCAGCAGGCGCGCGGCCCCGGCCAGTACCACGACCCGGCCGGCGATCCGCAGTTGCGCGGCGCGATCGCGCGCTACGTCGGATTCAGCCGCGCGGTCGCCTGCAGCTGGGACGACGTGCTCGTCACGCAAGGCGCGCAACAGGCGCTCGACCTGCTCGCGCGCGTCGTCGTGCGGCCGGGCGACGTCGTCGCGGTCGAGGATCCCGGCTATCCGCCCGCGCGCGCCGCGTTCGCGTCGCTCGGCGCGACGGTGATCGGCGTGCCGGTCGACGCGCAGGGCCTCGTCGCGGAACGGCTGCCCGACGACGCACGGCTCGTCTACGTGACGCCGTCGCATCAGTTCCCGCTCGGCATGCCGATGACGCTCGATCGCCGCGTCGCGCTGCTCGAATGGGCGCAGCGCCGCCGCGCGGTGATCATCGAGGACGACTACGACGGCGAATTCCGCTTCGAAGGTCGGCCGCTCGAATCGCTGAAGAGCCTCGACCGCACGGGCCTCGTCGCGTACGTCGGCACGTTCTCGAAGACCATCTTTCCCGAGCTGCGGATCGGCTACGCGATTCCGCCGCGCGCGCTGCGCGGCGCGCTGGCCAAGGCGAAGCAGATCGTCGACTGGCACACGTGCACGCTGACGCAGGCGGCGCTCGCGCGCTTCATGCTCGAAGGCGATTTCGCGCGGCACCTGAAGCGCGTGCAGAAGCACTACGACGCGCGTCGCAAGATGCTGATCGCGCACCTGCGCGGCGAACTCGCGCCGTGGTTCGACGCGATCGTGCCGACCGCCGGCATCCATCTCGCCGCGCACCTGAAACCGGGGCTCGACGAAGCGGCGCTGGTCCGCGCGGCACGCGCGCAGGACATCGGCCTGTACGGGATCTCGGCGTTTCACGTGGGCGGGCCGGTGCGCCCGGGGCTGCTGTTCGGCTATGGCGGGATCGACGCGCTGCGCATCGACACGGCGCTCGCGAAGCTGGCCGGCTTGCTCGATGCCGGCATCGCGGGCGGCCCGCCACTGGTTACCTGAATTTCCGTGGAATTGGCTATTCAAGCAGGCCAGTACGGCGCTTAAAGTGGGTCCTGTCGCGCCACCCCGGCGCACCCAACCGAAAAGGACCTGCCATGCAACCGCGCCTGAACTTCTATGCCGCCAGCCCGAATGCGATCAAGGTGATGCGCAACGCCGAGGAATTCCTCGCGAAGAGCTCGATCGAGAAGCCGCTCGCCGAACTCGTCCGCCTGCGCGCGTCGCAGATCAACGGCTGCGCGTTCTGCGTCGACATGCACACGACCGACGCGCGCAAGGGCGGCGAAACCGACCGCCGTCTCGCGACCGTCGTCACGTGGCGCGAAACGCCGTTCTTCACCGCGCGCGAACGCGCTGCACTGGAATGGACCGAGGCGCTGACGCTGGTGGCCAGCAACCACGTGCCCGACGCCGTCTGGGAAGCCGTGAAGCCGCACTTCACCGACGAGGAACTGTTCGACCTGTCGATGCTGATCGCGACGATCAACGCGTGGAACCGCTTCGCGATCGCGTTCCGCAAGATGCCCGAGTAAGGCGCCGACGATGATCCGTTCCCCGCTCCATCGCGTCGCGCTATGCGCCGGGCTCGTGCTCGCCGCGGCGCTGCCGGCCGCCGCTCACGCGCACGACGCCGACGACACCGTGCACGCGATCATGCAGCAGGCCGTGCCCGAAGCGCCCGGCAAGCTCGCTGTCGTCGCGACGGTCGACTATGCGCCCGGTCAGGTGTCCGAACCGCACCGGCATCTCGGCTCGGTGTTCGCCGTCGTGTCGAAAGGCGAAGTGCTGTCGCAGGTGAACGACGGCCCGCTGCGCCGCTATCGCGCCGGCGAAGGCTGGTACGAACCGCCCGGCTCGCGCCATCAGGTGTCGCGCAACGCGAGCGCGACCGAGCCCGCGCAACTCGTCGTGTTCGGGCTGACGGGCGAGCATCAGCCGCTGAAGTCGCCGATCGATCAGTGATGCCGGAACGGGCGCGGGCGCGACAGGGCCCGCGCCCGTGTGCCGCGCGCTCGCCCGCCGGTTTTCCGCCTGCGTTCGCTGTCCGGCTGTCTTCCGCCTGTTTTCCCGCCCTTTCTCGTTAGCCGCTTCCTACATTCCGGCGTGGGTGCCCTGCCCGCCGTCGCGTCGCCCCCCCGCTCGTCCACGCCGCTGCTCGCCGTTCCCCTGATCGCGATCAACGCACGCGCGGATCCTTCCTTGAAATTAACTAACCCATCAATTAGCGTCATCTGCATGAACGCGAAATCCGCCGTCGCCCGGCCGCGCGGGCGCCGCCCGTCGGTGGACGACTTCGACCTGCGCGACCACATGCTCGACGTCGCGACGCAACTGTTCGCCGAACGCGGCATCGCCGCGACGACCGTCGCGCAGATCGCCGCCGCTGCCGGCGTCACGTCCGCGATGGTCCACTACTACTTCACGAATCGCGAGCAACTGCTCGACGCGATCGTCGACGAGCGGATCGCGCACGCCATCGCGTTCGTGTGGCGGCCGACCGACCCGCCCGCCGACGACCCGTTCGCGCTCGCCGCCGAACTCGTTGACCGCTTCTTCGACGTGACGGGCCGGATGCCGTGGCTGCCGTCGATCTGGCTGCGCGAGATCGTCCACGAAGGCGGATTGCTGCGCGAACGGATGATCCGCCGCATTCCGCTCGAGCACGTCGGACACCTCGCCGAACGCATTCGCGCCGCCCAGCGGGCCGGCACGCTGAATCCCGCGCTCGAACCCGCGTTCCTGTTCCATTCGATCGTCGCGCTCGTGATGCTGCCGCTCGCGACCGCGAAGCTGTGGCAAAGCGCGCGCGGCCTGCCGCCGATCGACCGCGACGTGCTGCACCGGCATGTCCGCGCGCTGCTGGATTCGGGCATGCGGCCGCCCGCTGCCGCCCCTCGCGCACGCACGCGCGCGCCGCGGAGGCCGTCGTGAACGCGGCGCACCGCTGGCCGCTCGCGCTGGGCGCGGCCGTCGCGCTGCTCGCCGGCTGCGGCCGCCAGACCGATCGCACGCCGACGTATCAAGGCTACGTCGAAGGCGAATTCGTGTACCTGTCGTCGTCGCAATCGGGCACGCTGACGCAGTTGTCGGTCGAGCGCGGCCAGGCAGTCGCCGCCGGCGCGCCCGCGTTCTCGCTCGAGGCCGTCAACGAAACGGCCGCGCTGCAGCAGGCGCGGCATCAGTTCGACGCGGCGCGTGCGCAGCTCGCCGATCTGCAGACCGGCAAGCGCCCGCCCGAAGTGAACGTGACGAAGGCCCAGCTCGCGCAGGCGGCCGCCCAGGCCGCGCGCGCCGCCGCGCAGCTCGCCCGCGACGAACGCCAGTACGCGGCGGGCGGCATCTCGAAGCAGCAGCTCGACGATGCGCGCACGGCCGCGCAGACCACCGCCGCGCAGATGCGCGAGCTGCGAAGCCAGGTCGACGTCGCGCGCCTGCCGGGCCGCGCGCAACAGGTTGCCGCGCAGGCCGCGCAGGTCGACGCCGCGCAGGCGGCCGTGGCCGAGGCGCAATGGAAGCTCGACCAGAAGCGCGTCGCCGTGCCGGCGGCCGGGCGCGTGTACGACACGCTGTACCGCGTCGGCGAATGGGTGCAGGCCGGCAATCCGGTCGTGCAGATGCTGCCGCCGCAGAACCTGAAGGTGCGCTTCTTCGTGCCGGAGGCCGCCGTCGGTTCGCTCGCGCCGGGCCGCGCGGTCGCGATCCATTGCGACGGCTGCGCGGCCGACGTGCCCGCACGCATCACCTACGTGTCGAGCGAAGCCGAATACACGCCGCCCGTGATCTACAGCAACGAGAGCCGGAGCAAGCTCGTGTTCATGATCGAGGCACGCCCCGCCGCGGCCGACGCATCGAAGCTGCGCCCGGGCCAGCCCGTCGCCGTGAGGGTGCCGTGAACGCGCCGCCGGCCCCGTATGCGATCGACGTCGAGCGCCTGAACAAGCGTTTCGGCGACAAGCACGTCGTGAAGGACGTATCGCTGCGCGTCGCGCGCGGCGAGATCTTCGGCTTTCTCGGGCCGAACGGCAGCGGCAAGACCACGTCGATCCGGATGATGTGCGGCCTGCTGACACCCGATTCGGGCAGCGGCACCTGCCTCGGCTACGACATCGTGCGCGACAGCACGCAGATCAAGCGCCGCGTCGGCTACATGACGCAGCGCTTCTCGTACTGGGAGGACCTGTCGATCCGCGAGAATCTCGACTTCGTCGCGCGCGTGTACGGGATGGCCGACCGCAAGGCCGCCGTCTCGCGCGCGCTCGACGGGCTCGGCCTCGCGAGCCGCGCGGACCAGCTCACCGGTGCGCTGTCGGGCGGCTGGAAACAGCGCCTCGCGCTTGCCGCGTGCATGCTGCACGAGCCCGAACTGCTGCTGCTCGACGAACCGACCGCGGGCGTCGACCCGGCCGCGCGCCGCGATTTCTGGGAAGAATTGCACCGGCTCGCCGCGCAAGGAATCTCGGTGCTCGTCAGCACGCACTACATGGACGAAGCCGAGCGCTGCCACAAGCTCGCGTATATCGCGTACGGCGAATTGCTCGCGCAAGGCACGTCGGCCGAGATCGTCGCATCGCAGGGATTGTCGACCCGCGCGGTCACCGGCGAGCACCTGGCCGAACTGTCCGCGCGACTGCATGCGATGCCGGGCATCGACCAGACCGTCGTGTTCGGCTCCGCGCTGCACGTGAGCGGCCACGACCGCGTCGCGCTCGACGCGACGCTCGCGCAGGTCGCGCGCGACGATGCGGCGCTGCGCATCGCGCCGATCGAGACGGGGCTCGAGGACGTCTTCATCTACATGATGAGCCGCGCGTCCGGCCCAGCCGGCGGAGCGACGCGATGAGACCGTGGGCGCGCCTGCACGAATCGTTCTCGACCGCGCGCTGGTGGAGCATCGTGCTGAAGGAATTCCTGCAGTTGCGCCGCGACCGCGTGACGTTCGCGATGATCGTCGGCGTGCCGATCATCCAGCTCGCGCTGTTCGGCTTCGCGATCAACACCGATCCGAAGCACCTGCCGACGGCGGTGATCGCCGCCGATCCGAGCCCGTTCACGCGCAGCTTCATTGCCGCCATGCGCAACTCCGCGTATTTCGACATCGTCGAGACCCTGCCCGACGAAGCGGCCGGCCGGCGCGCGCTCGCGCGCGGCGACGTGCTGTTCGTGCTGAGCGTGCCGGCCGATTTCTCGCGCCGGCTGCTGCGCGGCGAACGGCCGTCGCTGCTCGTCGAGGCCGACGCGACCGACCCCGTCGCGACCGCGTCCGCGCTCGGCGCGCTGTCGGGCCTTGCGCAAGCGGTCGCGGCGAAGGACCTGAGCGGGCCGCTCGCGCACCTGAACGGCCGCCCGGCCGCGTTCGGCGTCGTGCTGCACCGGCTGTACAACCCCGAGGGGATCACGCAATACAACGTCGTGCCGGGCCTGATCGGCGTGATCCTGACGATGACGATGGTGATGATGACGGGGCTCGCGATCACGCGCGAACGCGAGCGCGGCACGATGGAGAACCTGCTTGCGACACCGGTGCGGCCGCTCGAGGTGATGACGGGCAAGATCGTGCCGTACGTGTTCATCGGCCTGATCCAGGTGTCGATCATCCTCGCGGCCGCACGCTTCGTGTTCGCGGTGCCGTTCATCGGCAGCCTGCCCGCGATCTACCTCGCCGCGCTGCTGTTCATCGCCGCGAACCTGACGGTCGGCATCACGCTGTCGTCGCTCGCGCAGAACCAGTTGCAGGCGATGCAGCTCGCGGTGTTCTACTTCCTGCCGAACATCCTGCTGTCGGGCTTCATGTTCCCGTTCGCGGGAATGCCGGCGTGGGCGCGGGCGATCGGCAACCTGCTGCCGCTCACCTACTTCAACCGGCTCGTGCGCGGCATCCTGCTGAAAGGCGACGGCTGGGCCGACCTGTGGCCATCGGTGTGGCCGGTCGCGCTGTTCACGGTCGTCGTGATGGGCGTCGCGCTGCGTTTCTACCGGCGCACGCTGGACTAGGCGGCGCGCGATGAAACCGGCTTCGCGTCGCGCGCGCGCCCCCCGCCCGGCCATCGCCGTTTCGCTGGCGGTCGCCTCGTTCGTCGCCGGCTGCGCGGTCGGGCCGGATTTCCGCACGCCGGACGCGCCGACGACGCAACGCTACACACGCGGCGCACCGCCGGCGACGACGGCCGACGCCGTGCAAACATTCGCGCCGGCCGCGCATACGCCGGTGCGGTGGTGGACGCGATTCGGCTCCGAACCGCTGAACCGGCTCGTCGATACCGCGTGGCGCAACAGCCCGACGCTCGCCGAAGCGCGCGCGCGGCTCGACGAGGCGCGACAGAACCATGTGGCGCAAGCCGGCGCGACGATGCTGCCGCGCGTCGACGCGAACCTGTCCGCGACGCGCGAGAAGGTCGACATCGCCGCGTTCGGCCTGCCGGCCAATGTGCCGAACCCGGGGCCGTTCACGTTGTACGACGCATCGGCGAGCGTGTCGTACACGCTCGACGTGTTCGGCGGCAACCGGCGCGCGCTCGAAGCGCTGCGCGCACGGATCGACTACCAGTCGTACACGCTCGACGCGGCGCGCCTGACGCTCGCGGGCAACGTCGTCGCCACCGCGATCCTGCGCGCGTCGCTCGTGCAGCAGATCGCGCTCACGCGGCAGCTCGCCGACGCGCAGGCGCGGCAGTTGCGCATCGTCGAGGCGCGCGCGGCGGCGGGCGGCGTGTCGCAGGCCGACGTCCACGCGCAGCGCACGCTGCTCGCGCAGACGCAGGCGTCGCTGCCGCCGCTCGCGGCACGACTCGCGCAGGCCGACCATCGCCTCGCGATCCTGCTCGGCGCGCCGCCGGCCGATGCCGACCTCCCCGACCTGACGCTCGATGCGCTCGCGCTGCCGCGTGCGTTGCCGATTACGCTGCCGTCGACGCTCGCACGCGAGCGGCCCGACATCCGTGCGGCGGAGGCGATGCTGCATCAGGCGAGCGCGAACATCGGCGTCGCGACCGCGAACCTGTATCCGCGCTTCTCGATCTCGGCCGGCGTCGGCTCCGAACGCACGAGCGTGGCCGACATCGTGAACGGCCTGAATATCTGGAACATCGGCCTCGGTCTCGCCCAGCCGCTCTTTCGCGGCGGCGAGCTGCGGGCGAAGCGACGCGCGGCGCAGGCCGCCTACGACGCGGCGTTTGCGAGCTATCGGTCGATCGTGTTGCAGGCGCTGCAGCAGGTCGCCGACGCGATGCGCGCCGTCGAGCACGATGCCGCCGAATGGCAGGCGCGGGACACGGCCGCGCGGGAGGCGGAAGCCAGCTGGGCGATTGCCGGCGTGCGCTACGCGGCGGGCGGGATCAACGCGTTCGAGCTGCTCGACGCGCAGCGGCAGGCGCTGCAGACGACGCTCGAGCGCACGCGCGCGCAGGCCGACCGGCTCACCGATACGGCCGCGCTGTTTCAGGCGCTGGCGGGAGACTGGGCGGAGCAAACGGCCGCCCCATGAAAAAACCGGCCCGAAGGCCGGTTTTTTCATACCGCATGCCGTGAGCGGCGCTCGCGCGCCGCGCGACATCAGAAGCGGTGGATCAGGCCGACGCCGACGCCGATCTGGTTCTGCTTCGAACCCGCGCCCACGCCGTCGCCGATCGACGTCGTTGCCGCGATGACCGCCGCGCCGTTGAGCGTGTTGCCGCTCGCGTGCTGATACGCCTCAACCGCGTACAGGCCCGTGCGCTTCGACAGGCTGTAGTACTGCGACAGCGTGACCTGGTGATACTTGGCCGAGCTCGAGATGCCGTTCGACTCGGTCGCACGCGTGTACGAGTAGCCTGCGGCGAAGTCCCACTGCGGCGATGCCTTCCAGTGCAGCACGGCGCCTGCCGTGTTGAAGATCGCCGTGTTACGGAACGACGAGCCGACGCCCGGGATGTACTGGACGTTCGAGTACGACGCCGAAATATCCCACGACGGCGTGAACTGGTAACCGGCCGTCACGGCGACGCGCTGTTGCGACTGTGCCGTCTTGTAGCCGTTGTTGATCGACGACACGGCCTGTTCCGCACCGTTGCCGCTCGTGTCCAGACCGTTCTGGGCGGTCGAGTTCGCGCCCCACACACCGCCGCCGAGCGTCGAGTTGTTGATCTTCTGGTAGCCGACCGCGATGCCTGCCGGGCCGTTCAGGTACTGGATCGCCGCGCTCCACGTCGAGCCGCGGTTCGTCGCGCCTGCGACGCCGCCGAACGAGTACGAACCGCCGACCGTGAAGCCGTAGAACTTCGGCGACATGTAGACGAGCGAGTTGTTCGCGCGGTAGCTGGTATCCAGCGAATCGATATCGCCCGGGTGCGCGCCGTAGTAGCCGGTCAGCCAGGTCGTCGGGCTGTACGGCGACAGCAGCGTGTAGTACGCGGTGTACTGGCGGCCGGCCGTCAGCGTACCGTACGTGGAGTTGGTCAGGCCAACCCATGCCTGACGCGTGAAGATGCCGCCCGTCCACTGCGACGAGCCGTTAGCCGTGTTGACGCCGGCTTCCAACTGGAAAATCGCCTTCGTGCCGCCGCCGAGATCTTCGCTGCCCTTCAGGCCGAAGCGGCTGCCTGCCCACACGCCGGTGGACATTTGCACCTTCGAGTGACCGCCCGTGGTCGCACCGACTGCCGACGAGTTGTTCTGCCAGGCGATACCGTTGTCGACGATACCGTACAGGGTCACGCTGCTCTGGGCGTGGGCGGCGGTAGCGGCTGCGAGACCCGCTGCCGTCATGGCAAAAGCGACGCGCTTTTTCATTGATTCTCCGTCCTCAAAGAATGTTTCTTTTCTGGTGTGGTTTTATGACCGACACATGTGCGAGTACATGCCGACGCGATTCTGACGGATTACCGATTGTTTCCCAACATGTGCGGTCGGTCATCGTATGATCGACGCAACGCAGCGGTTCACCAAACGGTTACAAGACAGCCCGAAACGCTTGTGCAGCGGGTGTTTCCGGCATTTGCCGGTGAAAACCCTAGCTTTACATTTTTACGGGTGCAACGCGACCGCCTGATGTCGTCAGACGCCTTCGGCGACAAAACGTCTTACCAATGCGCGTTCGAAGCTGACGCCGCGATTCACGCCGCCGCGCAGGATCGCCGACATTCGTGACACCCACATTTCGAGACACGAAATCATGAAAACGTTTTTAGTCGGCGTGCCGGAAACCGGACGGGTACGGTCCGGCGAACGCGGACCGGCAGGCGATGCCGGCGATCTTCAATGCCGTGGCGCAGAAGCGAGCCGCGCGGACACCGCATCGGCGAGCGCGGTCAGGCGCGCGCGAATCGCCGTGTTCGAACCGACCAGCGCGAGCGACGCCGCCATGATCCGGTAGATACGCTTTCTCGGCACCTTGGCCGGCTTCGCCGGATCGAGCCACGCCGCGTGGCCGGCCAGCAGCTCGAGCGTTTCGAGCCCGATCATGATCGGCCACAGGCACGCGAGCCGCAGCCGCACGAAACGGCGCGGGATCGCGAGTGTATACAGGCATGCGTCGCGATACTGGTCGAGCGCGGCGCGCAGCAGGTCGACCAGCACGCCGCGCGCGCGTGCCGAATCCTCGGGCCGCATCAGGTCGGCCACCACGAGCCCGTGCGCGCGCAGCACGTCGTCGGGCAGGTAGCAGCGGCCGATGCGCAGGTCCTTCGCGCAGTCGCGCAGGATGTTGGTCATCTGCAGCGCCTTGCCGAAACGGATGCCCTTCTCGCGCATGTCCGCCAGATCCCAGTCGCGCGCGGCGCGCGTGTGCATCCCCGTCATGTCGGTCCAGAATTCGCCGACGCAGCCGGCGACGAGATACGTGTAGCGGTCGAGCATGTCGCGCGTCGGCAGCGAGGCGACCTGCCCCGACTGCTCGTCCGGAAACGTGCGCAGGTCGAATTCCATCCCCGCCGTCAGCGTCGCGACGACCTTGCGGATCGACGCGCGATCGGCCTCCGGCTGCGCGCGCAGCAGCGCGAGCATCGGCTCCATCGAGCCGAGCAGCAGGTGTTCGTGCGAATCGGTCTGCATCCGCGTCACGTCGTCGAGCGAACGCGACAGCGCCGCGCCGTCGCCAAGCCGCTCGACGTCGTCGCGCAGGTCGGTCAGCAGCGCCGCGCGCCGGTCGGGCGCGACAAGGGCCGTGTCGGCGATCGTATCGGCCGCGCGCGCCAGCAAATACGCCAGGCCGACCGGGTCGCGCATGCCGTCGGGCAGCACGCGCAGCGTCAGGTAGAAGGAGCGGGAAACGTTCTTCAGCAGCTCGCCGAGCAGATAGGCGGGATCGGTATGGGTCGTCATGGGTCGGGAAAAATCGGCCGGCGCGGGCCCCGGACGCACACGGGCGCCGGGCGCCCGCGCCGGCCCGCGAGTCGCCGCATCGTCGCGCCAGGCGGGCGTCGGCCCCGGTGCGGCGATGCAAAATTCCCGCAAGTTTAGTGCATCCGGCGCGCGGGTTCGCTGTGACGGCCGGAATGCGGTGCGCGCCCGCCTGCCGTCACGCGCGCTACCGTGCGCACTGCCGCCCCAAAACGAAACGGAAAGGTCGAAGTAATACATATGTAATGATTCGATGCGACGATCGCGCACCGTTCGACTCCGCAGCCCGGCGCCCTGCCCGGCCGCCGGCGCGAGCGCCCTTTCCCGACTCCGTTTCGAAGGTTCATCGACATGCCCCTCAAGCGCCCGACCTCCCTGCGCTACGTCCCGTTCGCCTGTGCCGCCGCGTTCCTGCTCGCCGCGTGCGGCGGCGACGACGATCTGACGCGCGATCCCACGCAGCCGATTTCCGCGAAGGTCCAGGTGGTCGGCCATCGCGGCGCAAGCGCGCTGCGCCCCGAACACACGCTCGCGTCGTACCGCAAGGCGATCGAGGACGGCGCCGACGTGATCGAGCCCGACCTCGTGTCGACCCGCGACGGCGTACTCGTCGCGCGCCACGAGAACGAGATCTCGGGCACGACGAACGTGTCGACGCTGCCGCAGTTCGCGAGCCGCAAGGCGACCAAGACGATCGACGGCACGCAGTTGACCGGCTGGTTCACCGAGGATTTCACGCTCGCCGAGCTGAAGACGCTGCGGGCGCGCGAGCGCATCCCGCAGGTGCGCCCGGCCAACACCGCGTACAACGACCAGTTCGAGATTCCGACGTTCGACGAGATCGTCGCGCTCGCGAAACAGATGTCCGCGCAGACCGGCCGCACGATCCACCTGTATCCGGAAACCAAGCATCCGACCTACTTCCAGTCGATCGGCCTGCCGCTCGAGGATCGACTCGTCGACGCGCTGCTGAAGGATGCGTACACGTCGCGCACGGCAACCGTCTACATCCAGTCGTTCGAGGTCGCGAACCTGAAGACGATCCGCAACCGGATCAAGTCGAGCCAGCCGAACTGGAAGCTCGTGCAGCTGATGGACGAAGCGGGCCAGCGCCCGTACGACTTCGTGAAGGCGAACGACACGCGCACCTACGGCGACCTGTCGACGCGCGACGGGATGCGCGAGATCGCGACCTATGCGAACGGCGTCGGGCCGTACAAGACGTCGATCATCGCGGTCGCCGCGGACGGCACGCTGCAGCAGCCGACGCCGTACGTGCGCCATGCGCACGAGGCCGGCCTCGTCGTGCATCCGTACACGTTCCGCCCGGAAAACAATTTCCTGCCCGCGTCGCTGAAGGACGGCGGCACGCCGGCCACGCGCAATACGGCCGGCTCGGTGCGCGAGATCCAGGCATACCTGCGCGCGGGCATCGACGGCTTCTTCACCGACGATCCGGCCGTCGGTCGCACGGCCGTCGATACGTTCAAGCGCTGATACCCGGCGCCGACCCGCATCGCGACCGGGCGCCGCGCACGACGTGCCGCGCCCGGTTGCCCCGCGTCGGTCAGATCACGTTGAAGTGGTGCGTGCCGTCCCGCTTCAACTGGTCGACCAGTCCGTACTCCCAGTCGAGATATGCCTGCATCGCGGCGGCCGCATTGTCGGTGCCTTCGTACGGGCGCCGGTAGCGGTCGACGCGCGGCGACGCAAGATGGGTCTCGCCGCTCTCCAGCGGCAGCCCGGCGTCGATCCACGCGGCCGTGCCGCCGGTCAGCACCCGGATCTCGGCCGAGGCCGGCAGCAGCGCGCGCGCGTCGTCCGCCGCGAACCGCGCGAGCAGGCTCGATCCGCACGTGAACACGTAGCGCTTCGCGGGCGGAATCGCCGCCAGCGCGTCGCGCAACTGCGCACGCACGGCAAACCATGCGCCCGGGATATGACGCTTCACGTAGTTCGCGCTGGCCGTCACGTCGACGATCGCGAGTTCGCCCGGCGCGGCTTCCTTCAGCCAGCCGGCGAGCGTCGCGGGCGACACGTCGGCTGCGGGCGGCGTCGCCGGCACGTCGCGCGGCGGCTGGCCGCGCTCGGCGAATGCCGCGGCACCGGCCGGTTCGACGACGCGCACGTCCCAGCCCATCTGCGCGAGCCACGATGCGGTCATGTCCGCGCGCACGCCGTCGTCGTCGGCCAGCACGATCCGCGCGCCGCGCACGGCCGCGTGATGGTCGGTCTCCTGCACGAGTTGGCCGCCCGGCGTGCTCAGGAAGCCAGGCAGGTGGCCGGCTTCGTATTCCTCGGGCGTACGCACGTCGAAGCGGTACAGCGTGCGGCCCGGCTCGTCGAGCGCCGCGACGTCGGCCAGCGCGATGCGCGGCACGCCCGCGCGCTCGGCCACCGCGCGGGCGGCCCGACGCGCGTCGGCGCGCTGCGTCGCGTCGATCTCGTCCGGAAAGCGGCGCGCCGCGCCGCGCTCGAGCGTCTGGCCGGCCAGCGTCCAGCCGATCGTGCCGTTGCGCAGCGCGGCGACCGGGTTCGGCAGTCCCGCGTTGACGAGCGATTGCGTGCCGATGATGCTGCGCGTGCGGCCCGCGCAGTTGACGATCACCTGCGTCCGCGGATCCGGCGCGAGCGCGCGCACGCGCAGCACGAGCTCCGCGCCCGGTACGCTGGTCGACGTCGGGATGTTCATCGTCTGGTACTCGTCGAAGCGGCGCGCGTCGACGATCACGACATCGGCTTTCGCATCGATCAGCGCCTGCACCTCCTGTGCGGACAGCGACGGCGTATGGCGCTCCGCCTCGACCCATTCGCCGAACGACTTGCTCGGCACGTTCACGTCGATGAAGAGCTCGCCGCCCGCCGCGACCCAGCCCGCGAGGCCGCCGTCGAGCAGCCGCACGTCGGTGTAGCCGAGCCGCGCGAGCGTCGCGGCCGCGCGCGGCGCGAGATCCTCGCCACCCGCTTCGCCGAACACGACGACCGGCGTGTCGCGGCGCGGAATCCGCGTCCACGCGTCGAGTTCGAGCTTCGACAACGGAAAGTTGGCGGCCCACAGCGGATGGCCCTGTGCATACGGATCTTCCTCGCGTACGTCGATCAGCGCGATCTCGTCGCGGGCCAGCAGGCGTGCGCGTACGTCCTCGTACGACGCGGCGGGAAAACGGGAAGTGGAATCGGCGGATTGCGTCACGATGTCTCTATGTTGAATGCGTTGAAGTCGGTGAAGAAAGCGGAACAAATCAAGCGTGACCCTGCCCGCGCGCACCCGCAACGGGCCGGG
Organism: Burkholderia sp. CpTa8-5; assembly: GCF_017815045.1. NCBI lineage: Bacteria > Pseudomonadati > Pseudomonadota > Betaproteobacteria > Burkholderiales > Burkholderiaceae > Burkholderia > Burkholderia sp. CpTa8-5. The sequence continues at coordinate 180,611 of NZ_JAGIQD010000005.1, forward strand.
CGTCGCGCGTTCGCGTCAGGCATTCGAATAGCCGGACACGAACGGCTTCACGGTACCGTCGTCCAGGTACACCGCGCGCTCGACCTTGCCGATGTTCGCGCCGTACACGTGGATGCTGATCGATACCTGGTCGGCGAACGCGTTGGTCACGCGGTGCACGTCGCCGATGCGCGGCGACACGGCCTCGACCTCGCCCGGCTGCAGCCGCACGGCGTCGCCCGCGGGCACCGGCTTGCCGGCCGCGTCGAACCGGTACGGCTGCGAGAACTCGCCGCCGCGCAGCATCCCGATCAACCCCCACACCGTGTGGTCGTGGATCGGCGTGGCCTGGCCGGGCCCCCACACGAAGCTGACGACCGAAAAGCGCTCGTCCGGGTCGAGATGCAGCAGGTACTGCCGGTAACGCTCGGGATCGGGCTGCGCGAACGCGTCGGGCAACCAGTCGTCGTGTTCGACGAGCGCGGCAAGCAGCGCGCCGCCCTCGTCGAGAATGCGCGCCTCGTTCGCGCCGGACGCGAGCAGCGCATCCAGCCCCTCGACGAACGGACGCAGCGGCGTCTGCTGCAACGAAAGCGTACTCATCGGCCGGCTCCTCGAATATGATGCGGAATATGATGGATCGTCATGATGCACCCGAAAGACCATGCAGAACAAACATGAAAATTAGCGATATCGACGCTTTTGCAGCGGTCGTCCGCTGCCAGACCCTGAGCCAGGCCGCGGCCGAGCTCGGGATGACGCAGCCTGCGATCACGCGGCGCGTCCAGAATCTCGAGGAAGCGCTCGGCGTGACGCTGCTCGACCGCAACACGAAGCCGCCGCGCCCGACCGACATCGGCCGGCAGGTGTTCGAGCAGTGTCGCGCGATCCTGCGCGAGGTTGACGCGCTGCGCGAACTGACGGCCGGCGAGCAGCCCCCGGCCGGCGAATTCCGGATCGGGCTCACGCAAGGGCTCGGCGAGCTGATGCTGCCGGCGCTCATCGCGGAACTCGCCGCGCAGTGGCCCGCGCTCGCGACCCAGGTCACGACCGCATGGGGCGGCCTGCTCGTCGAACGCGTCGCCCGCCGCGAACTCGATGCGGCGCTGGTCTTCCTCGCCCGCGAAATGGTGCTGCCGGCGCAGGTCGAGGGTGAACGGTTGCTGGCCACGCGGCTCGTCGCGGTCGGCCGCAAGGGCGACTGGCCGCGACGCAGCTACCGGCTTGCCGATTGCCACGCGCGCGGCTGGGTGCTCAATCCGGACGGCTGCGGCTTTCGTGCGGGCCTGCGGCGCGCGCTCGACGCGCAGGGCCTGCCGATGCCGGTCACGCTCGATGCGTACGGCCGCGACCTGCAACTGCAGAGCGTCGCGAACGGCTTCGGCCTCGGGCTGATGCCGCTGCCGCTCGTCGAAGGCAGCCCGCTGCGCGATGCGCTCGACATCGTGCCGCTCGCCGATTTCAAGCCGCAGATCGACCTGTGGCTGCTGCGCCGGCACGATGCGGCGCGCCTCGACGCGCCGCTGGCGGCCGTCGCCGCGCATGCGCGCACGGCATTCGCGCTGCCCGAACGATCGCACGACAAGGCCGCCTAACGTGCTGGCGGTGGCTGCGGCCACCGCACAGCGCCTGCCTCCCGCCTCGCCATTTCCGGGCAAGGCAACCCGGCCCGGCTCACGCATCGCGTCGACCGGTTTCGATCCCGTTGCGTGACGTTGCGTCCGCCGCCGCGTTCGTCCGCCCGCGCGTCGTCGCATCGAGCACCGCCCGCCCCGCCGCCACCGCGATCGCGTCGTCCTGCGGCGTATGCACGCGGCTGCACAGCACGTCGCGATAATGGCGTTCGAGCGGATTCGCGCGGCTCAACCCGTGATTGCCCGACAGCTTCAGCGCCTGCTCGACCGTCCGGATCGCGTGCTCGGTCACGGTGCGCTTGACGAGGCCGCTGGTCGTCAGCGACGGCGCGTTGCCTGCGTCGGTGCGCGCGATGTGTTCGTCGAGCAACACGCGATTCGCATGCAGCCAGCCCTCGATTTCGCCGATCGCCTCCTGCACGCGCGGCAGCGTCGCGAGCGGCGCGCCGAGCCCGCTGGGCACACGCGTCGTCGCGAACTCGACCAGCCAGTCGCGCGACGCGCGCGCCACCGCGTCGTACAGGCTGCCGAGCAGCGCGACCATCCACGCCTGCTGATCGGCCTGCGCGTCGGCATCCGCGTGCGCGGCAGCCGACACGGCCCATGCGTCCGGCGCGCGCACGTCGACTGCGTGATCGGCCGGCAGCGGCACGTCGTCGAACACGACCTCGTGGCTGCCCGACGCGCGCAGGCCAACGTGATTCCAGCTTTCGATCACGCGGATGCGGTCGCCGTCGGTCTCCGGGTCGCGCGGCACGAGAAACACGCCGACGCGCGGCGTCGGCTCGTCGGTACGCGCCCACACGGCCAGCCAGCGCAGCGCCGGGATGCCGGTGCTGTAGAGCTTGTGGCCCGACAGCCGCCAGCCGTCGCCATCGCGGCGTGCGATAGTGTCCGGCAGCCCGCCGCGCGACGGCGAACCGAGCGCGGGCTCGACGCGCAGCGCGTTGATCAGCGCGCCGTGCGCGACCGCGCTGTCGAACACCGCGCGTCGCACCTGCGCCGGCCAGCGGTTGTCGGCGCGGCCGAGCGCGCGATGCTGCAGATACGTCATCGTCAGCACCAGCGCGGTCGCCGGGTCGGCCCGCGCGACGGCGGCGACGATCCGGCTCGCCCGCGCCAGCGTCGCACCGGCGCCGCCATGCTCGCGCGGCACGACCTGCGCGATCAGCCCGGCACGATGCAGCCGTGCGAAGTTCTCGTGCGGAAAGCGGCCGTCGACGTCGTTGCGGGCCGCATCGGCGGCGAGCTCGGGGGCAAGGCGCTCGAGCAGCGCGGCGACGCGCGCGTCGCTCGCCTCGTCGGCGTCTGCAGCGGCGACGAGGTCAGCGGCGTCAGCAGGCAGAAGGCGCAGCGAAGGTTGCGGTGGCGGCGAGGAAGCGGCAAGGCTGGCGGACATCGAAACGGATTCCCTGGGGTAGGTCGAACACGGCGGCGAACGCGGGGGCAAATACAGCGTCAACGCGCGCCCGATCATTCGCGAGCCCATAGCGTATGCGCAACGCATACGGCCCCAAACCATGCAAATCTGATATTCAAATCGGGATTGATTATTTCCATTCCGCATGATCCCGGCGTTAACCTGCGCTCCATTCCTGCCCGGCCGTGCGCCGGGACGTCCCTGTACCGGAGACCCAGATGAGCGTCGAATTCATCGGCATGATCCAGAGCCAGAAGCAGTCGGAAATCCACCCGGCGTCCGGCCCCGTGGTCGATCCCGACTATGTGCGCGACTTTGCCCGCGCCCACGAAACGGCCGGCTTCGACCGGATTCTCGTGCCGCATCACTCGACCGGCCCGTCGGCGACGCTGACGATCGCGTTCGCGGCGGCCGCGACCGAGCGCATCCACTTCATGCTCGCGCATCGGCCGGGCTTCACCGCGCCAACGCTCGCCGCGCGGCAGATCGCGACGCTCGACCAGTTCAGCCGCGGCCGGCTCGCCGTGCACTTCATCTCCGGCGGCTCGGACAGCGAGCAGCAGCGCGACGGCGATTTCCTCGATCACGACGCACGCTATGCGCGCACCGACGAATACCTCGGCATCCTGCGGCGCATCTGGACCGAAGCGCAGCCGTTCGATCACGACGGTGCGCATTACCGGTTCAAGCAGGGTTTCTCGGAAGTGAAGCCGGTCCAGCAGCCGCATGTGCCGATCTACTTCGGCGGCGCGTCGGAAGCCGCGCTCGCGGTGGCCGGCAAGCACGCGGACGTCTACGCGCTGTGGGGCGAATCGCTCGACCAGGTGCGCGACCTGACGACGCGCGTCCGCACCGAAGCCGCGAAACACGGCCGCCAGGTGCGCTTCTCCGTGTCGTTCCGCCCGATCCTCGCGGCGACCGAGGACGAAGCGTGGGCGCGTGCGCACCGCATCCTCGACGAGACGCGCCGGCTGCGCGAAGCGGCCGGACTCGGCGCCGGCGGCCCGCAGCAGAGCGAAGGCGCGCGCCGCCTGCTCGCCGCGGCCGAGCGCGGCTCGCGCGTCGACAAGCGGCTGTGGACCGAGATCGCGAAGCTCACCGGCGCGCGCTCGAATTCGACGGCGCTCGTCGGTACGCCCGAACAGGTCGCCGACGCACTGCTCGACTACTACGACCTCGGCGTGACGACGTTCCTGATTCGCGGCTTCGATCCGCTGGAAGACGCGATCGACTACGGCCGCGAACTGATTCCGCGCGTGCGCAGCGCCGTCGCCGCACGCGACGCGGCGCGCCGCGCTGCCTGAGACCAACGGAGCCCTACGCGACCATGTCCGCCGTCCTGTCCTCGCCCAACCGTACCGCATCGGGCCTCGTGCTCGCCGATACGCCGCGCCAGCACTTCTGGTTCGATCCGCCCGCGCCGCGCGTCGACGTCGCCGCCGAGCGCCGCCACCGGCAGGAGCGACTCGCGGCCGCGTTCCGCCTGTTCGCGCGCTTCGGCTTCGCGGCGGGCCTCGCCGGCCACATCACCGCACGCGATCCAGAGCTGCCCGACCATTTCTGGGTGAACCCGCTCGGCGTGCATTTCTCGCAGATCAAGGTGTCCGACCTGCTGCTCGTCAACGCGCGCGGCGAAACCGCGATCGGCACGCGGCCGCTGAACAAGGCGGCGTTCGCGATCCACGCGGCGATCCACGAAGCCCATCCGCACGTCGTCGCCGCCGCGCACACGCATTCGACCTACGGCAAGGCCTGGTCGACGCTCGGCCGCCCGCTCGATCCGCTCACGCAGGACGCGTGCGTGTTCTACGAGGATCACGCGCTGTTCGACGACTTCACGGGGATGGTCGTCGACACCAGCGAAGGCGCGCGGATCGCCGATGCGCTCGCGAAGCCGGACGGCACCACGCACAAGGGCGTGATCCTGAAGAACCACGGGATCCTGACGGCCGGCCCGACGGTCGAGGCCGCCGCGTGGTGGTACATCGCGCTCGACAACGTCGCGCACACGCAGTTGCTGGCCGAAGCGGCCGGCACGCCGCAACCGATCGATCATGCGACCGCGCGCCATACGCACGGCCAGATCGGCGGCCCCGACGGCGCGCTGCATGCGTTCGACAGCCTGTTCGCGCGCATCGTCGCCGACGAACCCGACCTGCTCGACTGAGCCGCCTTTCCGCCACACCGGAGACCAGACAACATGACCCACACCACCGCGCCCACGCCTGCCGACGCGCACGACGACCAACGCCGCCGCCTGCTGCGCGCGGCCGGCGCCGCCGCGCTCGCCGTGCCGGCGATCACGCTCGGCCGCAAGGCCTGGTCCGCGCCGCCGCTGAAGAAACTCACGTTCGCATGGAACCAGAACGCGTTCTGCCTGACGCCGATCGTCGTCGCGCAGGAGCGCGGCTTCTTCGAGAAAAACGGGCTGAAGGTCGAACTGATCAACTACAGCGGCTCGACCGATCAACTGCTCGAATCGATCGCGACCGGCAAGGCCGATGCGGCGGTCGGGATGATCCACCGCTGGCTGAAGCCGCTCGAAGCCGGCTTCGACGTGAAGATCATCGGCAGCTCGCACGGCGGCTGCGTGCGGCTGCTCGGCGCGAAGGCCGCAGGCGTCACGACGCTGCAGGCGCTGAAGGGCAAGACGGTCGGCGTCAGCGATCTGGCCGCGCCCGGCAAGCACTTCTTCTCGATCCTGCTCGCGAAGAACGGCATCGATCCCGAGCGCGACATCACGTGGCGGCAGTATCCGGCCGACCTGCTCGGCGTCGCGGTCGACAAGGGCGAAATCCACGCGATCGCCGACGGCGACCCGAATCTCTACCTGCTCGAAAAGCGCAGCAACGGCGCGTATACCGAACTCGCGACCAACCTGTCCGGCGAATACGCGCGCAAGGTGTGCTGCGTGATCGGCGCGCGCGGCGACCTCGTACGCAACGACCGGCCGTCGGCCGCCGCGCTCGCGCGCTCGATCGTGCAGGCCACCGAATACACGCACGACAACCCGAACGAAGCAGCGAAGGTGTTCGCGAAGTATTCGCCGAAGATCAGCCCCGAGGATCTGCGCAAGCTGTACGCGACGCTCACCTACACGCATCACCCGACCAACGTCGACCTCCAGCAGGAAATCGCGTTCTATGCGGACGATTTCCGGCGCATCAGCGTGCTGAAGAAGAGCACGGACCCGCAGCGCTTCGCGCAGCAGGTCTATGCGAACGTACTGGGGTAACGCGATGTCGACGATCGAACACGCTTCCGCCGCACGCGCCGCATCGGCCCCGGCCGGCGCCGCTGCCAACGCTACAGTTTCCGCGCGCGCAGCCTGCACGACTTGCGAAGCCACGCTGGCCGCAGAAGCCCGGCGCGCGCGCACCTGGCCGACCGGGATCGCCGCCGCGCTCGCGTGGGCCGCGCTTGGCGCGCTCACGCAGCTGTGGCCGAACCGGATCGTCGGCTTCAGCGACTGGGCGTACACCGATACGTTCGGCACGGCCGCGTGGACGATCGCCGCGCTGCTGCTCGTCGCCGCGACGCTCGGCCATCTCGTCGCGGCGACCCGCACGCGGCTCGCACGGGTGCGACCGGCCGGCCCGTGGCTCGTCGCGCTGCCGCTCGTGCTCGCCGCGTGGGAAATCGTCACCGCCAAAACCGGCTGGCTGCCGACGCCGTTCTTCGCGCCGCCGCAGGCGCTGATCGAGGTCTACGTCGACGACTGGCCGCGCCTCGCCGGCAGCGCCGGCAACACGCTGAAGCTGCTCGCGCTCGGGTTCGCGTACGGCGTCACGGTGGGCTTCGCGGTCGGCGTGTCGATCGGCTGGTCGCGCCGGATCGGCTACTGGGTGCATCCGGTGCTGCGCGTGCTCGGCCCCGTGCCGGCCACCGCGCTGCTGCCGCTCACGTTCTACTTCTTCCCGTCGAGCTATTCAGCCGCGGCGTTCCTGATCGCGCTCGCCACCGGGTTCCCGGTCGCCGTGCTGACGTGGTCGGGCGTCGCGAGCGTGAACAAGCAGTACTACGACGTCGCGCGCACGCTCGGCGCGAACGCGCGCTTCCTCGTGCTGCGCGTCGCGATTCCGGCCGCGCTGCCGCACGTGTTCGTCGGCATCTTCATGGGGCTGAGCGCGTCGTTCACGGTGCTGGTCGTCGCCGAGATGATGGGCGTCAAGTCGGGGCTCGGCTGGTATCTGAGCTGGGCGCAGGGCTGGGCGTCGTACGTGAACATGTATGCGGCGCTGCTCGTGATGGCGCTGCTGTTTTCCGGGCTGATCGCGCTGCTGTTCGCGGTGCGCGACCGTGTGCTCGCGTGGCAGAAAGGAACCGTCAAATGGTAAGCGCCGCCGTACTCGAATCGTCCGCGGCCACTGTCGCGGCGCCCGCCGTCACGTCGCCGCGCGGCGCACGCATCGACATCCGCCGCGTGAGCCATGCGTTCGACGGCCCCGGCGGCGCGCTGCCGGTGCTCGACGACGTGTCGCTGTCGGTCGCGGCCGGCGAATTCGTCGCGCTGCTCGGCCCGAGCGGTTGCGGGAAATCGACGCTGCTGCGGCTCGTCGCGGGGCTCGACGCCGCGCGGCAAGGAACGATCGCGCAGGACGGCACGCCGATCGAGCGCCCCGATCCGTCGCGCATCGTCGTGTTCCAGGACCCGACGCTGTACCCGTGGCGGCGCGTGCGCGCGAACGTCGCGCTCGGCCTCGAAGCGCGCGGCGTCGCGCGCACCGCGCAGCATCGCGTCGACGATGCGCTCGCGCGCGTCGGGCTGCAGGCGTTCGCGAACGTGTTTCCGCATCAGTTGTCCGGCGGGATGGCGCAGCGCGTCGCACTCGCCCGCGCGCTCGTCAACGATCCGCGCTTGCTGATCCTCGACGAACCGCTCGGCAAGCTCGATTCGCTGACGCGGCTCACGATGCAGGCCGAGTTGACCGCGCTGTGGCAACGCGACGGTTTCTCCGCGCTGCTCGTCACGCACGACGTGGAAGAGGCGCTGTTCCTCGCGCAGCGCGTGATCGTGTTCGGGCCGCGCCCGGCACGGATCGTCGCCGAACTGCGTGTCGACCTGCCCTACCCGCGCCATCGCGGCGACCCGCGCCTCGCCGCATTGCGCCACGACGCGCTGCGGCATCTCGGGCTCGATGCGAGCTGGTAGATGCCGGATGCCGTTCGACGTTTGACTGCGGTACGCCGGAGACGCGTGCGATGAACGCGCCGCCGTTCGCCGACTGGGCCATCGCGTTCCTGCAACTGCTGTATCGCGCGCAGATCGCGTTGGCGCGTGTCCTGCACGCGCTCGGCCTGACCGGCGACGCCGACGGCCAGGCCGCGTGGCCGTGGGCACGCCGCATCGCGCTCGAAACGCTGCACGTCGACGCGGGACTCACGCGGCAACTCGCGTTCGCCTGTGGCGTGACGGCGCTGGCCGTCGTGCTCGCCTGCCTCGCACTGGCTTCGCGCAAGTGGCGTGTCGCGTCGGCCATCGCCGCGCTCGCCGTCGCGTGGTTCGCGCCGTGGCCGCCCGCTTCGCTGTGGCTCGCGCCTGCCGTGCCGACGAGCTTCCAGCGCGATCCCGCGCCGTTTTCCGTATCGAACGTGATGCGCGGCGCGCACCTGTATACGCAACATTGCGCGGCCTGCCACGGCGCGGACGGACGCGGCGAAGGGCCGCTCGCGGCCACGCTCGCGCACTGGCCGCCGACCTTCGCCGGCACGCTGCTCGCGCGTCGCCTCGACGGCGAACTGTTCTGGCGCGTGCGCCACGGCACGCAGGACGAGCACGGCGCAGCGACGATGCCCGGCTTCGCGGCGACGCTCGGCCCGCAGGACACGTGGGCCGTGCTCGACTACCTGAAAGCGTTGTCCGCCGGTAGCGGCGCGCAGGCGGAAGGCGCGTGGCCGGTGCCGGTCCCGCTGCCGGCACTCGACGTGCGCTGCGGCGACGCCGCGCCTCAGGCGCTCCAGCGCTGGCGCGAAGGTCAGCGCGTGCGCGTCGTCGCGCTCGCGCCGGGTGCGACGCCACCGCCGGAAGACGCGCGCTGGCAGACCTTGCTCGTCACCGAACGCGGCGCGCCCGTGCCAACGTCAGCCGGCGCGCGCGCGAACTGCGTCGCGACGACGGCCGATGCGTGGCGCGCATTCGCGACGATTGCCGGCGTTGCGCCCGACGCGCTCGGCGGCACGCAACTGCTGGCGGATCGGCGCGGCTGGCTGCGGGCGCGCGCGTTGCCGGGCAGCGCCGGCTGGTCGGATGCCGACCTGCTGTGCCGCTCGGACGCGGCGGTCCGGCCGGCCGCCGCGCGCGCGACAAGCGGCGACGCACTGACCGCGCTGCTGCTGCGCGTCGATCAGGAACCCGTGCGCGACGTACAGGCCGGGCTCCGCATTGAACCCACGAATCCTTCCTTCGACAGAACTTCACGATGAATCCGACCCGACGCCACTTCCTCGCGCAGGCGAGCGCCCTTGCCACGATCGTCGCCGCGCCGGCCGCCCTGCGCGCGCAATCCGGCGCCCGCCCGCTGCTGCGCGCCGGCGACCAGAAAGGCGGGCTGCGCGCGCTGCTCGAAGCGGCCGGCGAACTGAACGGCCTCGCATACGACATCGCGTGGACCGAATTCCCGGCCGCCGCGCCGCTCGCGGAAGCGCTGAACGCGGCCGCCGTCGACTGCGGACCGATCGGCGACGCGCCGGTGATCTTCGCGCTCGCGTCGGGCGCCCGCATCAAGGTGATCGGCGCGAACCGTTCCGATCCATACGGCACGGCCGTGCTCGTGCAACCCGACGCGGCGCTGAAAGGCGCGGCCGACCTGAAAGGCAAGCGCATCGGCACCACGCGCGGCTCGATCGGCCATTTCGTCACGCTGAAGGCGCTCGACGCGGCCGGCCTGCCGCCCGATGCCGTGTCGTTCCGCTTCCTGCCGCCGGCCGACACGATGCTGGCGCTCGCCACCGGCTCGATCGACGCGTGGGCGACCTGGGAGCCCTATACCGCGCTCGCCGAAACGAGCGGCCGCGCACGCGTGCTGGTCAACGGCCGCGGGCTGTGGTCGGGCCTCAGCTATCTTGCGGCGACCGACGCGGCGATCGCATCGAAGCGCGACGTGCTGCACGATTTCCTGCGGCGCGTCGTGCGCGCGCAGGCCTGGTCGTACCGGCACGTCGACGCGTATTCGGCCGCGCTCGCGCGCATCATCGGCATTCCGCCGGCCGCCGCGAAGCTGCAGTTCGAGCGCCGCGGCACGCGCTGGCAGCCGATCGACGCGACGGTGATCGCCGAGCAGCAGCGCACGGCCGACTTCTACCTGAAGGCCGGGCTGTTGCGCCAGCCGCTCGACGTGCGCACGACCTTCGACACGGGCTTCCCGCTCGCGTGACGGGCCGCGTGACGGCGCGCGACCGCCCGAACGGCGCGGGCATGATCTGGCACAATCGCGTTTCGATCATCCCGCCTTCAGCCAGCGCCACGTCATGCCAGCCATCGCCGAACTCTTCGTCTACCCGATCAAATCCTGCGCCGGCATCGCGCTGCCGCGTGCGCAACTGCTCGAAACGGGCCTCGCGTACGACCGCCACTGGCTGATCACCGATCCGCACGGGCAGATGCTGACGCAGCGTACGCACCCGCGCCTCGCGCTGATCCGCCCGACGCTCGACAGCGACGCGCTCGTGCTGAACGCGCCGGGCATGCCGGCAATCCGCACGCCGCTGGATGGCGACGCGACGCCCGCCACGCCGAAGATGGCCGCGACCGTGTGGCGCGACACCGTCGATGCGATCGACACGGGCGCCGACACGGCCGCGTGGCTCACCGAATTCCTCGGCACGCCGACGAAGCTCGCGCGCTTCGGCCCCGACGCGCGCCGCGGCTGCAACCGCCAATGGACCGGCGACATCGATACGCATACGCAATTCTCGGACGCCTATCCGCTGCTCGTGATCGGTCAGTCGTCGCTCGACGACCTGAATGCGCGGCTCGCCGCGAAAGGCGCGCCGGCGATCCCGATGAACCGCTTCCGTCCGAACATCGTCGTGTCGGATCTCGACGCGTACGAAGAGGATTTCGTCGAGCACCTCGACACCGACGGCGACACGCCGGTGCGGCTGCGGCTCGTGAAGCTGTGCACGCGCTGCCCGGTGCCGACGATCGACCAGGCCACCGGCACGCCCGATCCCGCATGGCCGCACGAGCCAACCGACACGATGCAGACCTATCGCGCGAACCCGAATTACGACGGCGCGCTGACGTTCGGCATCAATGCGATCGTCGTCGAAGGCGCGGGCGCGTGGCTCGAAGTCGGGCAGCCGGTCGAAGCGGAGATCGGGTTCGGCGACTGAGCGACGATCCGCCACGACGACTGCCGGACAGGCGTGCACATGCGCCGGCAGATCAAGGCTCGGCTCTCCACCCACAATTTTATTGAACGATTGTTCCTGAATTGATATAGTTCGCTCATGGCAAGACCAAGGGAATTCGACACGGATGCAGCGCTTGACGGCGCGATCGCCGTTTTCAGCGAGCATGGCTTCGAGGGCAGCTCGGCCCAGATGCTCGTCAGCGCGATGGGCATCGGGCGGCAGAGCCTCTATGCGGCCTTCGGCGACAAATGGCAGCTTTACCTGTCGGCCGTGCGCCGCTACGGGATGGGCGAATGCGCTGCGCACTTCGACGCGCTGCGCAGCGGCGCACGCGCGATCGACGGGATCGACGCATTGCTCCGTCGCGTGGTCGAAACGGCTGCCCAACCTTGTCTTGGTACGATTTCGGTCTACGAATTCGGCGTGTCCCGCCCCGAGCTCGCCGAGATCCATGCGGTGCTGGCCCATAGCCTGATCGCCGCGATCGCGGCCCGAGTCCGCGATGCGCAGCGCGAAGGCGACGTGGCCGCCGGCCTCGTCCCCGAAGCGACCGCCCGGTTCCTGATCGCGAACATCACCGGCATCCGCGCGGCCGGTCGCGGCGGCGCCGACCACGCAAGCCTGAGCGCGTTGGCCGACATGACGCTGCGGGCGCTACGGTAGATTTTTTTTGGCAAATTAATGAATGATCATTCAATAACAAGGTAAATCATGAAAGCCATTGTGATGAACGGCACCGGCGGTCGCGACATGCTGGAGCAGGTCGAGCGGCCCGCCCCGGTCGCACGTACGGGCGAGGCGCTGGTCGAGATCGCCTTCGCAGGCGTCAACTTCATGGACATCGGCGTGCGACAGGGCATGGCGTGGACGGGATGGCCGAACCCGAAGATTCTTGGCGTCGAAGGCGCGGGCCGGGTGCTGGCGGTCGGCGACGGCGTCGACGGCATCGCACCCGGCCAGCGCGTCGCGTGGGCCTACGCGCCCGGCAGCTATGCGGAGCAAATTGCGATCCCCGCCACGTCGCTGGTGGCGGTTCCGGATACGATCGACGATCGCACGGCCGCCGCCGTGATGATGCAGGGTCTCACCGCCAGCCATTTCGCGACCGATTTCTATCCCGTACAGCCGGGCGACGTCGCTTTCGTCCACGCGGCGGCCGGCGGGCTGGGCCTGCTGTTGACGCAGATCATCAAGCTGCGCGGCGGCCGGGTAATCGGGCGCGTCTCGTCCGAAGACAAGGTCGCCGCGGCCAGGGAAGCGGGCGCGGATCATCTGATCGTCGATACCAGCGGGCGGTTCGCCGCGAAGGCGCTGCGCCTGACCAACGGCGAAGGCGTGCACGTCGTCTACGACGGCTCCGGGCCGAAGACCTTTCAAGGGTCGCTCGACGTGCTGCGCCGCTCGGGAACCTTCTGCTGGTACGGTCCGGTGCTCGGCGGGCCGGGGCCGATCGACCTCATGAGCCTGCCGAGGAGCATCAAGATCGGCTATACGACCTTCTTCGACCATATCTACACGCCCGAACTGCTCCGCGCGCACTCGGCGCGGCTGTTCGACTGGATCGCGGAAGGCCGGCTCAAGGTCCGGATCGGCGGCGAATACCCGCTGGCGGACGCGGCGCACGCGCATGCCGACATGGAAAGCCGCAAGTCCATCGGCAAGCTGCTGCTGAAACCGTGAGCGCCGGGGCGTCCGGTCGGCAGGCCGCGCGCCCCGCCACTCGGCTGCAACGGCTGCGACGCGTGTCGAAACCCTCTCTAACGATGGCTCGCCGCCGGCAGCCGCACCGTGACCACCAACCCGCCGCCGTGCGCATCGGCCAGCGTCACGCTGCCCTGATGCACGCGCGCGATCTCGCGCACGATCGACAAGCCGAGCCCCGTGCCTTCGACCGTCTGCGTCTTGCTGCCGCGATGGAAGCGTTCGAACACCGCGTCGCGTTCGTCGGCCGGAATGCCCGGCCCGTTGTCGATCACGTCGAGCCGCGCGTCCGCCCCGTCGCGCGACACGCGCACCGTGATCACCGCATGGTCGCCCACATAACGGATCGCGTTGTCGATCAGGTTGCCGATCATCTCGCCGAGCAGGTCGGACTGCCCGAGCACGTCGACGTCGGCCTCGTGCTCGAAACCGAGATCGATGTCGCGCGCGCGTGCGACGGGCGACCAGTCCAGCGTCACGCTGCGCGCGAGCCGATGCAGCGCGACCGGCTTGTGCGCGACCGCATGACCGCTGTCCGAATCGAGCCGCGACAGCGACAGCAGTTGCTGGACGATCTTCGCGGCCTGCCGCACCGCGCCGTTCGCGCGCCGCAGGTGCACGTTCGCGCGCGGCTGCTCGTCGGGCCGCAACGCGAGCTCGACGCCCGCCTGCACGGCCGCGAGCGGCGTCTTCAACTGATGGGCCGCATCGGCGAAGAAGCGGCGCCGCGCCACCTGCATCCGTTGCGTGCGACCGATGTACTGGTTGATCGAATCGACGAGCGGCGCGAGTTCGCTCGGCATCGCGCCCGTGTCGAGCGGCGTCGTATCGTCCTCGCTGCGCGCGGCGACCGTCGCCGACAGCCGGTTCAGCGGCCGCAGCCCGCGCCCGACGCCGAGCCACACGATCCCGAGCGCCAGCACGACGAGCAGCCCTTCCTGCAGCAACGACCCGATCAGGATCTCGCGCGCGAGCGCCTGACGCGCCTCGATCGTCTCGCCGACCATCACCCACACGATGCGCGACTGCGCGGTCGGCACGTCGTGCACGGGAATACGCAACGCGGCCATCCGCAATTGCTCGCCGCGATACACGACGTCGTAGTAGCGCGTGACGAACAGCGCGCCATCGCCCGCGTCGCGGCCATGCGGCAGCGGTAGATCGGGATAGCCGGTGACCGTGCGGCCGTTGTCCTCGCGGATCAGGTAGTAGATCTTGCCGCCGTCGCTCGATTCGAGCATTTCGAGCGCGAGATACGGCAAGTCGACCTCGATCTCGCCGGCGTTGAGCCGCACGCCTTCGCGGATCGACTTCAGCGACGACGACAGCGTGCGGTCGAACGCGACGTGCGCGGCGCTCATCGCGCGCTGGTACGTGAGCCACGAGTCGAGCGCGAGCAGGCCGAGCAGCGGCAACAGCAGCCACAGCGCGACCTGCGCGCGCAGGTTCGGGCGGGTCATCATGCGGCTCGCCGGGCCGTCCCGACGGGCATGGCGGGGCATTCGCGGCGCATTACCCTGCGCCCGGGCCGGAGGTCGTCGTTGCGAAGCCCGCCGGCGACGGCATGCGCCTCCTCGGCGGCCAGTGAATGACGGTGAGCGTCAAGGCGGATCACTCGTCCGCCTTCGCTTCGAGCAAGTAGCCCAGCCCGCGCAGCGTGACGATCGCGACGCCCGTGTTCTCCAGCTTCTTGCGCAGGCGATACACGTAGATCTCGATCGCGTCCGCGTTGACCGATTCGTCGAGCCCGAAGATCTTCTCCGACAGCGTGTCCTTGTTGATCGCGCGGCCGTTGCGCAGGATCAGCACCTCGAGCACCGAGCGCTCGCGCGGCGTGAGCGACAGCGGCTCGCCCGCGAGATGGAAGCCGCGGTCGATACTGTCGTACGAAAGCGGCCCGCATTCGACGCGCGAGTGCTCGTGACCGAGGCTGCGCCGGATCAGCGCGCGGGCGCGCGCCTCCAGTTCGGTCAATTCGAACGGCTTCGCGAGATAGTCGTCGGCGCCGAGATCGAGCCCTTTCACGCGGTCCTCGACCGACCCGTGCGCGGTGAGGATCAGCACCGGCACCGGATTGCGGCGCGCGCGCAGCCGCCGCAGCACCTCCAGCCCGTCGAGCTTCGGCAGCCCGAGATCGAGGATCACCAGCGCGTAATCCTGCGTGCGCAGCACGTGGTCCGCCGCCTCGCCGTCGGCCATGTGATCGACCGCGAAGCGCGCGGCGCTCAGCGCGTCGTTCAGCGACTGGGCCAGGTTCGGGTTGTCTTCGACGAGCAGCACGCGCATGGGGATTCCGGTAAGGTCAGCGACAGCCCGCTACATTACATGATCCTTTCCGTCTCCACGCCTCGCGCAAACACGGGTTGCGCGGATGTTGCGAAGCGGCCGCGGGCGGCGCCGGCGGCTGCCGCTCAGCGCTCGGCAGCCGGACGGTTGCGCGCCGCGATGCGCGCATCGCCGGTCACACGCCGCTCGCGAAAACCGGCCACCACCGCGACGAACGCGATACTCGCGCCGGCCGTGACGGCGATCATCGGGCGCGCGGTGCCGTCCGACAGCCACGCCAGCACGCCGCCGCACGCGGCCGTGATCGCCATCTGGATAAAGAAGAACAGCCCCGACGCCGTGCCGGCGGTCCTCGTGTACGGCTGCATCACCGCGAACTGGCAGGCCGGAATCGCGATCCCGACCGCGATCATCACGACGAACATCGGTGCGACGAGGGCCGTCACCGAAGTCGGGGCGATCGCGCCGCCGATCCCCAGCACGGCGGCGCCGACGAGATTGACGGCCGCCGCCGCCGCGATGACCGAATCGGCTGACCAGCGCGCGCTGATCCGCGCGAACATATTCGAACCGACCAGATAGCCGAGTACGGTCACGCCGAAGATCGCCGCATAGACCGGCCCGGACACGCCGATTTGCCGCTGGAACAGCGTCGACGATTCCGCGATGAACGGGTAGTACGTGCAGTAAGCAAAGCTGATCGCGAGCGAATAGCGCAGGAAGCGCCGCTCGCGCAGCAGGCCGGCGTAGGTTCGCAGCAACCCCGCGCCGGCGCCGGCTGGCGGCCGCGCGTCGCATTCGCGCGTCTCGGGCAGGTAGCGCAGCACCATCGCGGTCGCGACCAGCCCGCCCGCCGCCAGCCAGCCGAACACGCCGCGCCAGCCGAGCCACTCGGCGATCGCGCTGCCGGCCAGCGGCGCGACCACCGGCGACAGCGCCATGCCGGCCGAAATATGGCCGAGCATCGTGGCCTGCGTCGCGGCCGGAAAACGTTCGCGCACGATCACGCGGCCGATCACGGTCCCGGTGCAGCCGCCCAGCGCCTGGAACATGCGCGCGGCGATCAGCGCAGGGATGCTCGTCGACCCTGCGCATGCGACGCTTGCGACGACGTACATGCCCAGGCCGCCGAGCAGCACCGGACGTCGGCCGTAGCGGTCGGACAGCGGCCCCGACACCAGCATCGACAGCGCATAGCCGACCATGTACAGGGTCAGCGTGAGCTGCAACTGCGCGTCGGTGCCGTGCAGCGCGTCCGCCATCGCGGGCAGCGACGGCAGGTACGCATCGATCGTGACGCGCGGCAGGCACACCACGAGCATCAGCAGGAACAGCCAGCCCCATCGGGGTAATGAGCGCGTCTTCATGCGGTGAGTCCGTTTCGGTCAGGATGGGTGGGGTCGACAGCAATCTAAGGCGAAAGTGATATAAGCTGAAGGGCCATTAAATCGACTATTGACTGGACCACTATGCCGCGAGGCAAAGCCGCGATTCCGCTGGATCTGCCGCGCCCCGCCGGGCTGTCGGGCGGCAGTCCGCAATCGAAGCAGGAATGCATCGCCGACACGATTCGCGACGCGATCCTGAAGCGCCTGCTGCCCGCCGACAGCCCGCTGCCATCAAGCCGAACGCTGGCCGCGCGCTGGGACGTCGCACGCGGCACCGTCGAAGCGGCATACGACATCCTGTGCGCCGAGGGCTACATCGCCCGCACGCAGGGGTCCGGCACACGGGTCTGCGCGGTAGTGCCGGACAGCTATCTGCGCGCGGCCGCGCAGTCGCGCGACGGCGCCCCGCTCCACGCCGCCGCCTCCCCGGCGCCGGCCGCCGCGGCCGAACCCGAGCACGGCGTGCGTCCGGGCGTCCCGTTCGTCGCGCGGCTCGCCGATCCCGGCCTGCTGCCGATGCAGCAATGGAAGAAGGCGCTCGGCGCCGGCCTGCTCGCCGCGACGGCCGACGAGCTCGGCGCGACGCCGGCCCCAGGCGTCGAAAGCCTGCGCGCCGAAATCGCCGCGTACCTGCGCGAATACCGCGGCATCCCGTGCGAGGCCGGCGACATCGTCATCACGACCGGCATCCGCCACGCGATCGACCTCGTCGCGCGCACGCTGCTCGCGCCCGGCTCGACGGTGCTGATGGAGGATCCCGGCTATGCGTCGGCGTGGCAGATCTTCACGCTCGCGGGCGCGACCGCGATCGACGTGCCGGTCGATCGGGAAGGCATCGACACCGCGTCGCTGGACCGCCATCCCGATGCGCGCGCCGCCTACGTGACGCCGGCCCATCAGGCGCCGCTCGGCGTCACGATGTCGGTGTCGCGTCGGCTCGAACTGCTCGACTGGGCGCAACGCCACCGCACGTGGATCATCGAGGACGACTACGACGGCGAATTCAGCTACCAGACCGCCCCGCTGCCCGCGCTGAAATCGCTCGATGCGTGCGATCGCGTGATCTACTGCGGGTCGTTCAACAAGACGCTGTTTTCCGGGCTGCGCATCGGCTTCATGGTCGTGCCGGCGGCACTGCGGCCGGCGCTGTCCGCCGTGTGGCACGCGACCGCGCGCTCGGTCGGCGTCGCGCCGCAGCTCGCGCTCGCGCGCTTCATCGGCCACGGCGATTTCGCGAAGCACCTGCGCGCCGCCCGCCACGCATACCGTCAGCGGCGCGACATCGTGCTCGACCAGTTGGCGAAGCATGCGGGCGGCCGATACACGGTGTCCGGCGAGCATGCGGGTTTTCATTTCGTGCTGTGGCTGCCGCCCGGCATCAAGGAGGCTGCGTACGTTTCGCAAGCCCGCGCGGCGGGCATCGAGTTGCAGCCGATCCGCGGCTTCTGTCGAAGCGCCCGGTGCGAAGCGGGCGTCGTCGTCGGGTATGCCGCGCTGACGGCCGCGCACGCGCGGCATGGCGGCCGCCTCCTCGGACAACTGCTGGCCGCGTCCGCGTAGCCGGCAACCTCGCCCCCTCTCCCTTTCGAACCCTGCCGCGCGCCGAGAAACCCGCGGCGGCGGCCGCGTCGACCTCGGGAAATCCATGACACGAACGGCACGATTGTGAACGGAAATGAAAGCGGGCTGAAAGTGCGTCGCACTTAACATCCGCGTCACTCGAACAACATCGACGCATCACTGGAGGAAGACATGCCGTTTGCACCGAAGCACCTCGCCGCCGCGCTGGCGGTCGTTCTGGGCGCCGCCGGCAGCGCCGCCGCGCAGGTTCCGGCCGGCTACCCGGGGAACTACCAGGGCGTGATCGACGCCGCGAAGAAGGAAGGCAAGCTGATCGTCTACTCGACGACCGACACGGGCCTCGTACGTCCGCTGATCAAGGACTTCGAAAGCCTGTACGGCGTGAAGGTCGAGTACAACGACATGAACAGCACCGAGCTGTACAACCGCTACATCAGCGAGAACGCGGCGAGCAGCACCAGCGCCGACGTGCTGTGGAGCTCGGCGATGGACCTGCAGGTCAAGCTCGTCAACGACGGCCTGATGGCGTCCTACGATTCGCCGGAAAGCCCGAACGTGCCGCAATGGGCGCAATACCAGAAGCAGGCGTACGGCACGACGTTCGAGCCGCTCGCAATCGTCTACAACAAGCGCCTGATCCCCGAAAACGAAGTGCCGAAGACGCGCGCCGAGCTGATCAAGCTGCTCACCACGCAGGCCGACAAGTTCAAGGGCAAGGTCACGACCTACGACATCGAGAAATCGGGCGTCGGCTTCAACTACCTGACCCAGGACGCGCACGTGAACGAGAAGGTCACGTGGGAGCTGGTAAACGCGATCGGCGCGACCGGCCCGAAGCTGCAGTCGAGCACGGGCGCGATGATGGAGCGCATCTCGTCGGGCGAGAACCTGATCGGCTACAACATCATCGGTTCGTATGCGTACGCGAAGGCGAAGAAGGACAAGTCGATCGGCTACGTGTTTCCGAAGGACTACACACAGGTCGTGAGCCGCCTCGCCACCGTGTCGAAGAAGGCGAAGAACCCGAACGCCGCGAAGCTGTGGGTCGACTACCTGCTGTCCAAGCGCGGCCAGACGCTGATCGCGAACCAGGCGAACCTGTACGCGATCCGCGCGGACGTGACCGGCGAGACGTCGGCCGCGAGCCTCACGAAGGAACTCGGCGATTCGCTGAAGCCGATCCAGATCGGCACCGGCCTGCTCGTCTATCTCGACCAGTCGAAGCGTCTCGCGTTCCTGAAGCAATGGCAGCAGGCGATCAAGCGCTGATGCGCTGATCGGCTTCGGCTGACCCAGGCTGCCCGCCGCCCGTCGCGCGGGCGGCCCCTTCTCCTCACCGACTTCCTTGAGGCGGCCATCCGGATGGCCGCAGGGGCGAACTCATGCTTTCAACCAGCACACGCGGCACGGCACCGGCCGTTCCGCCCGCCGCCGGCCCGCGCGATGCCGTTCCCGCGCTGCCGGTCAGCCGCCTGCAGCCGCTCGCCGGCATGCTGCGCTGGATCGTCGTCGCGGTACTGACCGTCGCGGTCGCGCTGCCGCTCGGCTTCATCCTGTTCCAGAGCCTGCTGTCCGCGCCGTTCTTCGACGCGAACAAGACGCTCGGCATCGACGGCTTCCGCTTCATCTTCAGCGATCCCGACTTCTGGTCGGCCGTGAAGAACTCGTTCATCATCGCCGGCGGGATGCTGTTCATCTCGATCCCGCTCGGCGGCATCCTCGCGTTCCTGATGGTGCGCACCGACCTGCCCGGCCGCCGCTGGCTCGAACCGCTGCTGCTCACGCCGGTGTTCGTGTCGCCGATGGTGCTCGCGTTCGGCTACGTGGTCGCGGCCGGCCCGGTCGGCTTCTACTCGGTGTGGTTCAAGGAACTATTCGGGGTGCAGAACGTGCCCTGGAACGTGTATTCGATCTTCGCGATCACGGTGATCGTCGGCCTCACGCACGTGCCGCACGTGTACCTGTATTCGTCGGCCGCGCTGCGCAATCTCGGCTCGGACGTCGAGGAAGCCGCGCGCGTGACGGGCGCCCGCCCGTTCCGCGTCGCGCTCGACGTGAGCCTGCCGATGACGATGCCCGCCCTGCTGTTCGCCGGCGTGCTGGTGTTCTTCCTCGGCTTCGAGGTGTTCGGGCTGCCGCTCGTGCTCGGCGACCCGGAAGGCCACCTCGTGCTCGCGACCTACCTGTACAAGCTGACCAACAAGCTCGGCGTGCCGTCGTATCACCTGATGGCCGCGGTCGCCGTGTGCATCGTCGCGATCACGTTCCCGCTCGTGCTGCTGCAGCGCCGCCTGCTGAAGACCGCGAGCCGCTTCGTCACCGTGAAGGGCAAGGCCGGCCGCGCGACGGTGCTGCCGCTCGGCGTGTGGCGTTGGGTCGCGCTCGCGATCGTCGCGCTGTGGCTGATGCTGACCGTGATCGTGCCGATCTCGGGCATCGTGCTGCGCGCGTTCGTGACCAACTGGGGCGAAGGCGTCGCGCTCGCCGAGGTACTGACGCTGTCGAACTTCATCGAGCTGTTCGAGCAGGACAACCTGGTGCGCGCGATCGTCAACACGCTTGGCATCGGCGTGATCGGCGGCGCGCTCGCGATCGGCTTCTACTCGCTCGTCGCGTTCGCCGGCCACCGTCGCCCCGACTGGGCGACCAGGCTGCTCGACTACCTCGTGCTGCTGCCGCGCGCGGTGCCGGGCCTGCTCGCCGGTCTCGCGTTCCTGTGGATTTTCCTGTTCGTGCCCGGCCTGCGCGAGTTGAAGAACTCGATGTGGAGCATCTGGATCGCGTACACGGTCGTGTGGCTCGCGTACGGGATGCGGCTGATCCAGAGCGCGCTGCTGCAGGTCGGCCCCGAGCTGGAAGAAGCCGGCCGCAGCGTCGGCGCGACGCGCAGCCGCGTGTCGCTCGACGTGACGCTGCCGCTCGTGCGCTTCGGCCTGCTCGCCGCGTGGCTGCTGATCTTCATGATCTTCGAGCGCGAATACTCGACCGCCGTCTACCTGCTGTCGCCCGGCACCGAAGTGATCGGCGCGCTGCTCGTGTCGCTGTGGGCGACCGGCGCCGTCGACCAGGTCGCCGCGCTCTCTGTCATCAACATCGCGATGGTCGGCGCCGGTCTCGGCGTGGCCCTGCGCTTCGGAGTGAAACTTCATGGATAAGCTCATCGTCGACGATCTGCACCTCAGCTACGGCGCCAACCCGATCCTCAAGGGCGTGTCGTTCGAACTGAAGGCTGGCGAAGTCGTGTGCCTGCTCGGCGCGTCGGGCAGCGGCAAGACCACGCTGCTGCGCGCGGTGGCCGGCCTCGAACAGCCGTCCGACGGACGCATCCAGCTCGACGAGCGCGTGTTCTTTGACGGCGCGCAACGCATCGACCTGCCCGTCGAACAGCGTTCGCTCGGCCTCGTGTTCCAGTCGTACGCGCTGTGGCCGCACCGCACCGTCGCCGACAACGTCGGCTACGGCCTCAAGCTGCGCCGCGTCGCGCCGGCCGAACAGAAGCAGCGCGTGCAGACCGCGCTCGACCAGCTCGGCCTCGGCCATCTCGCCGAGCGCTTTCCGCATCAGCTGTCGGGCGGCCAGCAGCAACGTGTCGCGATCGCCCGCGCGCTCGTCTACAACCCGCCGGTGATCCTGCTCGACGAGCCGCTGTCGAACCTCGACGCGAAGCTGCGCGAGGAGGCGCGTGCGTGGCTGCGCGAGCTGATCGTGTCGCTCGGGCTGTCGGCCCTGTGCGTGACGCACGACCAGACCGAAGCGATGGCGATGTCCGACCGCATCCTGCTGCTGCGCAACGGCCGCATCGAGCAGGAAGGCACGCCGGCCGAGCTGTACGGTGCGCCGCGCTCGCTGTACACGGCCGAGTTCATGGGCAGCAACAACCGCATCGACGCGCGCGTCGCCGCGATCGACGGCGAATGCGTGACGCTCGCCGGCGACGGCTGGGAGTTGCAAGCGCTTGCCCGCGACACGCTCGCGCCGGGCCAGGACGCCCAGGCCGTGATCCGTCTCGAACGCGTGCAGGTCGCCGACGGCCCGGGCGCGAACCGGCTGCAGGCCGACCTCGTCACGTCGATGTATCTCGGCGACCGATGGGAATACCTGTTCCATTGCGGCGACATGCGCCTGCGTGCGTTCGGCCATGTGCCGCGCGCGGCCGGCAAGCACTGGATCGAATTCCCGACCAACGACTGCTGGGCGTTCGCGAAAGCGGGCTGACCCGATCGCGCCGCCGCGCAGGCAGTCGAGCGCGTATCCCTTTGCGACTCGCATCGGCGGACGCTTCATCGCGTCCGCCGATGGCGCGCTGCGTGCCCGTTTTCCGTTCCACCCCGCCTAAAACAACCCAGGAGACACCGTCAAAATGAAGTCACGCGCAGAACGTTCTATTCGAGCAGTAGTCCTCACCGGTTCGGCTGCAGCCGCCTGTCTCGCCGCGCCGGTCGCGCACGCGCAGTCGTCGGTCACGATATACGGGATCATGGACGCCGGCATCGAATTCGCGAACCATGCGGCACCGGAAGGCGGCAATTCGATCAAGCTGAAGTCGGGCAACAAGAACACGTCGCGCTGGGGCTTGCGCGGCGTCGAGGATCTCGGCGGCGGGTTGAAGGCCGTGTTCCGGCTCGAAAGCGGCATCGATCTCGCGAACGGTGCGTCCGACGACGGCCCGGACTCGATCTTCGCGCGCCGCGCGACGGTCGGCCTGAAAAGCAAATGGGGCGAGCTGACGCTTGGCCGCAACTTCACCGTCACGTACGACTACATGATGCCGTTCGACCCGATGGGTTACTCGCAGAACTATTCGTGGGCCTCGTCGTCGATGGCGACGGGCGGCCGCAAGGACGGCATGTTCACGCGCTCGTCGAACGCAGTGCGCTACGACGGCGAATTCAGCGGCTTCAAGTTCGGCGCGCTGTACGGTTTCGGCAACGTGCCGGGCAGCGTGAAGACCAGCTCCAAGTACGATTTCGCGATCGGTTACGAGACGGGGCCGTTCGCCGCCGTCGTCACGTTCGACCGGCAGAACGGCGCGGCCGACAGCGTCACGCCGGCCGATACCGTCAACTATATCCAGGGCATTCATGCCGGCCTGAGCTACGACTTCGGCAACCTGAAAACGATGGCCGGATACCGCAATTACAAGCGCACGTTCCGCACCACGGCGGCGAACCAGTTGAGCGACATGGTTTGGCTCGGCGGGTCGTACCAGTTCACGCCGACGTTCTCGCTGATCGCGGCCGTCTATCACCAGAACATCAAGGGCGGCACGGATGCCGACCCGACACTGGTGTCGGTGCGCGCGCAGTACGCGTTGTCGAAGCGCACGGTGCTGTATGCAGCCGGGGCGTTCGCGATCGCGAAACACGACCAGAAAGTCGGCGTGTCGCGCGATTTCAACGGGTATGGCACCACGCAGGTCGGGGTCACGGCGGGGATTCAGCAGCGGTTTTGAGTCTGACCGAATGGCGCGGGCGGCGGTACATGTGGCCGCCCGCCTCTATTCGATGCGGTGCCGGTCCTCGTGCGCCGTCGCGCATTATCCTGCGCCATTCGGGCGCACAATACGGCATCGGATAGGCACGAAGTGCGGTCGACTACGGCAACATAGCCTTGAATCGATCGAACAGTGTAGGCGGTAGCTTGATCTCGCCATCGCCCTCAACGGCAGAATCAAATACCAAGGATTCCTTAGTCCATACCAAACGGACGGCATCCGGGTACGTGTAAGTACGCTCGGCAAGCAATCGCATGTCAGATGTCCGATACAGTCGCAAAAGAATGCGGTCCCCAGGCAGATAGGTGTATTGCGCCGTGTAGCGCCCCCCATCGTTCCTGGAGAGTTCGGTATCAAACTGAGTCGCTCGTGCGCGGACGTGCGCATCCTGATAGTAAGAACCGGCGCAGCCCAACACAGTCACAGCTGCCACGCCAAAACCGAGCGCTCTCATTCCAGATCTCATTCGTGCGGCGCGCCCCTCTTGGTGCGCGAGGCTGTATAGGACAACTGTCAACATGCATGCAGCGATTCCGAACAGCGCGATTGCTGCAAGCGCAACGATACCCGCCCCTTGCATGGTGGTCGCCAATCCGTTCATTCGAAATACACCGTTATTGGTTTGTCCAGCATAATCGGCTTGTAGTCGGAAAATATGATGAAGTCACCGCCTCGATGATGTCTGGCTTGCCAGTCTCGGAACGAGCGATTCCGGACCGGATAGTAAACCTTCCCTGGCTCATAGAGGTTTGCGACCGTACTGCCGGACACGACCGGAAAATCAAACCACGGCTGATCTGCAAGATTCGCTGCAGTGTAACTTGGCACGATAATCACACCGTTTTTGCTCCAGTGGCCCAGGTACTGGGATCGTGAATCTGCAGCCCCGTCAAAGGAATACCCATCCCTGACGTATATAACGATGTGGGTGACCGTCGCCTCCTTACCTTCGGCGTCGAAGATAACGCGAGCTACCCCTGCATACAGATTGAAAGCCCCCAACGCACCGGTCAGGTCGTCAGGAACGCCGGCATCCGGAAGCCGCCGCACAGCCTCTGCAAAGCCTTCTGCTCAAAGGAACTTTCCACAGCCGCTCGCTGGAACTGGAATTCCTTGTGTAGCTTGCGAATATCGTAGCCGCTGACCGTCCAAGGCGATACATCCCCGCGTCTGCGATAGCGACCAAGAATGTCCTTGAGGGTTTCATATGCGCGCGGGCTGTATATGTCGACATTCACGAGATTATCGTACTGCCTCTTGGCACGCGCGTGCTTGAGAACCCAATCCAGTTTTATGGTGGTTCGATCGATCATCGACTCCGGGTAGAGTTCGCCGTTCTGATTGATCTCGTTCCGCTGATCTTTTGATGTGGCCGAGTAGTTAAGCTCTCCTGCAAACCACCGCTCCATCAGTTTCGCCGAAACTGGCATATGCTCTTTGCGCACAGCATCGGGAATTTGCTGAATATCGAAAGGCGGCACCATCCTTTCCTTCTCCATCGGCTTCGGTTGCTTGGGCGGAACAGGCGTATCCAGCCATTTCCTGAAGCGAGAAAACGCAGCCGCGACCCTTTCGATGTCGTCCACCATCTTGTCGAGCGAATCGCGCTTGTCGACTCGCGCAACGGGCGTAGATTGCTCTACTGAGGACTCGCTCACCGGCGGAGCCATTGCTAGTGACAGGCCGAGATCACACGCCGGGATGCCCCCATCGTCCCCGTCGCATAGCTTCCATTTCCAAATCAGCTTGTTGATCCTTAAGTATGGGATTCCATCTTTATCGCGCACCGTGCGTTCCCTTGCGTTGTGGAATCCCGGACCATACAGGCCCACTCACCGCCTCACAATGTTCCGCATGCGCCATTCATCAAAAATCACGGATCCGATGGAGTCGCGAACGCGAAGCATTCCGCATCACCTGACATGGATTCCACATGTATTCGTTCGTTTCTGGCGGAAAACGCATGTCTCGAAACAAGCGCCAGGCAGCCTCGCGGTGTAGGACAAGGCTCCCAAGCCTCGTTGCCAACTGTGAACGGTGACCCTGACATTCGTAGCCCATCCCGAACTCCTGCGCTTGCCGACTCAACTCGTCCATCGCACTGGCGCTCGCCTGATCGTGTTCGGTCTTGTAACGCATCGGATCGATTCGAGCAGCTTGATCAGGTGTGGACGGCACCTCACGCTCCGCCGGCAAGATCGTATCGGACATCGAGGTATGGGGCATCGCGCACTCCCAAGCGGGTTCTCAAATGCACCATCTTATTAGCAATGGCGAAATTCGATAGCCTCCCTGACAAGACCTGCGAACCTCGCTCTCAATACGCGCGGTCGCCCGTCTTCTGGCCCTTCCCCTTGGCAGACGATGGCCGTTGCACGCCCGTCGCCGTTCAGTCAGCGCGCATCGTGAATACCAATCGCACGACGCTGCTCGCATCGCCCCAATGTTCACCGACCGCCGACAGCGGCACCGTGCGCGTGTCGATCGTAAGGCCCGCCTCCCCGGCCGCGTCGAATACGCCGCGCACCGACGCCAGCAAGCGCGGCAGCGACACGCTGCCGATCCCGCTGCCCATCAGTTCGATCGCGGTCGCCCGCAGCACGGCGCCGGGCACCAGCACGTCCGCGCCGCCGATCGAGCCGATCTGCACGAAACGCAGCCGCCGCCCGCCCGGTGTCGCTTTCGCGGCGGCGCCCAGCAGCGTCCGCGCGCTGGCGCCCCACAGATAATCGAGCACGACATCCACGCCCGCGCGGGAATGCGGTTCGAGCGCCCGCGCCAGAGCGGCGTCGTCCTGCTGCAGCGACACGACGGCATCCGCGCCGGCCTTCAGCAACGCCTGCAACGCGGCCGCGTTGCGGCCCGTCGCGATCACCTTCGCCGCGCCGAGATGCTTCGCGATCCGCACCGCGAGCCGCCCCGACGTGCCCGTTGCGCCATTGACGAGCACCGTCTCGCCCGCGACGAATCGCGCGCGTTCGGTCAGCGCCGCCCACGACGACATCCCCGGAATCGCGATCGCCGCGGCGGTGACATCGTCAAGCGTGTCCGGCAGCGGCACGCACTGCGTATCGGGCACGATCGTGCGTTCGGCCATCGCGCCGAACGGCGTGGGTGCACCGAAGAAGTAGACGCGCCGACCGTCGTCGAGACGCCCCACGCCGTCGACACCGACGACGAACGGATAACCGCCAACGGAGGAGTAATGCGTGCCCGCCGCGCGCCCCTGCGCGATGCGGCTCAGCGCGGACGCCGTCACGTCAATCAGGCTGTGGCCCGGCATCGCGCGCGGCGGTTCGAACTCCGTATAAACCGGACGCTGTCCGGCGCCTTCAACGACTGCTGCTTTCATGGTGGTTCCTTCAATCCTGGACGGTGGGCCCTTACCGGGCATCGAGCCACGCGCGCAGCGCGGGATCGCGTACTTCCAGTACGTCGAACAGGCCGAGCGCACGCAGTGCAGGCAACGCGTCGATCGCATCGGCCTCCGCGCGCGCCCTCTCCGCCGGCGCGGCGTTCGGATCGGTCAACACACGCGCGTTGACCAGAAACGCGCCAACGGTCCCCTTGCGGATCGTCGTTCCGCCGGCATCGATTTGGTTGGCATGGTCGGGAAGCATCTGTTCGGCTCGCATCGCGTCTTACTCCGGTTGTCATCGATGGACGCAGTGTAGGCGTGCGAAACCGGCCAATCTCCGGTATAACGGCCATTCGATACCGATATCCGGCCATGTCCGATCCGCTCCTGCCCGCCCGCTTCGTCACGTCCGACGACGGCCCGTTCGTGGTCGCCGCCGTCCTGTCGCAACGCGACCCGCGCATCACCGCGCCGCATTCGCATGCGCGCGGCCAGCTCGTCGGCGCGCTGAGTGGGCTGGTGACGATCGGCCTCGACGACCAGGAATGGGTCGTGCCGGCGATCCACGCGATCTGGATTCCGCCGCATTGCCGGCATTCGCTGCGCTCGTTCGGGCCGATTTCGGGCTGGTCGGCGTTCGTCGCCGAAGCCCGCTGCGCGACGCTGCCGGCGACGCCGCGCGCGATCCGCACGACGCCGCTGCTGCGCGAAGCCGTGCAGCGCGCCGCAAGCTGGGGCGACTCGGAACTGGATGCCGCGCAGACCCGGATCGCCGACGTGATCCTTGACGAAATCGCGGCATCGGAAGCCGAGGCGCTGGGGCTGGTCCGTCCGCGGGACCCACGGCTCGTGAAGATCACCGATGCGCTGGCCGCGGATCTCGCGAACGACCGGCGGCTGGAGGAATGGGCCGAATGGGCCGGCATCGGCGCACGGACGATGAGCCGCCGCTTCGTCGCCGAGACGGGGCTGACGTTCGCGCAGTGGCGTCAGCAGGCGAGGCTGCTGCGAGCGCTGGAGCGCATCGCCGACGGCGTGCCGGTGACGACGATCGCGCTCGATCTCGGGTACGACAACGTGAGCGCGTTCATCGACATGTTCCGGCGTGCGCTGGGGACGACGCCGGGGAAGTATATGGAGACGGGAAGGCGAGCGGAGGAATAGATACGGCCATGCGCGTGCATGAAGCCGCACGGCGAACGGCCGGCGATCAGCAGACAAAAACCGCCCGCCACTACGTCAATACGTGCCGTCGCCCTTCTTCACGACATCGCCGCCGTTCCCCTTGAACTGCGCGGCAAGCCGCTCCGCGCTCCGTGCCAGCAGCGTCGTATCGACGCCGACCGCGACGAACAACGCACCCGCTTCCAGATAGCGCCGCGCAGCCGCTTCATCCGCGCTCAGGATGCCCGGCGCCTTGCCGGCCGCCTTGATCGCGCGGATCGCCCCGTCGATCGCGGCCTGCACGTCCGGGTGCCCGGGGTGGCCGAGATGACCGAGATCGGCCGCGAGATCGGCCGGGCCAATGAACACACCATCGACGCCGTCGACCCGCGCAATCGCATCGATCGCTTCCAGCCCCGCGCGTGTCTCGACCTGCACGAGCACGGCCATCTCGTCGTTCGCGCGATGCAGGTACGCGCCGACGCGATTCCACCGCGACGCGCGCGCCAGCGCGCTGCCGACGCCGCGCATCCCGTGCGGCGGGTAACGCGTCGCGGCCACCGCCGCGCGCGCTTCGTCCGCGCTCTGCACCATCGGCACGAGCAGCGTCTGCGCGCCGAGATCGAGCACCTGCTTGACGATCACCGGATCGTTCCACGGCACGCGCACGACCGGATGCGACGGATACGGCGCGATCGCCTGCAGTTGCGCGAGGATCGTCGGCACCGTGTTCGGCGCATGCTCGCCGTCGATCAGGAGCCAGTCGAAACCGGCACCCGCGACCACTTCGGCGCTGTACGGATTCGCGAGACCGAGCCACAGGCCGATCTGCGCGTCGCCGCGTGCGAGCGCGGCCTTGAAGACATTCGACGGCATCTGCATCGTTCGCTCACCTCACTCGAAGTAGCACTGGATCGTCCCGAGCGGGCCGTAGTCGACGCTGAACGTATCGCCCGAACGCGCCGCGCACGGCCGCGTAAACGATCCGCCGAGCACGATCTGCCCCGGTTCCAGCGCGACGTCGAAGCGCGACAGCCGATTCGCGAGCCACGCGACGCCGTTCGCCGGATGGTTCAGCACGCCGGCGGCGACCCCGGTTTCCTCGACCACGCCGTTGCGCGACATGATCGCCGCGACCCAGCGCAAATCGACGTCCTGCGGGCGCACCGGCCGGCCGCCGATCACGACGCCCGCGTTCGCCGCGTTGTCGGCGATCGTGTCGAACACCTTGCGCGGCCGTTTCGTGTCGGGGTCGATCGACTGGCTGCGCGCGTCGATGATCTCGAGCGCCGGCACGACGTAATCGACCGCGTCGTACACGTCGAAGATCGTGCAGTTCGGCCCGGTGAGCCGCTTGCCGAGCACGAACGCGAGCTCGACCTCGACGCGCGGCACGATGAAGCGGCCGGTCGGGATCGTGCCGCCGTCTTCGAAGAACATGTCGTCGAGCAGCGCGCCGTAGTCGGGTTCGTCGATCTGCGACGTGTTCTGCATCGCCTTCGACGTCAGGCCGATCTTGTGCCCCTTCAGCGTACGGCCTTCCGCGAGCTTGAGGGTCACCCACGCGCGCTGGATCGCATACGCGTCGTCGATCGTGATGTCGGGATGGTCGAGCGAGATCTGGCGGATCTGCGTGCGCGCACGCTCGGCGTCGTGCAGACGGTGCGCGAGCTGGTCGATGATGGCGGGTTCGAGCATGATCGGATCGGGAATGGGGTTCAGCCGGCCCGCTTGTAGCGGGCGTGGATGTTGTTGTGCTTGTACGAGCCGCTTTCGCTGAACTCGGTCAGTTCCATCGACAGCGCGAGATAGCGTTTCGCGTACAACTCGGCGAAATGGGCCTTGATCGCGTCGAACAGCGCATCGCACGCGGCTTGCTTCGTTTCGTCGCTGCGGCCCGCGCCGATCTTCAGCGTCACGTGGACGAACGCGTCGTCCTCCGTGCCGTCGGCGACGCAGTAGTCGTGCAGCTCGATCGCGCGCGAACGGATGCCGCCGGTCGGGAACACGCCGCCCTGCGCGATCAGCGTCGCGTTGATCGTGCGCAGCAGCGCGGGAATGCGCGCGTCGTCGCGGATGTTCGCGGTGTATTCGACGACGATGTGTGGCATGGCAACGCTCCTGATAGGTATGCGGCGCTCAGGCGAGCGGGAAGATCGCGTTGATCTGCCCGGTGCCCGAGCTCGCGAAATAGTCGGTGACGATCTCGACGGGCTGGTCGTAACGATCCCAGCCGAGCAGCCCGAGCAGCATCGCCGTGTCGTGCATCCCGCCTTCGCCGTGGCAATGCACGTTGTACTCGGGCAGCATCGCGCAGAAGGTCTTGAAATCGCCCTGCTTCCACAGCTCGACCACGCGCAGGTCGACCTGCCGGAAGAATTCGCGGCTGATCTGGTGGATCGATTCCTCGGGGCTGCCGTTGTCGTTGAAACGGTGCGACAGCGAGCCACTCGCGAGGAACGCGACGTTCGAATCGCTCTTCTCGATCGCCTCGAGCAGCGCCTCGCCGAAGCGCCGGCTTTCGTCGAGCTGATGCCACATGCACCAGCCGGCGATCGACACGACCTTGAAGTGCTGGTCGCCGTTCATGTAGCGCATCGGCACGAGCGTGCCGTATTCGAGCTCGAGGCTGTCGATCTCGTGCGCACGCGTCGCGACGCCGCGCTCGGTGGCCGTTTCCGCGATCAGCCGGCCGAGCGCCGGGTTGCCCGGATACGCGTACTGCATGTCGCGGATGAAATGCGGCAGCTCGTTGCTCGTATAGGTGCCCGCGAACCGCGCATTGCAGTTCACGTGATAGCCCGCGTTGACGAGCCAGTGCACGTCCGACACGACGATCGTGTCGACGCCGAGCGCGCGGCAGCGCTCGCCGATCAGCCGGTGGCCGCGGATCGCCGCTTCACGGCAGCCGTGATGCTTGCCGGGCAATTCCGACAGGTACATCGACGGCACGTGCGTGATCTTCGCGGCGAGGGACAGTTTGCCCATCGTTCAAGTCTCCGTATGGTTCTTTGCGGCGAATCGCTACGCGCCCGTTACACGCCCCAGCGCGGGACGTGATGCGAACCCATCGAGATGCACACGTTCTTGATCTCCGCGAACACCTCGAAACTGTACTCGCCGCCCTCGCGCCCGGTGCCCGATTCCTTCACGCCGCCGAACGGCTGGCGCAGGTCGCGCACGTTCTGGCTGTTCACGAACACCATCCCGGCCTCGATGCCGTGCGCGAGCCGATGCACCTTGCCGACGTCCTGCGTCCAGATGTACGACGCGAGGCCGTACGCCGTATCGTTCGCGAGCCGCAGCCCTTCGTCTTCGTCGTCGAACGGGATGATGCACGCGACCGGCCCGAAGATCTCTTCCTGCGCGATGCGCATCCGGTTGTCGACGTCGGCGAACACGGTCGGCCGCACGAAGTTGCCGTTGCGCAGATGATCGGGCAGCCCGGCCGGCTTGTCCGCGCCGCCCGCGACCACGCGCGCGCCTTCCTGCTCGCCGATGCGGATATAGCCCGTCACCTTTTCCCAGTGCTGGCGCGTGATCATCGCGCCGAGATTCGTGCCCGGATCGGCCGGATCGCCGACCACCAGGTTGTTCGCGCGGCGCGCGAATTCCTGCACGAAGCGGTCGTAGATCGTGCGCTGCACGAAGATCCGCGAGCCCGCGGTGCAACGTTCGCCGTTGATCGAGAAGATCGTGAATAGCGACGCGTCGAGCGCGCGGTCGAAATCGGCGTCGTCGAAAATCAGCACCGGCGACTTGCCGCCGAGCTCCATCGAATACTTCTTGAGGCCCGCGCGCTCCATGATCCGCTTGCCGGTGACCGTGCCGCCGGTAAACGACACCGCGCGCACGTCAGGATGCCGCACGAGCGCGTCGCCGGCCGTCGCGCCGTAACCCTGCACGACGTTCAGCACACCGGGCGGAATGCCGGCTTCGAGCGCGAGCCGGCCGAGCTGGTCGGCCGTCAGCGGCGACAGCTCCGACATCTTCAGCACGGCCGTGTTGCCGAGCGCGAGACACGGCGCCGTTTTCCACGTGGCCGTCATGAACGGCACGTTCCACGGCGACACCAGCGCACACACGCCGACCGGCTGGTACAGCGTGTAGTTCAGCATCTGGTCGTCGACCGGATAGGTGCGGCCGTTCATCTGCACGCACACTTCCGCGAAGAAGTTGAAGTTCTCGGACGCGCGCGGAATCAGCTGCTTGCTCGTCTGCGCAATCGGCAGCCCGGTGTCCTGCGTCTCCAGCGCCGCGAGCATCGGCACGTTCTTCTCGATCAGCTCGCCGAGCTTGCGCATCAGCTTCGCGCGCGCCTTCGCCGGCGTGTTCGCCCATTTCGGGAACGCATCTTTCGCCGCGCGCACGGCCGCGTCGACCTCGGCCTCGCCGCCCGATGCGACGTCGGTGATGACGTCGCCCGTCGCCGGGTTCAGCGTCGTGAAAGTGTCGCGGCTCTCCACTTCGCGGCCGCCGATCCAGTGCTTGATGGTCATGTGCTCTCCTTCCTTGGCGACGGCCTCAGCCGGCGCGATAGTAGTCCGCTTCGCCGACGATCGTGTTCACGAGCCGGCCGATTCCTTCGATTTCGGTCACGACCTCGTCGCCCGGCTGCGTGTCCGCCAGCCCCTCGGGCGTGCCGGTCAGGATCAGGTCGCCCGGCGAGAGCGTCATGAAGCTGCTGATGTGCTCGATCAGCGCCGGCACGTCGAACACCATGTCGCGCGTGCTGCCGCGTTGCGTCTCGCGGCCGTTCACGGTCGTGCGCAGCGTCAGGTCGGCAGCGTCGCCGATCTCGTCGCGGCTGACGAACCACGGCCCGAGCGGCGTGCAGGTGTCGCGGTTCTTCACGCGCAGGTTCGGGCGGTAGTAGTTCTCGAGATAGTCGCGGATCGCGTAGTCGTTCGCGACCGTATAGCCGGCCACGTAGTCGATCGCCTGCGCGCGGCTCACGTGGCGCGCCGGGCGGCCAATCACGACGGCCAGTTCGCACTCGTAGTGCATGTGCGTGGCGTCCGCCGGGCGCACGGTCAGCGACCGGTGACCGACGAACGTGTTCGGCCCCTTCAGGAAGATCAGCGGCTCGCTCGGCGCGTTGAACGCGAGTTCCTTCGCATGGTCGGCGTAGTTCAGGCCGAGCGCGAACGTCGTGCGCGGCGCGACGGGCGGCAGCCACACCACGGCATCCTCCGCCACCACGCGCCCCGTATCGATGCGGATCGCGCCGTCGCCGGCCGGTTCGGCCGCATGCAGTGCGCCGTTGTAGATCACGCGCGCCGTCTTCATCGTGCTTCCTCCGCCATCAGCGTATGCCGCAGCGTGCCGATGCCGGCCGCGGCGATCTCGATCGTACTGCCCGCGCGGGCATGCGGTGCGCCGCCCGCGACGCCGAGCAGCAGCACGTCGCCCGCGTCGAACGACATGAAGGCCGTCACGTCGGCGATCAGCTCGCGCACCGGGCGAATCAGCGTCGCGGTCGACGCGGACGCAGCCACCTTGCCGTCGATCCGCACCGTCAGCCCGATCGCGTCGACATCGGCGAGCGCGGCGGCCGGCACGATCGCCGGGCCGAGCGGGCAGAAGCCGTCACGGCACTTGAAGCGCACAGCCGGACGGTAGTAATCGGGGTGCGGCACCGATACGTCGCTCGCGAGCGTGAAGCCGTGCACGTAGTCGAGCGCCCGCGCGGCCGCGACGCGCGTCGCGCGCCGCGCGAACACGACGGCCACCGACGCACCGATTTCCAGCGCGTCGACGCCGGCCGGCACGACGACGGCGGCGCCATCGGCCGCATGCGTGTTGGCCGATTTGATGTACAGGACCGGCGCCTGCGGCGGACGGCGGTAAGGCGGTGCGTTCACGGCGTCGCCGAGTGCGGCGAGCGCCCCGCGCTCGTTGAGCAGCGCGCCGTAGACGGTACCGATGGCGACCGGCAACGGCGGCGCCGCGGCGGTCGTGCAAGACAGCTCCATGCGTCATTCCCCTGCCGCGCGTCGCGGCGCATCATCAATAGTTAATATCTTAAGTAAACAATCGGGCGCTGACAACCTCGATTACCCTGATACGCGAAATTCATCAGCTTCGGCTGTTAAGATTGATGCGTCCCCGTCCTCTGCTCACCCCGATGAACCGTACGCTCGACCATCGCAACCTGGCCATGCTGCTGCTCGAGGCCCGCGAAACGCTGATGGGCCTGTTTCGCCCCATTCTCAAGGAATTCTCGCTGACCGAACAGCAATGGCGGATCATCCGCGTGCTTGACGGCGAACCGGCGCAGGCGCTCGAAGCCGGGCAGATCGCGAAACGCTGCTGCATCCTGAGCCCGAGCCTGACCGGCGTGCTGGAACGGATGGAGCGCGACGGCCTGATCACGCGCACGCGCGCGCAGGAGGATCAGCGCCGGCTGCTGGTCAGCCTGACGCCGCAAAGCAGGAAACTGGTGACGGAAATCGGTCCGCGCATCGACGAGCAATATCGTCAGCTCGAAGTGCGATTCGGCGAGGACGGCCTCGACGACATCTACCGCGCGCTCGACCGGCTCATCGAGCTCGGCAACCAGGCATGAAGACGGCGCCCGCGCCCGCCATGGGCGGGAACGGGCGCCGGGGCGATGCGACCGGTTAGTGGATCGCGCCGCGCATCAGCTCGGTCACCGCCACGCCGCGCGACGTGCGCATGCACTCCTCGACGTAATCGATGAACGGCAGCGGCTCGAAATCGATTTCGTCGCGCACGCGGCGATTGTCGAACACGCGATCGACCGTCGCGAATTCGCCGCAGCGCTGCAGCGCCCGGCCGATCACGCGCTCGAGCGCCGGATCGGGCCGCCCGAGCACGTCGCGCACGACGAGCGGCAGTTCGGCCGGCGCGCATGCCGCGTAGCGCGGCGCGCCGGTCATGCCCGCCGCCTCGTCCATCGCGCGCACGATTTGCGCGACCTGCGGCGCCTCGTCGCCGGCCGACACATGATAGACGTCGTGCGCGAGCGTCGGCTTGACGGCCAGCAGCATCGTCGCGCGCGCCACGTCGTCCACCGACACGATGTCGATGCGCGTCATCGGCCGCGCGGTGAAGCGACGCGCCGCATGCGCGAGCCGGAACATCCAGAACGAATTCGGCGCGGGCCGCGTACCGAGCACCGTATGGCCGACCACGTGCGACGGCCGCACGACGACGAGCGGCAGTCCGAGCGCGCGCAGGCGCTGCTCCGTCTCCGCCTTCGCGTGCAGATAGTCGGCCGCGAGCACCGCGCCCGGCAGGCCGTCGCCGGCCCGCGGCACGACGTCGTTCCCCGCGCGCTGCGCCTCTTCCTGCACGATCCCGCCGCGGCCCGCATGCGCGTAAGCGGTGCCGACGTACACGAAGCGTTGCAGGCGCGGCGCGCGCGCAAAGCGCTCGGCGAAGCGCACCGCATCGGCGATGTCGGCCCGCAGGTGCGCGCCGTCGGCCGGCGACGCATGGCCCGCGCAATGAATCACGTGCGTCGCGCCGGCCAGGCGCGACGCATCGGCGCCGTGCCACACATCGCCGAGCGCGCCGACGATCACGTTCGCGTCGGTCAGGCGCGACGCCCAGTACGGCGTGAGCCCCGCGCGCAACGCGGCTTCACGCAGCCGCGCGACCGCATGGCCGCGGTCCTGCGCGCGCACGACGCAGACGATGCGTTCGAGCAGCCCTGCATTGACGAGCGCCGTCAGCACGGTACTGCCGATGAAGCCGGTGGCGCCGGTCAGCACCAGCCGTCCGACGTTCGCCGCCGCGACCGGTGCGCTGGCCGGCGACACGAGGCTCGTCCGCCAGTTGAGCGACAACGCGGTTTTCCAGATCAGCACGATAGTCTCCTTCGAAGAATCGGCCGGGGCGGCGCGGCGCCCGCGGTTGCGGGCGCCCCCCGGCGCGCCCGCCGGGGCGGGGGCCGCGCGGGCCCCGGCGGCTCCCGATCGGGCGTGCGGCCTGCGATCGCGTCGATCGCGCTCTGGCACGAGGCGGCGGCAGCCGGCGCGGACGGGCGTCCGCGGCACAGGATCGGGGAAGTTCCCAGTGTGGGGCCCGACCGCATGCAAGTCTGTCCCGAAAGTTTCGTGAAAGTGTGCCGATTTGTACGCGATTGTCGGAGTGTGTCGTGCCGGTCGGCTGATTAAAACGACGAAACGTTCGGTCGGCTGCATTCGACCGGTGCCGAAACGCGCCGATCGACCCGGTCGCGATGGCAGCCGGTGCGCGACAGATCGACGCGGCCGGCGGCCCCGTCATCCCATGTCTGGACCGCGGCGCGTGCCCGACCGGCCACGGCTATCGCCGGTATCGCGCGCCTGTGCTGACGCGTCGGGAATGACCATGAATCGTCAGACGTCCTTTCATCTGGAATCGAAATGGGCTCAATATAAATTTATTGCGGATTATCACTTGCGTTTCACACCAGTCTATCTAGACTGTTCAAGTTCAAACGGTCGAATGTGTCTTTTTTTAAGGAGACGATGCAATGCGCCTCACCATTCGGATTAATGGCAGCGAATCGGCAACCCGGCATTCCTTCGCAGTCTTGTGGGTCGATACCGACGAGGGTCTGTGGTCGCGCGAGGCACATCAGGGCATCGACCTTCCGACCTGGGGCAAGGTCCGCGACATCGAGGGCGCGATGGCGCTCTGTGCAGCCGACAGCGGCAATGCCGTCTGTCAACTGAAGGGGCTGTCGTTCGATGCGATGCGCCGCGAACAGGGCCCCGCGGTGCTCGCCGGCGATCATCCCGACGGCGCATGGCGCCTGCAGGCGGTCGATACCTGCACGACCCAGCCGGAATACCGGGAATTTATTTCCGTTGCCCGCTAGGTATTATTGACATGAATCGTCTGCGGTTTTCGGGTTTATTCCGGCAGTAGTGATATTCATTTCGATATTCAGCATGAATGGCGCCTCCGTTCGAGGCGCTTTTTATTTTCGAGATTAGAGAAATAATCGTCGCGCGGGCAATTGATCGCGCGTCGGAACGGTCGCGATCGCGCGATGGCGGAGACCGCGTGTCCGGCTCCGCTCGCGACGGATCGCCCGTGTTTCATCCTCCGCAGCCGCCGCGGCATCCTGCGTCGCCCCCTTTGCTGCGCTTTCCTCCCTTTTCCAGACGGCCTACCCTTCGTCTTTTTGCGGGGCCGGACCATACTTTCCTCACACGGTGTTTACTCATTTATTACAATCGCATTATTCAGACTGACCCACCGCCGCACGGCGGCCCGACCCGGCCATTGCATGAGCGTGAAAAAGAAGACCCACCCCGCCGATCCGTACGCGGCGGCGACCAAGAATCCGATGCTCGCCGCGCGCCTGCCGATGTGGCGCTCGCGGCTGATCGTGGTCGTCGTGTTCCTCGCGTTCGCCGCGCTGATCGCGCGCGCGTTCTGGGTGCAGGTCGCGAACCAGGATTTCTACGTCGGCCAGGGCCAGAAGCGCTATCAGCGCACGATCGAGCTCGACGCGATGCGCGGACGCATCGTCGACCGCAACGGCGCGATGCTCGCGGTCAGCCTGTCGACCTATGAAATCTGGGCGAACCCGAAACAGGTCGCCGACACCGATTACCCGCAAATCGCGAAGCTGCTCGACCTGCCGCTCGCCGAGGTGAAGCGGCGTCTCGGCAACGACAAGACGTTCGTGCTGCTCAAGCGGCAGGTCGACGCGGACACCGCCAGCCGGCTCGACAAGCTCGCGATCGACGGCATCACGCAAATCGCCGACTCGAAACGCTTCTACCCGGAAGGCGAATCGGCCGCGCACGTGGTCGGCTTCACGAACGTCGAGGACAAGGGCCAGGAAGGCGTCGAGCTCGCGGCGAATGCGCGCCTGCAGGGCACGTCCGGCCAGCGCGAGGTGATCCGCGACCGGCTCGGCCGCATCGTGTCGGACACGCGCCCGCTCGTCCCCGCGCAGCACGGCGCGACGATCGAACTGACGATCGACCGCCGCATCCAGCAACTCGCGTTCAGCCAGCTCAAGGCGGCCGTGATCGAGAACAATGCGCTGGCCGGCAGCGTCGTCGTGCTCGACGCGCAGAACGGCGAGATCCTCGCGCTCGCGAACTATCCGACCTTCGACCCGAACGACCGCGCCCGCCTCACCGGCCAGCAATTGCGCAACCGCGCGGTGATCGACACGTTCGAACCGGGCTCGACGATCAAGCCGCTCGTCGTCGCGCTGTCGATCGACGAGCGCAAGGTCACGCCGAACACGATCATCAACACGTCGCCGGGCACCTACAAGATCGGCCCGGCCGTGATCCACGACACGTCGAACCACGGGTCGCTGACGGTGTCGCAAGCGCTGCAGAAATCGAGCAACGTCGCGCTCGCGAAACTGGCGCTCAACCTGCCCGCCGAAACGATCTGGAACAAATACCAGGAGTACGGGATCGGCCGCGCGCCGGAACTGACGTTCCCGGGCGTTGCGTCGGGCCGGCTGCGCGGCTACAAGCGCTGGCGGCCGATCGAGCAGGCGACGATGGCGTACGGCTACGGGTTGTCGATGTCGCTGCTGCAGATCGCGCAGACCTACACGGCCTATGCGGGCGACGGCACGCTGCACCCGGTGTCGCTGCTGAAGAACGGCACCGACCAGCAGACGATCGACGCGCACCGCGGCCATCGCGTGACGTCGCCGCAAACGGCCGCCGCGATTCGCTCGATGCTCGAGATGGCGGTCGGCGAAGGCGGCACGGGGCGCCGCGCGCGCGTCGACGGCTACCGGATCGGCGGCAAGACCGGGACCGCGCGCAAGCAGGTCGGCGCGAGCTACGCGAAGGGCAAGTACCGCGCGCTGTTCGCGGGGATGGCGCCGATGAGCAACCCGCGCCTGATCGTCGCGGTGATGATCGACGAGCCGCGCGGCAAGGGGTACTACGGCGGCACGGTGGCGGGCCCGGTGTTCGCGTCGGTCACGAGCGGCTCGTTGCAGTTGCTCGGCGTGCCGCCCGATGCGCCGGTCGAACCGGAAAAGAATGCACCGGCGCAGGCCGCCGCGCCGCAGAAAACGGTCGCGGCGCCGAAACCGGCGGCATCGTTGAAGACGGCCGCGCAACCCGGCACTCCCGCGCCCGCGAAGGCCGCTACCGCAGGCTGACGATGCCAGGCGCGATGCCGCGCGCCGTCAATGCGCGGCCGCGACCGGCTTCGCCATCCGGCCGAGCACGTGCTCGGTCATCCCGCGCGCGAGTTCGGTCTCGCCCATGAACACGGTGCCGATGCCCTCGCTCGACAGCAGCGCGGCCTCGTCGCCGCTGTTCGTGCACAGCACGACCTCGAGCGTCGGGTTGAGCGTGCGCGAGATCTCGACGATCTGCCGCACGTCGAACACGTCGGGCAGCGTGACGACCAGCATCCCGGCGCGCGCGATATGCGCCTGCACGAGCACGATCGGCTCGATCGCGTCGCCCGACACGGCCGCGGTGCCGTCCGCGCGCAGCTTCTCGACGAGCTCGCGATTCTGCTCGACGACGACATAGGCGATCCCGCGCTCGTCCAGCGCATGCGCGATCCGCGTGCCGACCTTGCCGTAGCCGACGATCACGACCTGCCCGGTCAGATGCGTCTGCGGCGTCGACATCGGCAGCGCGGCGAGCGGATCGTCGCGCGCCTCGAGCTTGCGCGCGAACGCCGAATGCTTGCGAATCCATGCGAGCGCCGGATCGATCATCGCGAACAGCAGCGTGTTCATCGCGATCGAGATCAGCGCGACCGCGAGAATCAGGCTCTGCCCCTCGGCCGACAGCAGCCCGAGCGCACGGCCGAGCCCCGCGAGGATGAACGAGAATTCGCCGATTTGCGCGAGACCCGCGCCGACCGTCAGCGCGGTGTTCAGCGGATAGCGGAACGCGATCACGAGCGCGACCGCCGCGAGCGTCTTGCCGACCAGCACGATCGCCGCGACCTCGATCACGTGCAGCGGCTCTTCGATCAGCACCTTCGGGTCGAACAGCATGCCGACCGAGATGAAGAACAGCACCGAGAACGCGTCGCGCAACGGCAGCGTCTCGTCGGCCGCGCGCCGGCTGAACTCCGACTCGCGCATCATCATCCCCGCGAAGAACGCGCCGAGCGCGAACGACACGTCGAACAGCTTCGCCGCGCCGAACGCGATGCCGACCGCCGCGGCAATCATGCAAAGCGTGAACAATTCGCGCGAACCCGTGCGCGCGACGAGCCACAGAATGCGCGGGAACACGCGCTTGCCGACCACCAGCATCAGCGCGATGAACGCGGCGACCTTCAGCATCGTGACGCCGAGCGTGCCCCACACGCTGCCGCCGGCCGCATGCGCGTCGCCGGGCGGCGTGCCGCCGAGCAGCCCCGCCACCGGCGGCAGCAGCACCAGCACGAGCACCATCACGAGATCCTCGACGACCAGCCAGCCCACCGCGATGCGCCCGTTGACCGTCTCGACGAGCCCGCGCCCTTCGAGCGCGCGCAGCAGCACGACGGTACTCGCGACCGACAGCGCGAGCCCGAACACGAGCGCCGCACCGAGGCTCCAGCCCCAAGTGAGCGCGAGCCCGCCGCCGAGCAGCGTCGCGACGGTGATCTGGACGATCGCCCCCGGCAGCGCGATCTTGCGCACCGCGAGGAGATCGCCGAGCGAGAAATGCAGGCCGACGCCGAACATCAGCAGCATCACGCCGACTTCGGCGAGCTGCTGCGCGAGCGACAGATCGCCGACGAAACCGGGCGTGCCGGGGCCGATCACGATCCCGGCGAGCAGATAGCCGACGAGCGGCGGCATTTTCAGCAGCGACGCGAGGTAACCGAAGATCATCGCGAGACCGAAACCGGCCGCGAGCAACGCAATCAGGCTAACGTCATGAGGCATCCCCCCTCCCAAGCTCTTGTAACTATTTAGTAAGGTTCAAGAGTGAAAGGATAAGGGATGAGGCGGAAGAATGGCGCGCAGCCGCGAAAATTTCACGCCGCTGCGCGCGGTGCGGGGTACAACCCCGGCGAAGGGAAAGGCGTCGCGCGGACCCGCCGCGCGTGGGCGCCACCCCAGCAGCAGGCGGGGCTCGCGCCCCGCCGCTCCGGTCAGCGCGACGCTTGCGGGAACCGCGCGCCCGGCGGCGGCTCGGGCCGCGTCGACGGCACGCTCTTGCGCACCTTCGCGACCTGCGCGGCCGTCACCGGCGCGCCCGTGTTGCCCCAGCTCGTGCGCACGAAGTTCGACACGTCCGCGACTTCCTGGTCCGACAGCCGCCAGCCGAACGGCGGCATCGTGAAGGTCGACGGCGCGGTGCGCGTGCCCTGCAGCGCGCTGCCTTCCAGCACGACGTGGATCAGCGACGTCGGGTCGTCGCCCTGCACGACCGGGTTGCCGGCGAGCGCCGGGAACACGCGCGTGTAGCCGTGGCCATCGCTGCGGTGGCAAGCCATGCAGTTGTCGCGATAGACGGCCGCGCCCGGCTTGCTCGCGTCGCCGGTCTGCAGCGCCTTCGCCGCGGCCGCGTCGTACACGTGCGGCCGCTCGCCCTGCACGCGCGGCGGCAACGTCTTCAGGTAGCGCGCGATCGCGTTCAGGTCGTCGTCGGTCATGTGCTGCATGCTGTGGCCGACCACGTCCGTCATCCCGCCGAAC
This sequence comes from Burkholderia sp. CpTa8-5, assembly GCF_017815045.1. NCBI lineage: Bacteria > Pseudomonadati > Pseudomonadota > Betaproteobacteria > Burkholderiales > Burkholderiaceae > Burkholderia > Burkholderia sp. CpTa8-5. The sequence continues at coordinate 222,580 of NZ_JAGIQD010000005.1, forward strand.
GCGGCCGTGCGCAGCGTGCGGCCGGTCTTCAGGAACTGCACGATCTCGGTTTCGTTCCACGTGCCGAGGCCGGTGCGCGGCTCGCCGCGCAGGCTCGTCGGCACCCAGCCGTCAATCGCCGCGCCGCCGGCCAGGAAGTCGAGGCCATCGGCGTCGGTCAGGCCGCGCTCCTGCATCGTTGGCGCGCGCGGCGTGTGGCACGCGCCGCAGTGGCCGAGCCCCTGCACCAGATATGCGCCGCGCGCGACGACCGGGTCGGGGTACGACGCCGCGTCGAACGGCTTCGGCGACGGCGCGAACAGCTTGCGCCAGATGCCGAGCGGCCAGCGCATCGACAGCGGCCACACGATGTCGACCTTGCGGTTCTCGTGCTCGACCGGCGCGACGCCGTGCATGAAGTACGCATACAGCGCCTTCATGTCGTCGTCGGTCAGCCGCGCGTACGACGGAAACGGCATCGCCGGATACATCGTGTCGCCGTTCTTGCGCACGCCTTCGCGCACAGCACGCGTGAAGTCGTCGTAGGTCCAGCCGCCGAGGCCCGTCTTCGCGTCCGGCGTGATGTTCGTCGAGTAGATCGCGCCGATCGGCGTGTCGAATTTCAGCCCGCCCGCGAACGGCTTGCCGCCGCTCGCGGTGTGGCAGGCGATGCAGTCGCCTGCGCGCGCAAGATATTCGCCGCGCTTGACGAGGGCCGCGTCGGCCGACTGGGCGGCAGGTGCAGCCGCCGGGCCCGAAGCCGCGGTCGGCGCGGACGCCGGCTGTGCGAACGCGGTTCCACCCGCGAGGCCGAATGCCGCCCATGCCGAGCCGATCGCCAGCGCGCGCCGCAGCGGAGAAACGCGGCGCGCGGCGTTGTGGTGGGTCATCGTCCTCTTCATACGGTCACCAGCGGGGCGGGATTTTTCAGGTATTGCTCGCGAATCGCGCGGGCCGACCAGTAGGCCAGCGCCGCGATGATCCCGGTCGGGTTGTAGCCGATGCCCTGCGGCAGCGCCGATGCGCCCATCACGAACACGTTGTGCACGTCCCAGCACTGCAGGTAGCGGTTCAGCACGCTCGTCTTCGGGTCGGTGCCCATGATCGCGCCGCCGACGAGGTGGGTCGTCTGGTACTGGCGCGAGTCGAAGTGCTTGCCGAACTCGCGCGTCGACACGCCGATCGCCTTCGGCCCCATCGCTTCCGCGATCTTCTTCATCTGGCCGGTCACGTACTGCGCCATCTTGATGTCGTTGTCCTTCCAGTCGAACGTCATCCGCAACAGCGGCTGGCCGTACGAATCGCGATAGGTCGGATCGAGGTCGAGATACACGTCGCGGTACGACATGTTGGTGCCGTGCGCATCCATCGAGATCGTGTGCGCGTAGTTGTCCTTGACGGCCTTCTTCCACGCCGAGCCCCACTGCGGCGTGCCGGGCGGCGTCGCGATGCCGCTGATCGGCTTCACGCCGGCCTGGTTCACCCACAGCGGCGAGCCGCCGACGAAACCGAGCGGGCCGTGGTCGAAGTTGTCCGCGTTGAAGTCGTCCACCGCGACGCCGTTGCCGCCCGCGCCGATGAACGGATTCGTGTAGGTATCCTTGTCGAAGAACGCCTTGATCGTCGACAGGTTCTGGTAGGCGAAATTGCGGCCGACCACGCCTTCGCCCGAGATCGGGTCGTACGGCTTGCCGATGCCCGACAGCAGCAGCAAGTGCACGTTGTGATACTGGAACGCGGCCACGATCACGAGATCGGCCGGCTGGTGCACCTCGCGCCCGGCCGGATCGACGTAGGTCACGCCGGTCGCCCGCTTCTTCGTGTCGTCGAGGTCGACGCGCAGCACGTGGCACTTCGAGCGCAGCTCGAAGTTCGGCGCCTGCTTCAGCGCGGGCAGGATGTTCAGGTTCGGCGACGCCTTCGAATACATGTAGCACGCGTAGCCGCTGCAGTAGCCGCAGAAGTTGCACGGGCCCATCTGCACGCCGTACGGGTTCGTGTACGGGCCCGACGTGTTCGCCGACGGCAGCCTGTACGGATGCAGCCCGAGCGAGTGCGCGGCATCGAAGAAGCGTTGCGCCGAATACGTGTTGAGCTGCGCGGGCAGCGGGAAATTGTCGCTGCGGTTCGCCTCGAACACGTTGCCGTCGCCGACCACCTTGCCGCCGACCTTGTACGCCTGCCCCGACGTGCCGAACACCTTCTCGGCGAAATCGAAATGCGGCTCGAGCTCGTCGTACGTGACGCCCGTATCCTGGATCGTCATCCCTTCGGGGATGAACTTCTTGCCGTAGCGCTCTTCATAGTGGCTGCGCAGGCGCAGCTCTTCCGGCGTGATCCGGAAGTGCACGCCCGACCAGTGCAGCCCCGCACCGCCGACGCCTTCGCCCGGCAGGAACGCGGCGAGCTGCCGGTACGGCAGCGCGGTGTCCTGCAGGCCGTGGCGGATCGACACGGTCGTCTTCGACAGGTCGAGGAACAGCTTCTTGCGGATGTTGTAGGTCAGCTCGTCGATCGTGTTCGGATACGCGCCGTCCGGGTAGGTGTCGCGATATTCGCCGCGCTCGAGCGCGACGACGTTCAGGCCCGCTTCGGTCAGTTCCTTCGCGAGTATCGCGCCGGTCCAGCCGAAACCGACGATTACCGCATCGACATGCGGCTTCTTGTCTGCGGCCATCAGCTGCGCTCCCCGTTGATCGAGACGGGGCCGTACGGATAGGGCTTGCCGCTCTGGTTGACGAAATCCATGAAGTCCGCGCGCGCGCCCGGGAAACCGATCATCTTCCACGCGGCCATGTCGCGATTGCCGCCATGCACCGGATCGCAGAAGTAGCCTTCGCGCGTGTTCTGCAGCAACTGGCCGAGGAACAGGCCGGGCGGGACGTCGTCGATCTGCGCGCCGCCCTTCTCCAGCGCGCCGAGCACGGCGTCGCGCGTCGGCGCGTCGAGATCCGCGAACGCCTTGCCGTGCGCTTTTTCGCAATAGCGGTTGACCGCCGCGATGCCGAGCCGGTAGATGTCGCGCGGCACCAGCTTCAACTGGTAGCCGAGCTCCGGCACGCCCTGCTGGAACGGCCCCTGCATGTACCACGTCGCGCCGTGCGCATACGGCGTCTCCATCTGGCGATCGATGAATTCGGGCACGCCCGCTTCGAGCGCGCCGGGGCCTTCGGCGTCGGCCGGAATCAGCCGGTCGACCGCGGCCTGGACGAACGCCCATTCCTTCGCATCGAAAAAGGTCGGCTTGTACGGCGCGCGGTCGGCGCCGGCCGACGCAGCGGACGCGTTGCCGGCCGTCGTCGCGGACGGCGACGACGACGAGCGCAGGTCGCAGCCGGCGACCGACGCGATCGGCACGAGCGCGACCGATGTGCGCAGGAAACGGCGACGCGAATTGGGTTTGTCAGGTGGCGTGGACATGGTCGGATGTTGATCGTTGGGGATCGGGGTTCGGACGCGCGCATTCCGCATGCCGCGTGCCCGGCAGGCAGCCGTGCCGCAGGCGGCCGGTTGCCCTGTTCTTTCGTGTGTTGCGCACAACCTCGATGCTGGCGGCCGGCCGCGATTCGCGGGGACGCCCTCGTTGCGGCCGCGCGGCGCCGCGGATGCCGGCGGCGCGCTGCGCGGATCGACCTCTTTGCGGGCCTATCGTCGGACAAATACCGGCATCGGCCTGCATCTGTCCGTCATCGCCCATGACCCGTGTTCAACTTAGACGTCGCGTCTGCCCACGGCAAGCGCAACGCGCACGACCTCTTTCGGGTCCGGCGACGAGTGCGGGCGAATTATAGCTGGAACCGGTTCCATTGCCAGGGGGTTCAATGCAATTCAGTGCATCGAAATTAGCAACAATGGGAAATTCGGAAGCCGGAATGTGCAAGGATGGCGAGATAGCGGACAGCTTCCCGGCCGGGCGGACGATCAGCTGCGGCGCGCGCGTGTCGCTTTCCGGCGACGCCCGGACAGATGACGGTATCGAGTTGCAGCGCGCTCTGGTAGCCTCCGCAACTCATGAATACCGAGAAAAACAAACAGCCGGCGCCCGATGCGACCGGCATCAGCAAATATCTGAGCTACCTACTGCGCCACGAGCCGCAGGCCATCGGCCTCCAACTGGACGCCGAAGGCTGGGCCGACATCGACGAACTGATCGCCGGCGCCGCCCGTCACGGACGCCAGCTCGATCGCGCGACGATCGAAAGCGTGTGCGCAACCAGCGACAAGCAGCGCTTCGCGCTGTCGGATGACGGTCAACGCATCCGCGCGGTACAGGGCCATTCGACGGCCGCCGTGCAGCGCCAATATCCGGCCGCGCAACCGCCCGAGCGCCTCTATCACGGCACGGCGACGCGCTTCCTCGATTCGATTCGCGCGCAAGGGCTGAAACCCGGCGCCCGTCATCACGTACACCTGTCGGCAGACGTCCGCACGGCGCTGGCCGTCGGTGCGCGCTACGGCGTGCCCGCGATCCTCGAAGTCGATGCGCGGCGCATGCATCGGCAAGGCCATACGTTCTTCGTCGCCGAAAACGGCGTCTGGCTGACCGATGCCGTGCCGGCCGAATACGTAGCGTTGATCGACGATACGCGCACGGAGTGAGCCGTGCGCCGGCCGCCACTCACCACGGCCAGAACATCGACGCGATCGACAACGCCAGCGCCGCGCACAGCGGCGAGTAATACAGCGTGTCCATCCGCGCGAAACGCGACCCGCGAATCCGCTTGAAGAAGCCGACGTAGCGGAAATCGCCGACGGCCCGCACCGCGAAGATCAATGCGAGCGCAACGACCGCGAACGCGATCGTGCAGGGATACGCGTTGCGCCCGAGCCAGCCGGCACGCGCGGCGACCACGCCTGCGCCGCCCAGCAGTGCCGCCGCGACGGCAAGCGTGCCGACGGCAGTCGGCCGCAACAGCGGTACGCCGTCCTGCTCCGGAATGGCCGCACGCTTGCCCAGCCGGCCGCCGAACGCCCAGTAGACGTGCACGAGCGCGATGGCGCAAAGCGTCGGCACGCTGAAATACGCACCTGTCATGTCGATCGATGTCCTCGTCCCGTTGTGTTGCCGAAAGGATTCGGCACGCGGCCCCGGCCCGCGCCACGCACGACGATACCGAAACCCGGCCACGCGCGCATTGCGACGTCCGGTCGCAACCGGTCGCCGCGCATGCTGCGCTGCAGTGCGGATGCGTCGTCGCGCGAGCCGGCTGCTTGACTTCCCTCCGCGCACCACTACGCTGTTATTCCAGTACTGCGATCGGCACGCCGCTGTGCAACCGGCTGCCCGCACGACGACGATAACGAAGGCCATGGAGGCGACTCATGCTGATCGGTGTGCCGAAAGAGATCAAGAACCACGAATACCGCGTCGGCCTCACGCCGGCCGGCGCGCGCGAACTCACGCGGCACGGCCATCGCGTGCTCGTGCAGCGCGGCGCGGGCACGGCGATCGGCCTGCTCGACGACGACTACACGGCCGCGGGCGCATTGCTCAGCGACGGCGCGGACGAAATCTTCGCGCGCGCCGACATGATCATCAAGGTCAAGGAGCCGCAGCCGGCCGAATGCGCGATGCTGCGGCGCGGCCAGATCCTCTACACGTATCTGCATCTCGCGCCCGATCCCGATCAGGCCACCGCGCTCGTGAAATCCGGCGCGGTCTGCATCGCCTACGAAACCGTGACGGGCCCCGGCGGCGGCCTGCCGTTGCTCGCACCGATGAGCGAAGTCGCGGGGCGCATGTCGATCCAGGTCGCGGCGACCCACCTCGAAAGCCCGCGCGGCGGCCGCGGCGTGCTGATGGCCGGCGTGCCGGGCGTGCCGGCCGCGCACGTCGTCGTGCTCGGCGCGGGTGTGGTGGGCACCGGCGCGCTGCAGATGGCGGTGGGCCTGGGTGCGCGCGTCACCGTGCTCGACACCAACGTGAACCGGCTGCGCCAGCTCGATCTCGTGTTCGCCAACCGGATCGCGACCGTCTGCTCGAATGCGCATACGGTCGACGAAGCCGTGCGCGATGCCGACGTCGTGATCGGCGCCGTGCTCGTGCCGGGCGCATCGGCGCCGCGGCTCGTCACGCGCGACATGATCGCGACGATGCGCAAGGGGGCGGTCGTCGTCGACGTCGCGATCGACCAGGGCGGATGCTTCGAGACTTCGCATGCGACCACGCATGCTGCGCCGACCTTCGTCGTCGACGGGGTGGTCCACTACTGTGTCGCGAACATGCCCGGCGCGGTCGCGCGCACGTCGACCTTTGCGCTGAACAATGCAACGCTCGGCCATGCGCTCGCGCTCGCCGACAAGGGCTGGAAACAGGCGATGCTCGACGATCCGCATCTGCGCGCGGGCCTGAACGTGTGCGACGGCCATATCACGTACGAAGCGGTCGCGCTGGCGCTCGGGCTGCCCTACGTCCCGGCGACCGGCGTACTCGGATGAGCTTGCCGGCATGAGTCGAACGCGTGGCGGCCGGGCGCGACGCGTTCACGCACCCTTCGACCGGCTCCGCTGCGTGCCGCTGCCGCCGGTGCTGCCCGCACCGCCCATCGTGCGCGCCAGCGCGGCTGCGGTTGCGCGAGCGTGCGCGTGTTCAGCACGTCATGCCGCGTCAGCCAGCCGCGCCCGATCGACGGAATCTTCCCGGGATTGTCGCCGTTCGCGATCATCGTCCGGATGTCGCGGCCATGGTCGGCGAGCGTACGCACGCACGACGTCAGAGCGATGCGCGCGGGGTCGTCGCGTAGCGCCGCTCGTAGAGCGACTGGCAATGCGTGCAGCGTTCGGCGGTCGGGCGCGCCAGCAGGCGCTCGTAGCCGACCGAGCCGTCGCAGTCGATGCATTCGCCGTAACTGCCGTCGCGCATCCGCTGCTGCGCGCGGCCAACCGCGCGCAGCTCCGTCAGCTTCATGCCGATCAACGCATGGTCGACGTCGACGAAGAGGTCCGCGTTCGCCTCGTCGCCCTCGTCCGGCGCCGCGCCGGCAAGCTCCGCATAGGATTCCGACGCGCGCTGGTCTTCGCTCGCGCGGATCTCCGCACGCAGCGCCTGCTCGCTCTCGTTCAGCCGCTGCTTCAGCGTCTGCCGTTGTCGTGGGTCGAGCGACATGGCCGTCTCTCCTGTTCCGGGTTCCGCGCGAAACAAGAGCGGCGCGCGGTATCGCACCGGTGCGCGGCGCGCAGGCATGACCTGCGCGGTCGCATCCGGATGGGCGGCCGGACGCGAAACGCCGGACGCATTCGACGCAGGATAAACCCATTGAACACGCGTGTGTTGACCGGAATCAGCGTGCCGTTCACGCAGCGGCAGCGGTGCGGAAACTGGGGACGGACGCGCAATCCCCGCCTGGCGGCGCGGGCGGCGCAGCCCGTCGGCACACCCGCAGCGCAGCAATTTCCCGTGCGGTCGCCGCGGTTCTTTCCGCGCCCGCGGACCGGCATCGCGCGGTCGATACGATCGCTCGCGCAGCGCTGCTGCAATCATTCGGGATCCTCAGAACGCGTTGCGCCCGATGAAGCCGCGCACCACCGTCAGCAGGATGATCTTGATGTCGAACCAGAAGCTCCAGTTCTGCATGTAGAACAGATCGAACTTCACGCGCGCCGCCATCGCCTCGACCTTGCGCGTTTCGCCGCGATAGCCGTTCACCTGCGCCCATCCGGTAATGCCGGGCCGTACGCGGTAGCGGTACATGTAGCAGTCGATCAGTTGCCGATACAAGTCGTCGTGTTCGATCGCGTGCGGACGCGGGCCGACCACCGACATCTGCCCGAACAGCACGTTGAAGAACTGCGGCAACTCGTCGAGCGACGTGCGCCGCAGGAACGCGCCGACGCGCGTGATGCGCGAATCGTTGCGCGACGCCTGCCGCACGACGCCCGGCTGCACGCGATGCACGCGCATCGTCCGGAACTTCAGGATGTCGAACTCGCGGCCGTCGACGCCCTTGCGGCGCTGCCTGAACAGCACGGGCCCCGGCGACGACAGCTTGACCGCGATCGCGAGCATCGTCAGCAGCGGCAGCAACGGAATCAGCACGCCGAACGCAAACAGCCGGTCGAACGCGAACTTGGCCCACAGCTCAGGCGCGGAGCGCGGCGTGGTCGCGAGATTGATCGCCGGCATGCCGAGCACGTCGGTCGCGGAACGATCGACGACCGCCATCTGCCGCACGTCGGGCAACAGCCGCAACTCGACGAACTCGTCGCGCAACTCGCGCACGATCCGCTGGATCCGCCACTCGTGCGACATCGGCAGCGTGAGCCATACCTCGTCGATGTCGCCGCCGCGAATCCGCTCGCGCAACGCGTTCCAGTCGTCGATCACCGGTACGCCGCCGATGCCGCCCGCGGCGGCCGGCGCATCGTCGTCGAATACGCACGCGGCCGCGAACGGGCCGTTCGGCGCGAGCTGCATCCGCTCGATCGCCACGCGCCCGTAAGCCGTCGCGCCGACGATGGCGACGCGGCGCTGCCGCGCACGCGGGTCGCCACGCGTCAGCGCGAACGCCAGCAGCGCCGCGCGGCCGAGCAGCAGCGCCGCGTCGCCGGCCAGCACCGTGCGCGCGATCCAGCGGGTCGTCACGGTGCCGCCGCGATTCATGATCCACATCGTGCCGGCCACCGTCAGCACGCTCGCGCACACCACGGCCACCAGCGTGTGTGTCAACACGTGCGCACCGCCCCGCACCGCCACGCCGCCGCGCACGGTGCGCAGGTAGCGCGGCAGCAGCGCCACCGTCAGCACGCACAGCAGTGCGATCGCGCCGCGCTGCGCGTCGGACAGCGCATGCCAACCGAGCCCCGACGCCGCCTGCGCGGCGAGCGCCCCGGCCAGCACGAGCACGACGTCGGCCGCCGCGATCGCGGCACGCCGGATCGCATTCGTTCCACCGGACATCGACTGCATCGTCACGCACCATGCGCGGGGAATCCGCGGTACGCGTCCGGCATGCGCGGGCGAATCGTCGCCGGCCTCGCATGCTCGCGCGTGCCGAGCAACCGCCGATAGTCGGCGCGAATCAGGCTGTAGCATTCGCACGCGTGATGTTCGAGGCCGTCGCGGTCGAGCACCGTGATGCGGCCGCGGCGTTGTCGGATCAGCCCGGCTTCCTGCAGGTTCCCGGCCGCTTCCGTCACGCCTTCGCGCCGCACGCCGAGCATGTTCGCGATCGTCTGCTGCGTGACGGCCAGCTCGTCGCCGTCGATCCGGTCGTGCGCGAGCAGCAGCCAGCGGCTGAGCTGCTCGCTGACCGAGTGATGCCGGTTGCACAGCGCGCTGCGCGAGATCTGCGCCATCGTCGCCTGGCAGATGTTGAGCAACAGCCGGTAGGTCTGCGCCGACCGCTCGAATTCGGCGCGCATCACGCAACTCGGCACGCGATAGGCCATTCCGCCGATGCGCACTTCGACCCGGCTCGACGCGGCGATACCGCCGACCAGCGTCCCCAGCCCGACCACACCCTCGCGGCCGACCACCGCCACCTCGACCATCGCACCGTCCTCCATCAGGTGCTGCACCGACATCATCGCCGTCGTCGGAAAATGCAGATGACGCATCGGCTCGCCGACCCGGTCGAGCATCCCGGCCTTGATCCTGACCAGTTCGAGATGCGGGGCGATGGCGCGGATGCTGTCCTCCGGGAGGGCAGCAAGAATGGCGTTCGCCGAATAGCTCGAGTGAAGATGAAGCATGTCTGTATCCCTTTTATCGTCCGCGCCGCCAGCGGCAGGCACGGAACTCGTTATCGCGATGCGCGCCCGGACGTTGACAGCGGTTGCGGCCCACAACCCTGAATCCGACTGATCATCGGCTTGTCAACGCCGAATTGAGTCGACTGCCCCGTTTCGACACGCCAGCCCGAATAAGCGATTTACGTGCCAATAGCCGCCCGTCCTTAATATATGAATCACATCCGATTTAGAGCCCCCGAATAACCAACCCCAAAACCGAAAAAACGTCTCATTTCCGGACACTCCCCCATACGACGGACACAGCACGCATTCGACTGATCAATTCCCGCGCGCCGGCTCGGGACGCCGGCGTTGGGGTCGCGATGCTTATCGTTCAAATACTTACAGCCGATTTTCAATTGTTTCCGTGATGTGCGGCGCAGCATTTCCCGGCGTCGCCGCACCGCACACGCTCGTTTCAAACTGTCTCAAATTTGAATCGGCACACTAATTCCCCACTCTGTCCACCACCGCACATATCGCCCGCAAGCCGTTGATATAAATACAAAATCTGGATGACCCCATTTATTTGTCAAATAATGTTCAATGTCTTCCCGCCACTTTCTCTGTACGATTCGTCACGTTGTCCGATTGATTCCGGTCGACATAGAATGACAAGCATGTTCACGATTCCATTTCCGGATGATTAATTCCGGAGAAAGGAATTCTTAAATCGACATAACGTTTGCGTGCAGTCGAAATCGTCAAACTTTGTGAAATGGCAAAAGGTCGAATTGGCCGAATTCAATTGCGTGCTAGCCTTTTTCGCGAGTATCGTCATTCCGTTTTTTTGATCAACAAAGTCCGCACGATCGTGCGATTTCCATTCCGGGATTCGCCGCAACGACGCGCGACCGCCCACCTGCGAGGATGCGCCGTGACTCATCAGGCCACCGACGCCGTCGCTTATGCGAACGGCATGATCGAGCTTTCCCACAGCTTCGACGCCAACCGGTTTCTCGCGGCCATCGACCGCGACGAACTCGCCACGCTGACGCCCCACCTGCAACTCGTTCACCTGAAATCCGGGCAAGTGCTGTGCGAACCCGGCGAAATGCTCGCCGCCGTCTACCTGCCGATCACGACCGCGATTTCGCTGCAGTACGTGTCGTCCGGCGGCATGACGCTGGAAGTCGCGGAGATCGGCAGCGAAAGCGTGGTCTGCGACGACGTGATCGGCGGCAGCGGCCGGATGCCCTGCCGCGCGGTCGCGTGCCGCGACGGCTTCGTCTACCGGCTCGACCGGCGCGTCTTCGCGACCGCGTTCGAGGCGTCGCCGGTGATCCGCCATCTCGTGTTCGTCTGCGTGCGGCTGCTGATGGCACAGGTCGCGCAGATCACGTTCTGCAGCCGTCATCACGTGCTCAAACATCAGTTATGCAGATGGTTCCTGCTCGCGTTCGACCGCACGCGCAGCATCGAGATCCAGGTGACGCACAGCATGCTCGCGCAAATGCTCGGCGTACGACGCGAAACGGTCACGGACGCCGCCGGCGAAATCCAGAAGCTCGGCCTGATCCGGCAATACCGCAGCTCGATCGAGCTCGCGGACCTCGACGGCCTCGAAAAAATGTCGTGCGGCTGCCGCGCGATCGTGCGCGACGAGATGAAGCGCATCCTGTCGGCCGACTCCGGCGTGCCGGCCGCGTCGCGCGCGTGATCGGCGCGCCGGGTCGGGGCGGCGTTTCGGCGCCGCCCGCGTGCCGGGTCAGCCGTTTGTAGGGTGGCGAACAGAACGCCGGGGCTGCCGATGGTCTACTGATGCCGGACTGCCGGGGGGATGTCAGCGCTTATCGCGCGTCTGCCCGAGCGGACGACACCACGCACGCCGGAGCAGCACGTGAAAAACGAAATCAGAACCATCCTGAAGCACGTCGCCCATCTCGAAGCCGCGATCGACTCGATCGGCGACGGGGACGACCTCTACGAAGCGGGCCTCTCCTCGCTCGATACGATCCAGCTGATGCTCGCGATCGAAAAGCAGTTCAACATCGAGATTCCCGACGAGATGCTGAACCGCAACCTGTTCCGCAGCATCGACGCGCTCGCGGACACGATCGCCACGCTGCAACGCACCGAGCACTCCGCATGAGCGCGCTGCTTCCCGAACTCGCGTCCGACAGCGATTCGCATCGGCTCGACGAGGCCGCGCATGCCGTCGCGCAGATCGCCGCGCAGCATGCCGATGCGGTCGATCGCGACGCGCGCTGCCCCGTCGAGGCAATCGAGGCGATGCGCGCGCGCCGGCTGCTCGGCGCGATGGTGCCGGCCCATCTCGGCGGCGCTGGCGCGTCGCTGGAAGACATCGCGTCGGCCTGCTCGATCCTCGGCCAGGCGTGCGCGTCGTCGGCGATGGTGTTCGCGATGCACCAGATCCAGGTGGCATGCATCGTCGACCATGCCGCCGACCAGGGCTGGCACAAGCTGTTCCTGCAGCAGGTCGTGCGTCACCAGTGGCTGCTCGCGTCGGCCACGTCGGAAGACGGCGTCGGCGGCAACCTGCGCGCGAGCCAGTGCGCGCTCGAGATCGACGGCGGCGGGTTCCGGCTGCACAAATCCGCGCCGACGATCTCGTACGGCGACTACGCGGACGGCATTCTCGCCACCGCGCGACGCGATGCGGATGCGCCGGCTTCCGAGCAGGTGCTCGTCACGCTGCTGCGCGACGGCTATACCCTCACGCGCCGCGGCGAATGGGACACACTCGGCATGCGCGGCACGTGCAGCAACGGCTTCGTGCTCGACGCGCAGGGCGCCGCCGTGCAATGCCTGCCGGTGCCGTTCGCGAAGATCGCCGAGGAAACGATGGTGCCGGTCTCGCACATCCTGTGGGCCGCGGTGTGGATCGGCGTGGCCGGCGACGCGTTCCATCGCGCGCACCAGTTCTTCCGCGCGCAGGCGCGCCAGACCGATGGCGCGCCGTCGCCCGCCGCGCGGCGCATCGCCGAATCGCTCGCGCTGATGCAGGCGATGCAGGCGCGCGTCGACAACGTGCTGCGCCTCCACGCGAACGCGTCGGCCCGCTCGTGGTCGGCCGGCATGGCATGGGCCGCCGAGATCAATACGCTGAAGACCTACGTGTCGGCGACCGCGCTCGAGGTCGCGCACCAGGCGATGATGATCTGCGGGATGGCGGGCTACAAGCAAGGCACGCCGTTCAGCATCGGCCGCCACATTCGCGACCTGCACGCGGCGCCGCTGATGATCAGCAACGACCGCATTGCCGCCAACACTGCGAGCCTGTTGCTCGCGCTGCGTCCCGCGACGCTGGAGAAACATACGTGAACGATCGCCTCGCCGTGCCCTCTGCCGCTTCCGCCCCCTCCGTTCCCGCCGACGCACCGCTCGACCGCGCGGGTGTCAATCCGCTGCGCGACGCGCTGATCGATGCGGGCCTGCTGGTCTCGACCGGCATCCAGGGCCTGTTCGGCCGCAGCGAACGATTCGAGCGCGTGGTCGAAGCGCTCGACGCGTTCGTCACGCGCCTCGGCGCCGACCAGCGGGCCGAAGTGCTGCGCTTCCCGCCGGCGATGAGCCGCACCGAGTTCGAGCGCAGCGAATACATGAAGAGCTTTCCGCAACTGGCGGGCAGCGTGCATGCGTTCTGCGGCGACGAACGCCAGCATCAGCGCGTGCTGCAATGCCTCGATCGCGGCGACGACTGGACCGAAAACCAGAAGCCGACCTACGTCGTGATGACGCCGGCCGCGTGCTACCCCGTATATCCCGTCGTCGCGCGCGCGGGCGCGCTGCCCGCCGACGGCCGGATCGTCGACGTGTTCTCGTACTGCTTCCGTCACGAACCGTCGCTCGACCCGACCCGCATGCAGTTGTTCCGGATGCGCGAGTACGTGCGGATCGGCACGCCCGAGCAGATCGTCTCGTTCCGCGAGACATGGATCGAACGCGGCACGCGGATGATCGACGCGCTGCGCCTGCCGAATGCGATCGATCTCGCGAACGACCCGTTCTTCGGGCGCGGCGGCAAGATCGTCGCGGACAGCCAGCGCGAGCAGAACCTGAAGTTCGAGCTGCTGATTCCGATCGAGCACGACGACCGGCAGACCGCGTGCCTGAGCTTCAACTACCACATGGACCACTTCGGACTGCTGTGGGACATCCGCACCGCGACCGGCGATGCCGCGCACACGGGCTGCGTCGGCTTCGGCCTCGAGCGGCTCACGCTCGCGCTGTTCCGCCACCACGGCTTCGACATCGACGCATGGCCGAGCGACGTGCGCGACGTGCTGTGGGGCGCGCGATGAGGTTCGTTTCCCGCGACGGCGAAGACGCGTCGTTCGAGGGCGTGCGCCACCGCGCGCGCCACTACCGGCCGCACCCGCTGCACAGTCAGGAGATGGTCTGGAAGCAGACCAACTGCTACGTCGACATGTGGCTCGAGGTGCTCCGCTGGTGGGGCCTCAATCCGTATGCGGCGCTGCCGTTCACGATCGCGCTCGATTTCGAGGGCGACCAGTTCACGTTCTTCAAGTTTCCGCACGACGAACTGGAGCGGCTCTACGGGATCGTCGTGCAGGAGCATTCGATCTACGAGCCGCTCGACCAGCACATCGAGACGCAGGTCGCGCGTGGCCACCTGATGATCGTCGAGGTCGACGCGTGGTTCCTGCCCGATACGCGCGGCACCAGCTACCGCACGCAGCATACGAAGACGACGATCGGCATCGACGCGATCGACCGCGAGAAGCACCAGATCGGCTACTTCCACAACAGCGGCTATTACGTTGCCGAGGATTTCGACTACAACGGGCTCATCGGCGCGAGTTCGCCGATGACGCTGCCGCCGTATGTCGAATGCGCGAAGCGACGCTTTGCGCCGCTCGACGAGCGCGCGCTGTGCGAAGCCTCGCTCGCCGCGTTGCAGCGCCACCTGCGGCGCCTGCCGGTCGTCGATCCGATCGCGGCGTTCCGCCGGCAGTTGCAGACCGATGCGCAGATCCTCGCGGAAGCGCCGCTCGAACGCTTCCATGCGTACTCGTTCAATTCGGTGCGGCAGCTCGGCGCGAATTTCGAACTGTTCGGCCACTATGCGCGCTGGCTGCACGCCAGCGGCTGCACCGGGCCGTTCGCCGAGATCCGCGCCGCGTGCGATCGCATCGCGTCCGAAGCGATGGTGCTCGAATTTCGGCTCGCGCGTGCGTGCGCACGCGGCAAGGAAGAACGCGGCGATGCGACGCTCGAAGCGATCGAGGCTGCGTACGCCGACCTCGTCGCGTGCGCGCGGCAGATCGGCGCGCCGCTGCGGCACGTGACGCCCGTGCGCGCCAACGCAGCGCCCGTGCCGGCCATGCGGTGACGCGCGCGCGCACGCTGCCCGCATGGTCGATGCGGGCGACGGCCGCGGGCGCCGTGCGCGAGCCGCGCGACCTCCCGGCCGACCACGACGGCTGGATCGCGGCGCCGGTGCCCGGCACGGTCGCGCAGGCGCTCGCGCTGGCCGGCCGGCTCGACGAAGCCGCGTCGCTCGACGAGCGCGACCACTGGTATCGGCTCGAGCTGCGCGGGCGCGGGCTGCGCATCCTGCGCTTTCACGGCCTCGCGACGCTCGCGCAGGCCTGGCTCGACGACACGCCGATCCACTGCTCGGACAGCATGTTCGTCGCGCACGACGTGCCCGTATCGCTCGACGGCACGCACCGGCTGACCGTCTGTTTCCGCGCGCTCGCGCCGCACCTGCGCGACGCGCGCGCGACGCGCCGTGCACGCTGGCGCACGCGGCTGGCCGAACCGGCCGCGCTGCGCACGATCCGCACGTCGCTGTTCGGCCATATGCCGGGCTGGTTCCCGCCGTATGTGCCCACCGGCCCATGGCGGCCCATCGACGTGCTCGATCCGTCCGACGGGCCCATTCTTACCGATTGCAAACTGCATGCACGCGTCGAAGGCGACACGGGCTGGCTCGATGCGGAACTGACGTTCGCCGCGCCGCTGCCCGACATGTTCGCGGCGCGGCTGTCATGCGGCGAACATCACGCGACGCTCGAACGCGCCGGCGCCGACCGGCTGCGCACGAGCGTCGCGATACCGAACGTGCGCCGCTGGTGGCCGCATACGCACGGTGAACCGGCGCTCTACGAGATCGCGCTGCATATCGGCGATGCGCGCCGGTCGCTGGGCTCGACGGGTTTTCGCACGATCGACGTCGACGCCGGCGCCGACGGCAAGGGTTTCGGACTGCGCATCAACGGCGTGCCCGTATTCGCGCGCGGCGCATGCTGGAGCAGCGCCGCGCCGCTCGCGCTGCACGCGGACGACGCGACCTACGGCCGCCTGCTGGGGCTCGCGTGCGACGCCGGCTTCAACATGATTCGCGTCGGCGGCACGATGACCTACGAGGCCGACGCGTTCCACGCATGGTGCGACCGGCTCGGGTTGCTGGTCTGGCAGGACTTCGGTTTCGCGAACTTCGATTACGCGCTCGACGATCCCGCGTTCGCGGCCAACGTCGATCGCGAGGCGAGCCAGTTCCTGTCGCGTCACGGCCCTTCGCCGTCGCTTGCGGTGCTGTGCGGCGGCAGCGAGATCGCGCAGCAGGCCGCGATGTCGGGGCTCGGGCCGAAGCAGCGCTTCGTCGAGCTGACCGCCGACCGGCTGGCCGGCCACGCGGCCGCACACCGCCCCGACGTCCCGTACGTGCCCGATTCGCCCGACGGCGGCGTGCTGCCGTTCATGCCGCGCGAACGCGTGTCGCACTACTACGGCGTCGGCGCGTATCTGCGCCCGCTCGACGACGCGCGCCGCGCGGACGTGCGCTTTGCGAGCGAATGCCTCGCGTTCGCGAACGTGCCGGGCGATGCGACGCTCGCGGAACTCGGCTGGCCGGGCGTGCACGAACCGCGCTGGAAGGCGGCCGTGCCCCGCGACCCCGGCACGTCGTGGGATTTCGACGATATCCGCGACCATTATCTGCAGACGCTGTACGACGTCGTGCCCGACCGGCTGCGGCGCGAGGACCCGGCGCGCTACCTCGAGCTGTCGCGTGCGGTGATCGCGGACGTGATGCGCGAGACGTTTTCCGAATGGCGGCACACCGGTTCGCGTTGCGCGGGCGCGCTCGTGTGGCAGTTCCAGGACGTGATGCCGGGCGCCGGATGGGGCGTGATCGACGCCGCGCACCGGCCGAAATCGGCTTGGTATGCGCTGCGTCAGGTGCTGCAGCCGATCCAGGTGCTGCTCGTCGACGAAGGCCTGAACGGGCTCGACGTGCATGTGGTCAACGAACGCCCGGCGCCGCTGTCGGCCGCGATCGAGCTGGTCGCGCTGCGCGACGGCCGCACGCCGGTCGCGCGGGCCGGCTCCCCGGTGCGGATCGCCGCGCACGACACGGTACGGCTCGGCTCGGCCGAGCTGCTCGGCCGCTTCTTCGACTGGACCTACGCGTACCGCTTCGGCCCCTGCGAACACGATACGGTCGTAGCGACCTTACGCGCCGACGACGGCACGCTGCTGTCGCAGGCGTTCCATTTTCCGTCCCGTACGCATCCGGCCGTGCTGGCGCGTCGCGAACCGGGGATCGAGGCATGCGTGTCGCGCACCGGCGCGACCTGGCACGTCGACATCGACACGCGACACGTCGCCCGCCACGTGCAGATCGACGCGCCGGGCTTCATGCCGAGCGACGACTGGTTCCATCTCGCGCCCGGCACGCCTGCGCGCATCGCGCTCATTCCATTGCGAACGGACGGGAAGCTCGCGGCGGCCGACGACTACGTCGCGCCCACGGTGGAAATCCGGGCCGTCAACGCCGCGCGCGCGGTGCGCGCCACGCAGGCCGGCTGACACGACGCTCGCGTCCGGCGCGAGCGTCATGCCGGCGCATATCAGTCGGACGAGCCCGTCCCGCGCGGTCGCTCGATGCCGTACGCCTCCATCCAGCGATACAGCGTCGCGCGCGACACGCCGAGCTCGCGCGCCGAAGCGGCGACGCGTCCGCGCGTCCGCAATAACGCGGTTTCGATCGCCTCGCGCTCGATCGACTTGCGGATGTCGGCGACCGACGGCGACGCCGCATCGAGACAGTATTCGAGCTCGAGATCCTGCGCGGTGATCAGGCGCCCCTCCGTCATTACGACCGCACGGCGCACGCGGTTGATCAGTTCGCGGACATTGCCCGGCCAGTCGTGCTTGTAGAGCGCCGTGATCGCATCCGTCGAAAAGCCGCGCACGCGATGGCGCGCATCGCCGCGGAAGCGTTCGAGCATGTGGTGCGCGAGCAGTTCGATGTCCTTGCCGCGCGCGCGCAGCGGCGGCTGGTCGATGCGCATCACGCACAGCCGGTGGAACAGGTCGGCGCGGAAACGCCCTTCCTCCATCGCGTCGCGCAGGTCGACGTGCGTCGCCGACACGATCCGGACATCGACCGGCACCGGATCGCTGCCGCCAAGACGATGAATCGAACGTTCCTGCAAAAACCGCAGTAGGCTCGCCTGGCTTTCATGCGGCAGGTCGCCGATTTCGTCGAGCAGCAGCGTGCCGCCGTTCGCGGCCTCGACGTAGCCGATCTTGCGCGCGTTCGCGCCGGTAAACGCGCCGCGCTCATAGCCGAACAGCTCGGACTGCAGCAGATGCGGCGGAATCGCGCCGCAGTTGACTGCGACGAACGGGCCGTTGCGCCGCTCCGAATGACGGTGGATCGCGACGGCCGTGAGCTCCTTGCCGGTTCCCGTTTCGCCGAACACGAACACCGGTGCGTCGGTGCGCGCGAAACGCCGCACCGTATCGAACAGCCGCAACATCGCGCTGCAGGTGCCGACGATGCCCTTTTCCTCCGATTCGAGCTGTTCGCGATCGCGCGCGAACAGGCACTCCATGCCATAGGCATGGCCGACCGTATCGGCGATCCGCTGGTGCGACGCCGGCAGCGTCACGTAGTCGAAGCAGTAGTCGCGCAACAGCGCGCGCACGTTCGGCGACGCCGTCTGGCCGACGTCCACGAGCGCCACCCAGACGACGTCGCGCATCGACGCGCAGGTCGACGCGATGCTGCCGATTGCATCGGCATGGCCACCGCTCAGATCGAGAATGCCGCAGGTAATTTCGCCGGACGTGTCGCGCAGGTCGTTCGCATGCGCGACGACCGTCACTTTCCAGTCGCGGCGCGACAATTCCTTTCGCAGCATCACGGACGGCGACTGCGTCCAGTAAATCAGCGGACGCTGCCCGTTACCGCTCCCCGCGCCGGCGCTCTTATCGCGCGTTATTGGCATATTCATAACGAACCGTCACTCTCTGCACTCCGCGAACCGTCCGCGTGCGCTGCGGCCGGCGGCGCATGGCCGCCCTTCCGCGCTGCGTTTCCGCAGCCTTGGCGAAGATCGAAACTGCACACGGCGAAAACCCCCGGAGGTCGAGCCGGATGTCATCCGGCCTCGTTGTCATCGAACTCGAACGGAATGCGCGGCTGCGGGAGCCATGACATTCCGGCTTTGAAGCGACCCGCCGTCAGGCGGGGCACGCCGGCAAACGGACATTCCGTCCGCATGTGCGTCGCGTCGTACACGACAGTCGCGCCCGATGCTGAACCGGAGGGCTGCCAAACCGCGCCCGGATTGACCGCCCCATTTCATCCGCACCTGAATCTACACCCCGTTTCGAGATGACCTTGTTACCAAAAGATAATCCTGAATCAGTCGGTTACGCTGCCCGTGGCCCCGCGCTGCGCGCTTTTGACCACTGAGATTTGATTATCTCCGACCATTCCCGTCAATCAGTGGCAAATACTACTTTTCCGCAAGATTGATACGATTGATTACCTGCGATTTTCACCGAAATCTCCCAAAAGTGCGTGGGACCGCGCGTCCGGACCGCATAATCGCGCGCGCCGGCGGGTCGCCGCATCGCCTTGCGCCGGCGCGCGGGCCGCCCGGCCGTTACACGTCGTAATCACCGGCCTCGCGCCGCGCAGCCTCCTTTCGGCGAATTCCCCGCCGACAGGCTCGGGTGCCGGGCGCCGGGCATCGGACGCACGCCCGCGCGCCGTGCGGTGCAGCATGACGGCCCTCCCGGCGCGATCGGCCACCGCGCACGTCGCGACCCGAAGCAAACCCACCGGCCGATCACCACGACGGTGCAAGCGCGCGACCGGCCGGTCGCGAACCACCGCAATCCTCGGTCCCGCGTCCCGGTGACCCGTTTTGCGCGCGATGTCGGCCGCGCTTCATTGCAGGCCGCCACGATGAAGCAATTATGAAAAGGCACCGGCCCCGACGGTGTGTGCTATCGCACATTGCGACGCTCCCGTGACGCGCACGTCGCGTCGTATCCCGCGCCGTGCATGCGAATCCGGAGCGTGAGTACGCTTTCGAACAGACCGCCGCACCCCGCATCCGGATGATGAAGATCGCCGCGCCGCACGGAACGACCGCGTCCGTGCGGCGCGGCGTGCCGAAGGCATCACGCGAGGACCGCATCATGGAATGGCATTGTTGTGAATTCGAACACCTGAGCGCCGTCGATCTCTACGCAATCCTGCGCGCGCGCAACGCCGTGCTGGTGGTCGAGGATGCGCACACGCATCTCGACATCGACGGCAAGGACGCGGGCGCGCTGCACGTCTATGCGAGCGTGCGCAACGGCGACACGACGGAAGTCGCCGCGTACGCGCGCATCCTGCCCGGCGACGACATCGATCCGGACGTCGTGATCGACAAGGTGCTGACGAGCGAAAGCTGCCGCGACGACGACACGCTCGAACGCCTGATCGGGCGCGCGCTCACCGCCGCGCAGGCCGCATGGCCGGACACCGCGGTGCGCACGCACGTCCCCGCGCCGCGTCAGGCGTTCTACAAACAGTTCGGATTCCGCAAGGCCTACGGCCCGTATCTCGAACAGGGTGCGCCGTTCGTCGGCCTGGTACGGTCGGCCGACCGTGCAGCCGGCGCGCTGCGTCACCTGCTGTCGCGGGCCGTTTCCGTCTCCCGCAACGACGACACGCGCGCGGACGGCCGCGCGCGCACCCGGCTACCCGCCGATACCGGAGCGAACCGATGACCCCTACCCTTCGCCCGGTTCCCGAGCCCGATCTGCCGAGCATCCTGCCGGTGATTCTCGCCGGCGGCTCCGGCACGCGGCTGTGGCCGCTGTCGCGCGAGCAGTATCCGAAGCAACTGATCGAGCTGGTCTCGAACGAGTCGCCGCTGTCGGCGACGGCGCGCCGCCTGAACGGCATCGCGAACGCGTCGCTCGGCGATACGCTGCTGCTCGTCTGCGGCGAACAGCATCGCTTCATGAGCGCCGAGCAGGTGCACGGCCGCTCGGCGCCCGCCCGCATCCTGCTGGAGCCGGCCGCGCGCAACACCGCGCCCGCGCTGACGCTGGCCGCGCTCGACGCGAGCGCGCTCGCGGACGACCCCGTGCTCGCCGTGATGCCGGCCGATCACGTGATCGTCGACGTCGGCGCGTTCCAGGACGCGATCGCACGCGCGGCGCGCTATGCGCAGGAAGGCGCGATCGTCACGCTCGGCGTGCTGCCGCGCCGCGCGGAGACGGGCTACGGCTACATCCAGGTCGGCGAGCCGCGCTCGGGCCGCCACGGCAGCCAGGGCGGCTACGCGATCGGGCGTTTCGTCGAAAAACCCGATGCGGCGCTCGCCGAACGCTATCTGCAATCGGGCGATTACTGGTGGAACAGCGGGATCTTCGTCACGCGCGCATCGGTCTGGCTGAAGGCGATCGGCGCGCTCGCGCCGGACATCCACGCCGCCTGCGAGAACGCGTGGCGCGCGGGCGTCGCCGACGATCCGTTTTTCCGGATCGATGCGGCGGCCTTCGACGCGTGCCCGTCGGATTCGATCGACTATGCGGTGATGGAGCGCCTCGCGCAACACGGCGAGCTCGGCATCGAAGGCATCGTGGTGCCGCTCGCGGCCGGCTGGTCGGACGTCGGCACGTGGGACGCGATCTGGGAAATCATGCCGAAGGACGATCAGGGCAACGTCGCGCGCGGGCCGATCGTGTTCGAGGATACGCAGGACAGCCTCGTGCGCTCCGAAGGCCGCCTCATCGCGTGCGTCGGGATGAAGGACGTCGTCGTGATCGAGACGGCCGATGCGGTGCTGGTCGCGAACAAGCACGACGTGCAGCGCGTGAAGAACATCGTCGCGCGCCTGAAGACCGACCAGCGCCCGCAGGCGAGCGAGCACCGCAAGGTGCAGCGGCCGTGGGGCCATTACGATTCGATCGATTTCGGCGAGCGCTTCCAGGTGAAGCGGATCGTCGTCGAACCCGGCAGGCAGTTGTCGCTGCAGATGCATTATCACCGTGCCGAGCACTGGATCGTGGTGCGCGGCACCGCGAAGGTCACGCGCGGCGCCGAGACGTTCCTGCTGTGCGAGAACGAATCGACGTATATCGCCGTCGGCGAAGTGCATCGACTCGAGAATCCCGGCCGGATCCCGCTCGAAATCATCGAGGTGCAATCGGGCAACTATCTCGGCGAGGACGATATCGTGCGGTTCGACGATCAGTATGGGCGGGCGGTCGTCGGGACGGTTCAGCCATCGTCAAGGACGACTTCCGCGCAACCCGAGCCGGTCGTATCGCTCTCGGCCGGAGAACCCGGTTAGCCGGACGAGCGTCGGACAGGTGCATGCGAATCGCGCCGGCGCGTTGGCCGCGCCCCGCACGATCAATCGACGCCGCGTTGGGACCAGCGCGCCCGTCTGACGGATTCGCGCACGCGTGGCAGCAGTGACGTATCGGCGCCGACGGCGTCGGGCGCGCCGGGCCGAGACAGGCGCGTGCTCGTGCACGGCGCGCCCCTTGCCCGATGGTTCGCGGACGAACCCGCGGACGCGCCGGCGGCGCAATCCGGTTCAGGTCCGACCCGCACCGGCATGCCGCCGATCCCCGACAGCTGATTGTCCGCCAGCCGTATGTCCGACACGTTGCCCCACAACCGAATGCCATCGAATCGTGCATTCGAAACGCGATTGCCGATCACGGTCACGCGCGACACCGAACCGGACCACGTGCTGACCTCGATCGCTGCTTGCTGCGTGAGCGGACGCGAATCGGTCCGACCTGTCGCCGTCTGGATATCGGCAATCACGTTGCGCTCGATCCGGACGTCAGACGAGCCGACCGTGCGGTTGCTGTCTTCCTGAGCGACGAGAATCCCGGCGCTGACCTGCACGTTGCGCACGATGTTGTTTGAAATCGTCACGTTCGCGCCGCCGACGACGGTGATGCCGCGGCCCCACGGGTTGCCCTCCAGCGAGTTGCCGGTAATCATCACGTTGCGGGTCAGCACGCCTTCCGCCTGGTAGCTCACGACGGCGATCATGTCGTCGCCGGTTCCACGCACGACGTTGCCCTGCACCAGCACGTTGCGCGAGCCGTGCGTCATGTGAATGCCGTCCGCCAGCGTCGACAGCACCTCGTTGCCGACGATCGCGACATCCGCACCGCCGAACACGAAAATGCCCGCGCCTGCGCCACCGTCGACGACGTTGTCGAGCACTTGCACGTCGCGCCCCGTTACCTCGATCTTCGTCGACTCCGGCGTCGTGAGACGCGTGGTGCCGGTTCCCGTGAGCCGGAACCCGACGAGCGTCGTACCGTCGCCGTGCAACTCGATCGTCTGATCGTTCGGCGCTGTCGCGATCAGCGTCGCGCCGAAGCCCGACAGCACCACACGCGCCTGCCGCACGACGAGGGACCGGCCGACGACATACCGCCCCGGTGCGAATACAAGCCGCTGCCCCGGCCGCAGCGCGTCGAGCGCGCGTTGCAGCGCGTCGCCCTGATCGGCCGCGGCGGGGTCCGGACGCACGTACGCGTCCGGTACCGCCGCATCAAGCGCGGCCGGTTGGGTCGCGGAGGTGGCGGGCGCGGCGAGCGCCGGCCACGATAGCGCGCCCGCCATGCACATGCCGGCGACCACAAAGCGCGACAGGCGTTGCAATTCATGCATATCGTATCGTTCCCTGACAAGTCTTCGTGCACGTCGAACCGCACGTATTGACGGCCGGCTGCGTGGCCTGTCCGCTAAGCCGACGAAAGCGGCGACGCTCCAACGTCGATTAGATCAGGGGCTCCGAACGGCTTCGGTGCGTCATCAGACCAAGCGCTCCAGTACCGCATCGACGACGCGATATGCCATGCGCGCGCGCACTCCCGAACGGTAGGCTCGCGAACTGTGCGCAGCCGCGCGATCCGTATCATGACCCCGATCGTCCGCGCGCCCGTCCGACTTCCGCACATGACCGACCTGACCATCGCAATCTGCAACTACAACCACGGCAAGTACCTGCGCGACGCGATCGACTCGGCGCTCGCACAGACCGCGCACGGCGTCCGCGTTCTGATCGTCGATGACGGGTCGACCGACGATTCGCGCGACATCATTCGCTCGTATGGCGAGCGCATTGCCGCGGTGTTCCAGGAGAATCGCGGTCAGGTTGCCGCGTACAACCGCGCGCTGGAGCACGTCACGTCGAGCTACGTCATCCTGCTCGACGCGGACGACCTGCTCTATGCCGACGCCGCGGCACGCGTGCTCGCCGCGTTCGCATCCGGCGATTTCGTGAAGGTCCATTTCCGGCTCGACGTGATCGCGCACGATGGCGCGCGAACCGGCGCGAGCGTGCCGCAGTCGGTGATCGATACGGATTGCGGCCGCCTGTTGCGCGCGGGCTGGCTGTACCCGTCGCCGCCTGCATCGGGCAATGCGTACCAGGTCGCTGCGCTGAAACGCATTTTTCCGGTGCCCGTCACTGCCGACAATCTCCATGGCGCCGATTTCTACGCGATCTACGGCATCGCGCTGCTCGGTGCCGTCCACATGATCGATGCGACGCTCGGCGGCTATCGCATGCACCAGCAGTCGAACGCAAGCGCGGCCGACGGCCCGGCCCTCGCGCTCGCCAACTCGGAAGACGCGGCAACCGGTGCATTGAAGGCCGAACGCCGCTGGTCGATCCTGCGCACGCTTGCCGGCACGCGGTTGCGGGAAGCGCTACCGATGGCCCCGCTCGACTTCGCCATCGAGAAGGCGCGCTTCGCGAGCACGCTGTATCGCGCGCCGCTCGCGCGGCGCTGGCGCTGGTTCCTGTGCGAATCGGGACGCTACTGGCACACCGTGCTGCGCAACCCGTTCTGGCGCCCGGCCAAGAAGGTGGCGGTCACCGTGTTGTCGCTCGCGTGCTTGCTGCCCTCGTCAACGCTGAGCAATCGCGCGATCCGCTATCTGTCCAATCCGCTCGCTCGCGTACGCAAGTCGCCCGACCAACGCACCGGCGCGCGATGAATCCCATCCGGACGCGACTGCGGCTGCCGATTCGCTCGTTCGGTTAGCCATCGCACCGAGTGCGTGCGGCGTGCGCTTCACAATGGTCCGGACCAGTTGATGCATGCGTGGCGCGTAGATTTTCGCCGCCACGTGGCGTGTTCGCGCGATCAAGTCCGACAGACCGGAAGCAATGGCGGCGGCGATCGCGTATCAATCAATCAGGAATGCGTAATTGATCGGACGTACGGTATGCGTGGCCCGCTGACGACTTGACGATACGCCGCCCCCCATCGCCGCACTGGGTAACGAACAGCGCGACCGAATCGACAGACCGAGAGATGACCCAGGAAAAGATCGTTCATATTGCCGAAGCATTCGGCGGCGGCGTGCTGTCGATGCTCACCTATCTCGCCAACCATGCCGCCGCGGCCGGCGTGGATGTGACGGTGCTGCACGCGATCCGGCCGGAAACGCCGGCCGATTTCTCGACGCTGTTCCGGCCCGACGTGAAGCTGGTCTATGTCGACATGGTGCGCGAGGTCAACGTCCGGCAGGATCTGCGGAGCGTGCACGCGCTCGTCCGTACCCTGCGCGACTGCAAGCCGACCGCGATTCATCTGCACTCGTCGAAGGCCGGCGTGCTGGGACGTATCGCTGCCCGGATCGCCGCCCCGAATGCAACGGTTCTCTACTCGCCACACGGCCTGTCATTCCTGCGCTGCGACGTGTCGCCCATCAAGCAGTTCGCTTATCTGAGCTTCGAGCGCATCGCGGCGCGCATCGGCGGCACCATTGTCGCGTGCTCGGGCAGCGAGCTCGGCGAGATCAACGGAAAAGTCAGGCCAAGATCGGCGGTCCTGGTGGAAAACGGCGTGAACGTCGCGGAGATTCCGGCCCGCCGTACGCGCGACGACCACAAGGTCGTGATCGGGATGAGCGGTCGCGCGTCGTTCCAGAAGAACCATGAAGCATTCGTGCGACTCGCCGACATGTTGCACGGCGCCAGCGTCGAGTTTCTGTGGATCGGCGGCAACGCGGCCGAGATCCCGGATTCCGCCGCGCGCGAGGCCGTCGCATGCAGTGGCTGGGTAACCCGCGAACGCGCGCTGGCGCTGACGTCGGAACTCGACATCTATGTCCAGACCTCCCGCTGGGAAGGCATGCCGGTCGCGCTGATCGAAGCGCAGGTTGCCGGAATTCCGGCCGTCGTGACGAACGTTGTCGGCAATCGCGACGTGGTGATTCATGGTGTGACGGGCTATGTCGCGTCAACCGCCGACGAGATGGTCGAGTACGTGACCGCCCTTCGCGACGATCGGCAGCTTCGCGAGCGGATGGGTGAAGCCGCGCGAAAGCGGGCCATTCAGCGGTTTTCGATGAGCGCGATCTTCCGGCAATGGCATGCGCTTTACGGACTCGGCACCGACGAGCCGCGCGTCGACACGCGCGAGTTCAAGCCGGTTGCAGCGGATCACGTCAAAGCCTGATTTCGATATCCCTTTATGGACATGATCTCGTTCAAGAAACCGAAGCCACTCGTATACAACGGCCGATTCACCACGCAGAAGACAACCGGGGTGCAACGCGTCGCACGCGAGCTGATCGCCGCATTGATCAAGTTTCAGCCGCAGGATCCGGTAACCGTGCTGGTGCCTCCGCAGCCGGGCATCGAGGTAAGCGGAGCGAAGATGGTCGAAGTCGGCTTTTACAAGGGCGTGGTGTGGGAACAGCTGGTGCTCCCGTTGTTCGCACGCCGCGGCCGCATCGTCAATCTCAGCAATTCGGCATCCATTTTCATCGGCAACCAGATCATCTACATGCACGACGCGGCCGTGTTCGACACCCCCGCGCATTTCTCCCGCCCGTTTCGCATGTGGTACCGGGTCATGTTCTGGATCCTGGCGCGAACCTCCGTCTGCGTGCTGACCAACTCCTATTTCTCGCGGGATCGCCTCGCGCATCACTGCGGGGTTGCCGCGGAAAAGATCAGCGTCGTGCCGCTCGGCGCGGATCATCTCGACACCCTGGAACCGGACACCAGCGTGCTCGATAAGCATGCGCTGACACCGAACCGGTTCGTGCTCGCGGTCAGCAGCATGAATCCCACCAAGAACTTCGGCCGGCTGATCGCGGCGTTCAGGCAGATCGACGATCCGTCGGTCGATCTCGTCATCGTCGGGATGCAGAACACCACCGTGTTCGGCAAGCAGGACCTCATGGCGGCGGCGGAACCGAACGTCAAGTACGTCGGCTATATCAGCGACGAACAATTGAAGGCGCTGTATCAGCACGCCGCATGCTTCCTGTATCCGTCGATCTACGAAGGCTTCGGCATACCGCCTCTCGAGGCGATGCGCTACGGCTGCCCGGTCGTAGTCGGCAAATCTGCGGCCCTGCCGGAAGTCTGTGCCGATGCGGCGCTGTACTGCGATCCGTATTCGCAGGACGACATCGCGCGGAAATTGCGGAGCCTGCTCGATTCCGACGCACTCAGAGCCGAGCTCAAACGCAAGGGAAGCCTGCACGCGGAGAAGTATCGCTGGAGCCGAAGCGCCGAGATGATGAAGGCGATATTCGAGGGGTTGTAGGCCATCCGTCGGGCTGCACGACGCTCCACTGTCGCCCACCGCACTGTCCTGCGCATCGGTCCGCCATACAGTGAACGACTGTCCGATATCCCGGCGGTGCGGAACCTGACGGGCCGACCGCCCCTTCATCATGACTGCTCGCGAAACCAGCCTCGATGTCGCCCGCGGCGCGGGAATCATTCTTGTCGTATACGGCCACGTGCTGCGCGGTGCCGTTTCCGCCGACCTTGTGCCGACAGGCGCGGCCGACACGGCATTCGCGTGGACCGACTACGTGATCTACACGTTCCACATGCCGTTGTTCTTCTTCCTGTCCGGCCTGCACGTCTGCAGCTCGCTGCGCCGCGCGCCGGACGGTTTCTTGTGGTCGAAGATCAGGACGATCGTGTATCCGTACCTGCTGTGGTCGATCGCGCAGGGCGCCGTGCAGATTGCAATGGCGTCGCACGGCACCAATCATCCGTTCACGCTGGACGACCTGCTGGCGATCGGCTGGCGACCGTTCGCACAGTTCTGGTTCCTGTACGCGCTGATGCTCTGCATGCTCGGCATCCGGGCTTTCGCGGCGGCCGTGCCGAATACGACGCGTTCACCCATGCCATCGCGGGCGCGCGGCTGGCTCGCCGGATGCGCGGTGCTCGGGCTGGTACTCGGCGCGGCGACGCAGTGGGGCATCCTGTCGATCACGCTGATGAACGCACCGTTCTTCGTGACGGGCGTCCTTGCGTCGCAGGCGTTGCCCGGCTGGCTCGCGCGCAACAGCGGGCCAACCGCATGCGCCGCCACGGCAACGGCATTCGTCGCCGCAGTTGTATTCGCTCACGGCTTCGGTGGCGCGACGAGCATCTGGGCGCTTCCCGCCGCGTTCTCGGGCATCGCGCTGACGCTGCAACTCGCGCATCGGTATGCGTCGCAGCCGGCACGCGCGGCATGGCTGGCGGCAATCGGTTGCGCATCGATGCCGATCTACCTGACCCACATCTTCGCGATGGCGGCCGTACGGATCGTGCTGATGCGCGCCGGCATCACCGATCTCGCCTTACACCTCGTACTCGGCACGCTGGCCGGTGTCGCGATCCCGATCGTCGTCTATCTGGTCGCATTGCGGACAGGCTTCGCGCACGTTGCCGGCTTCCCCGCGTGGCCAGGACGCGACACGGCGGTACGAACGCGTACCGCTTGAGCTTCGCGCGATCATCCCGAGGTCCGGGCGCCCTGCGAGCTGCTATGCCGTTGCACTGCCGCCCCGCTCGTTCGTTTCCGCGGCGCGCGTCCCGCGTCCGGATCCCGTATGCCCGGAAGGCCCAACGCCCGCCGGGCGCTTCCCGAACCAATGGAACACGATGATCGGCAACACGATCGGCAGGAAATTGCGTCCGCTGAACAGATTTGGCGTACGCATGATTTCCATCAGTGACACGTAGAGCACCGCGTGCGCGCAGCACCAGAATCCGTTGCCGCTGCGCCAGCCCGCATAGCTGCGGCCAACCATCCAGCCGAGCACGGCTGCGTCGAGCAGCCCGAACCAGCCCCATTCATAGAAGTGGACGAAGATCCCGGACGGATTGTTGAATTCCGGGTCCGCGTAGCTGTTCAGAAACAGGTTGAAGCTGTCGCTCGAATCGAACCACGGCTGGAACGTCGCGCCGATCACCGGAAAGCGCATCAGCCAATCGAACGTGAACATCGGATGGCCCTGCCCCCAGCCGAGCACGGCGAGCATCCCCGCACCGTTGTTCAGCGACGTCGAATAGTACAGGCCGAGCCGTTCGAGCGCGAAGTCGAAGATGTTGTCGTAGATGTTGACGTAATAGGCTTCCCATGAACGGTTGTACTCGTTCGCGATAAACAGCGCGAACAACAGCGGGATCGCCGCGTACGGCCCGAGCGTCAGCAGCCGCGCATACCGGCCGTGCAGCCGGAACCGCACGACCATCAACGCGAGCGGCATCACCATCTCGATCAACGCGAGGCGCTCCGCGAACAGGAAGCTGCGCAGCAGCGTCAGCACCGCGAGCACGGCCATGTAGATCTTGTAGCGGTTCAGGCCTTTCGCCGGCGTTCGGAACACGTAGAAATAGAGCGCGACGAACGGCGCCGTCGCCTGCGTGAACGAACTCAACCCGGTGATCCGACCGATCTGCTGGAGCATGTCGTACGCGGTAGCCTGCCCGTGCAGGAACTCGAGCAGCAGCGCCGGACGCGCGATGACTCCGCTCATCATCACGAGATTGCCGAACAGCGCGAGTGCAAACAGGCAATCGAGCACGCGCGGCGGCACCTCGACGGGCGTTTCCGGCGGCCCGCGCCGCGTCCGCGCTTCGGTCGTCGCGAGCCACGCCGTGGCCGCCACCACCATCAGGAACAGCGCGCCGACGAACGCGTAGTAGCCGTCGAAATAGATTCTCGCGATCGACTTCTGGTCGCCCAGCAGGCTGAGCGACAGCAATCCGTACAACGGCAGGATGAACATCAGCACGAGCCGGGCCGGATCTTCCCACCAGTAGCCCGTGTAACCACCCGCCGCACCGCGCACGCGCGCCATCCCGCGCAACGTCGCCGGGCCTGGTCGCGGCCCGGCTCCAGCCCTGCCCGCTCGCCGGTTCATGACGGGCGTTCCGCCCGTTGCCGCGACGCCATCATCCCCGTCAACCCGGACGTGGCCTGATGCGTGTTCGCATCGTTGTAGCCGTAGTCGTACCGTCCCGGCGCGCCCTTGTAGTCGTTCAGGATCACGCCCCGTACGCCGATATGCGCGTGCTCGAGCCGCCGCGCGCTTTCATCGAGTTCCGTCAACGTCGTCACGCCGCTCCGCGCAACGAGGAACACGGTGCCCGCCAGGCGCCCCAGCACCAGCGCATCGGCGACCGGGAGCAACGGCGGGCCGTCGAGCACGACCATGTCGTAGCGAGACGCGACCCGCTCGATCAGTTCGGCGAGCGCGGGCTGCAGCAGCAGTTCGCCCGGATCGGGAACGACGTTGCCCATCGCGATGAAATCCAGGCCCGGTGCGACGCCGCGCTTGATTGCGTCGTCGAGCGTGTGGGTGCCCGCCACCACGTCGGAGAGCCCTGGCGCGCGGCTATAGCGGAACCGGTCGTGCAGCGAGCCCTTGCGCAAGTCGGCATCGATCAGCAGGACGCGCCGCTTCGCGGCGCCCACGAGCGACGCGATGTTGGCCGCGACGAACGACTTGCCGACGCCCGTCGTCGGGCCGGAAATCAGCACGACGGGATTCGATGCGGCCGGCATCGACAGTTGCAGCGCCGCCCGGAAATTGCGCAGGCTTTCGAGCGCCGCATCCTGTCCGTCGGCCTGGGCCTGCGTCGCCAGCATGCGCTGGCCGCGCCGGCGCACCTTTGACCGCAGCTCCGCTTGTGCCGCGACGGCGCTGTGCGGGACCGTCGCGAACACCGGCAAACCCGTCGCCCACTCGATTTCCTCCGCGTCGCCGATCGTGCCAACGACACGCTGCCGGGCGACCACGATCGCCGCGCCCGCCATCAGGCCGACCATCAGCAAGCCGACCACCGCGACCCCGCGATGCGGACCGATCGGTTGCTCGGCGACCTTCGCCGTATCGACGATCCGCACGGTGCCCGTCTTGCTGGCACGCGCGAGGACCATCTGCTGGCGCGTATTGAGCAGGTTCGTGTACAGCGCGGTGTCGACGGCCACGTCGCGCTGCAGTTGCAGCACGCCCTGCTCGACGGTCGGCAGTTGCTGGATCTGCTTGCGGGCCGTGTCGAGCGAGCGCTGCGCATCGGCGAGCTGCGCATCGACGGCCACGATGGCCGGATGCTTCGGCATGAAGCGCGTCAGCAGTTCCTCGCGCCGCTGCTGCAGCGTCTGCACGCGCGTCTCGATGTCGACCGACTGTTGACGCAATGCCAGTGCCTCATCGCTCGTATTGACCGTCCCGTGCGATGCACGGAATGCGTTGAAGCGGCTCTCCGCCGCTTCCAGCTGCGCCTTCAATTGCGGCAACTGGCCGTCCATGTATCGGATCAGCTTGTCGGCCGCCTCGGACTTGCGCTGCGTGTTCTGCGCCAGATACGCATCTCCGATCGCGTTCAGCACACGGCTGTCGTGCACGGGATCGATGCCGTCGAGCGTCACGCCGATCATGTTCGACTGCTTGCCGCGCTCCGAGATCAGCGCGTTCTTCTGCAGCCACGTCGTCGCCTCCTCGTCGCTGTAGCGCGTCAGGTCGAAGCGTGCGCCGGGCTGGCCGGCCACGTCGCGCACGAACACGTCGATCGGCCCCTGCGGCGTCTCGACGTGCAGCGGCTGGCCGATGCGGCCCTGCCATGCCGGTCCTTTCCGGCCGAAAAAGCCCGTGCGCTGCAGCGTGTAGGCGCCGTCGTCGCCGACGGTCAGCGCGAAGCGCTTGCCGAGCAGGCGCTTGGGCACGTCGAAGGTCGGCACGTCGATGCGCTCGGTGCCATACACATATCCGCCCGGCAACGGCGACGACAGCCCGTCGGCCGCGTTCACGAAGCGCCAGCCGATCAGCGGCAGGTAATGCGGCCGTGCGTCGAGGGCGAGGTTCGTGCTCTGGATCGCGCGGTCGAGCACCGCACGGGATTTGAGCACCTCGATCTCGGTCGATGCATCGGTCTTCAGATCGAACACCGACGACGGATCGCCGGGCGGCGACGTCTGCTTCGAATCGGTCTGGCTTTGCTCGACCTGAAACAGGATGTCGGAGCGGTAAACGGGAGCCGCGAACAGCGCATACAGGCCGCCCGCGAGCGCGCCCGCGAGCGCCGTGCAGACGATCAGTCGCCGGCCGCCATACAGCATGCTCCAGTAGCGGCGCACCGGATAGGACGGCCGCAGAATGCGCCCGCTGTGCGGGTCAGGCAGGGTCGAAGTGTTCATACAGCATCAGTCCCGTATGGCGCGACGCACGGTCGCGGTCACGAAATCCGCCTCGGGCATCACGGCGAAATGGCTTTCGCCGTCAGCGCACCTTGCGCGGACGACGGAATCAGCAGGTTCACGACGCGGCTCCAGCGCACCAGCGATGACGCATCGACGAACACGACGTCGCGCCGCTCGAGCGGAAACTGGTCGGCGAGCGCGAACGACGCGGGCGAGCTGCCGTCGAGGTGGTACACCCGCGGGCGATTGTCGGGGCCGCGGCGCACGACGAACACCTGGCGCGCATCCGACGTGTACTGACTTACGCCGCCCGTGTCGCCGAGCGCTTCGCCGAGGCTCATCCGGCCGTCGGTCAACGTCAGCGTCGCGGGCCGCGATACCTCGCCGAGCACGAATACCTTCGCGTCGCTCGCCGCACGCACGCGCACGAGATCGCCGTCGCGCAACAGGATGTTCGACGGATTCACGCCCGCCGCGATCAGGGCAGGCAGGCTCACGTTCACGGTCGTGTCGCCGCGCGTCACCGAAACCTGCGAGCGATCGGCCGTCGGCGTGAAACCGCCCGCGCGGTCGATCGCCTCGGGCAGCGTCATCGGCATGTCGTTGACGATCTGCAGACCCGGCGTGCGCACCTCGCCGTCGAGATAGACCCGCTTGCTGCGGTAGCTCTGCACGCGCAGCGCGAGCTGCGGCTTGCGCACGTATTCGCCGAGCCGCTTCGTCAGCAGCGCGCGCGCCTGTGCCTCGGTCAATCCCGCCACGTGCACGAGGCCCGCATACGCGAACTGGACGTTGCCGGTCGCGTCGACCGTATAGCCCGTCGCGACCGAGCTGGCGCCGACGCCGTCACCGCCGCCGAGCGTCTGTGTCGTCGGCAGGTTCAATTCGGGGTGGTCCCATACGACGATGCCCAGCACGTCGCCGGGGCCGATCGTATACGGCGTCGGCTTGCCGAACAGCCGGCGGATCTCCGCGTCGACATTGGCCGACCGCCCCGCCTGGTGCTGGGCGACGAATGCCGGCGTGATCTCGATCAGATCCTCGCTCGACACGTTCTGCACGCCGTCGAGGCCGCCCGAACCCGATGCGTCGGCGCTCACGCGCGCATTCGCGTCGCGCTCCGCCGGCGCGCGGTAAGTCATGCCCGGCGACAGCGCACATGCGCTCAGCGCGCATGCGGCCGCCACGATCGCCATGCGCGACAGCCACGGTGCGCGACGGGCGCCGGGCCGCGGCGTGCCGCGCGTCGATTCCGGTTGCGTGGTGATTGACATGGTGTCCTTCCAAAACTGTGCGGTAACCCGCCGAACGCGGCGAATTCCGGCATTACGCTTGCCCAGCGCGGCTTGCATTGCAGCTTGCATGCCGCACCACCCTCTTCACCGCACGTCATTCCGTACGATCCGTCATGAACTTCTCTTCGTCGCTTGCGCCGTTCGTCTGCATCGTGTCGACCGGCTTCCTCTGTACCGCCGGTGCGCAAACCCTGTCCGACACGGCTGCCGACACAGCGTCCTTCGCGTCGTCGACGCTCGTTGCGCCGGTGCCGCCACAACGCTCGGCGCAAGCTGCCGGCGCGAGTGCGGCCGCCGAACCCGCCGCGGCTGCGTCCGCGGCTGCATCTGCGGCGACAGCACCCGCGATCGCTCGTTCAGCCGCGAGCGCCGCCGTCCAGCCCGACACGCGGGCCCGCGTCGCGTTGCGCCGGCCGCTCGTGCCGACGCGGCCACATCGCGCGCAGGTCGCCCATGCGCCCGCCGACGACGTATGGCGCAGCGACACGTTGTACGCATCGCCCTACGCGAAATCACCCTATGCGGAGCCGGGCGATCGCGACTGACCCGTCCCGGCCGGTCATGCCGCGGCACGACCGTGCATGCATCGATAAGGGATTGGACACCACGGCGAACGGCGCGTCTGTGAGCGACCCCACCGAACGTCGATCTTCATACGAAGCGTGGATCGCGCCCCAAAAGCGCCGACGCATGCGGCACCGCGCGCATCACGGGCTGCCGACCGACACGTTTGCGTACGATCCCGCTGCCGCTTCACGCGCGACGGGATCGGCAACGTGCACGGCCGGCCTCGTCAAGTCGCGACCGAGCGCCTGCAAGCACCGCTCGATCACGATGTCCGTGCCGACCGCGCCGTACACCGCGTGATCGACCTGCGGCTCGAGGTGCAGCCGCACGTGACGCGAGCATCTGAATGCGTGCTCGATCGCGCCGAAGTGGCGCCGGACATCGTCGATGCCGGGATCGAGCGCGCCATATACCAGGGTCGTGCGGACATTGCGTTGCGCAAGCACGTGCATCACGCCGCGTGGGGTGCCGGCGCGCGGCTTCCAGCCGACGCGCGCGGCCGCCTCCTTCACCGGCACGCTGACTCGCGCGATCGCATTGGCGGCGACGGCGCGCGCGATCGGCCGCAAATCGCGCCGTTCGCGCACGAGGCGTTTCCACTTCTGCCAGTCGCGCACCGACAGCCAGTAACCGCGCACCGAGTTGTTCCGCTGCTTCTGCACCGCGTCGAGCGAGAGCCCGGCCGGCCACACGAAGCGCGCCAGGTTTATCGCGATCACGCCGCCGAGCGACGGCGTCTTCACGGCCGCATGCAATGCCGCATAGGCGCCGGAACAGATGCCGGCCGCGACCACGTCAGGATGGCCGAGCGCACGCAGCCAGTCGGCGGCGGCCGCCACGTCGTCGCTCGACTGCGCCGAATACACGACGCGCGACTGGTCGTCGAGCGCAGCCGCGCCGCTGTCGCCGACGCCGTTCACGTCGATCCGCAGCGTCGTGACGCCGGCGCGTGCAAGCGTCCGCGCGAGGCGCACGCTGAAGCGCCCTTCGCCGCTTCGCGGATTCGTCGACGTGTTCGCGATCACGAGCGCCGGAGCGGCGGGATTCGCCGGCCCCGTATCGGCGGGACGGCACAGTACGCCGACCAACCGGTCCGGCCCCACCGCGACGACCTGCTCGGTCATGTCGGTCATGTCGAGCGCGGCGGCCGATTCGCCGTTCCACGGCGGATCATGCCGCCACATCGGGTCGACGCCGGCGGCCGTGCGCGGCACGCGTTCGCCGATCCAGCGCGCGAGCGTGTCGATGGCCGCGAGCGGCAGGCGCGAGCGCGTCCCGTCCAGCATCGTCGTCGGCCATTCGCGAAACGGATCGGCCGCCACGTTCACGCCCCGCGCGAGCAGCGCATCGCGCAACGCAGGTCCGTCCTGATCGGGCTGAATCAGCAGCATCGCATCAGGCAGCCTCGGGGCAGCGCGCACGACGTCGCACAGATCGACCGCCTTCAACGCGGCGACGAAATCGTCCGGAAAGCGGTGCCCGAGCACGTTCATGCAGGGCTCGTCACGATGGGCGGTGCGAATCGCAGGCGACGTGACGTCGAGCCACTGGCGATGCACGAACGACAGCTCGCGAAGATAAGCGCGTCCGCGCACGGCCGGCGCGAGCGCCACCAATGCGTCGACGCGCGGCGACGGGTGCTGCCCGTCGCCCGCGGCGGCCAGCATCGCGAACAGCGCGCCCGCGCGGATTCCGACGAGCGTCAGCGACCCGACACCGACCTGGTCGCGCAGCAGATCGATCGCATCGTGAATGCTGCCGACGGTCGCGGCGTACCGATCGGCGTCACGGTCGTCACCCGCGGAATCGCCAGTGCACGGATAGTTGAATCGCAACACCGTGACGCCGTCGCGGGCAAGGCGCTCGGCGATCGCCCGCATGAGCTTGTGCGTCCACGATGCCTCGTGTCCCAGCGATTCGCACAGGATCACACCTTGTGTCGTCTGTCCTTCGTGCAGCCACCCCACGCAGCTGCCGAACGTAATCGGCTTCAATCGGTACTCCTCGGATCGGTATTTTTATCGGACGCGGACACGCGTTCGGGCCGCTCCACCGGAATGAGCGATCCACGATCGTGCGACTCGTCGATGAACGCGCGGCAGCGGCCCCCGCCGCGCCCCTGCGCGGCCCGCCCGGTTCCATGCGTTGCCCTGCTCCCCATGCCCGCGGGAGGTGATGTTGCGTGCCCGAGGCATCGTCGGGCGGTTTGCACCGTGAACCAAAACAGTGCGATCGATTAAAGCACTCGGTTCGAACGTCCTTCGGTGCGGCAGCTTACAAATAGATTCATCGCTGTCGCGAGACAACAACGCACGCCGACGCGCGCCGTGCCGCGATTCATGCCGCGCGCACGAACGGAATCCGCGAACGGTAGGCTCGCGAACATAGTCGTCCCGTGCGGCCCGTATCATGGCCGCCATACGATGTGGCCGTGCCCGGCGACGCCGGACGCGCCACCCACCCATGCAACCCGGGTCAGCGCCGACCGGATGCACGCGCGCACCGCGGTCCCATGCCGCCGTACTGCGACACTCACGGCGCCGACCCAGCGAATGTCAAACCTCAAGAAGAATTTCCTGCTGCTGCTGACGCTGCAGATTTCGATGTACGCGGTGCCGCTGCTGATCGCACCGCTGCTGACGCACGCCCTCGGGCCCGAAGGCTACGGGCAGCTCGCGTTCTCGCTCGCCGTCATCGCGTATCTCACCAACTGCACGAGTTACAGCTTCGACCTGACCGCCACGCCGCGCATCGCGCTCGCTCGCGACAACCGCGCCGAACGCTCGCGCATCTTCTGGGCGACGCTATACGCGCAGATCGGCATCGCGGTGATCTGCTTCGTCGTGCTCGTCGCGCTGACCTTTGCGGTCGAGCGCTTCGGCGAAGACCGCGACCTGCTGCTGATCGGGTTCGGGATGGTCGCCGGCGTGGCGTTCACGCCGGGCTGGTATTTCCAGGGAATGGAAAAGCTGCGCGCGCTCAGCATGATCCTGTTCGTCGGGCGCATCTTGAGCCTGCCGGCCATGTTCGCGCTCGTGCACAGCCCGGCGGACATCGACCGCGCGATGATCGTCAACGCAGCGGTGCCGACGCTGTCCGCGATCGCGCTGGCGGCCTATCTGTACCTCAACCGTGAAATCGACTTCGTACGCGTCGGCGCGGCCGACATCGCCGAATCGCTGAAGGGCGGCTGGCAGGTGTTTCTCGCGTCGACGTCGATCGCCTTCTATGCGTCGACCAACACCGTGCTGCTCGGCTTCGTGTCGGGCAACGTCGCGGCCGGCTACTTCGCCGCCGGCGACAAGCTGATCCGCGCGGCGCTCAGCATGCTGCAGCCGCTGAAGGCCGCCACCTATCCGCGCATCAGCTACCTGATGCGGCATGCGCGCAACGACGCGTTCTCGTTCCT
Source organism: Burkholderia sp. CpTa8-5 (assembly GCF_017815045.1). Classification (NCBI taxonomy): domain Bacteria; kingdom Pseudomonadati; phylum Pseudomonadota; class Betaproteobacteria; order Burkholderiales; family Burkholderiaceae; genus Burkholderia; species Burkholderia sp. CpTa8-5. The sequence goes on from NZ_JAGIQD010000005.1 coordinate 260,284, forward strand.
GCGCAAGCTGTTCGTCGTGCAGGTCGCGATGGTGCTCGGCATCTCGCTCGCGATTTTCTTCGGCGCGCCGCTCGCCGTGCGGATCCTGTATGGCCCTTCGTACGAACCGACGGTCCAGGTGCTGCGCTGGATGGCCTTCATTCCGTTCATGGCCGGCATGACAGACCTGTTCGGTGTGCAGACGATGCTGCCGCTCGGGATGAAGTCGGCATTCACGCGAATCCTGATGTCGTCGGGCATTCTGAACATCGTGCTGGTGCCCGTGCTCGCCAGGTATTTCGCCGAGCGGGGCGCCGCCGTCGCCGTGCTGATGGCCGAGGCGGCGGTCGCCGCGGCACTCGCCACCGTCGTCTATCGCGCCGGGATTCCGATGCCCGGCAGTCCGGTCGCTCGACGCGGCTAGCCCACTGTCGGTGCTGCGCCGGTTTCCGCACGGGGCGACCGGCATCCGACGCTGTTCCGTTCGATGCGCGCGCAACGAACCATATCGCACGGGCATACACGTCCCGACCTTCCGCCCCTCCGAGCGCCCCATGCGCAGGCAATTCTTACTCTGCCGCGCAGGCCCGATCGGGAACGATGACCGCCTTTCCGCCCCGCCGCGCGTCCCTACGAAATAAAGATCACACGTATCGGTAGAAACACCGATGCTGTAGTCAAACTACATTCGTACGATTAGTCGCTGCAGAGAATCGCTACATCCGATTCGGCAGCATCGGACGGTCCGCGTCGCCGTCCGCGTTGCTCGATCGAGCCCAACCGGCCGTAACGATTCCCCGCCTGGCTGGCATGCCGACGCGCAACCACCCTGCATCGCCAGCCGAATGCGTCCGGTGCGAATCCGCCGGACGTACGCAACTCCAGACATCATTCCAACAACCGGCAATACGATCAGGAGAGCAACATGCGGGACACACTCTGGCCGGCCGTCGTGCTGGCAGCGACCCTCTGCACCACCGCCTACGCCGGCGACGCCGATTTCAATGCGCAGGCTGACGCGACCGACACGTTCGCGTCAGCCGCCGCGCAACGGCGCGCCGACCTGCTCGTGCGCAAGATGACGCTCGACGAAAAACTACAATTCATTCATTCGCAATACGAAATGTCCAAGGTGCCGGGCGGCGGCGCCGGCTACATCCAGGGCGTGCCGCGGCTCGGCATTCCCGATCTCAACATGGTCGATTCGGCGACCGGCTCCGGCAGCACGTCGCAGGCCAGCACGACGTTCCCGGCCACGATCGCGGTCGCCGCGAGCTGGGATCGGCGGCTGTCGTACGACTTCGGCAAGCAGGTCGCGATCCAGTTGCGCGCGCAAGGATTCGGCATGGGCCTCGCCGGCGGCACCAACCTCGCGCGCGAGCCGCGCGGCGGCCGCCTGTTCGAGTATCTCGGCGAGGATCCGCTGCTCGCCGGCGACCTGCTCGCCGAACGCACGCTCGCCACGCAGCGGCAGAAAGTCATCGCCACGATCAAGCACTACGCCGGCAACGAGCAGGAACACGGCCGGATGGGCGGCAATACGCAGATCGACGAGCGCACGCTGCGCGAGCTGTACCTGCTGCCGTTCGAGATCGCCGCGAAGCGCGGCCGGCCCGGCAGCGTGATGTGCAGCTACAACCGCCTGAACGGCACCTATGCGTGCGAGAACCCTCACCTGCTGAACGACGTGCTGAAGAACGAGTGGGGCTTCCAGGGCCAGGTGCAGTCCGACTGGGGCGCCACGCACAGCACCGCCGCCGCGATCAACGCCGGCCTCGACGAGGAAGAAGACGTCGGGCCGAGCGTGTACCTGACGCCGACGGCCGTCAAGCAGGCGATCGCGAACGGCTCGGTGTCGACCGCGCGCCTCGACGATATGGTGCGCCGCAAGCTCGCCGTGATGATCCGCGTCGGCGTGATGGACGATCCGGCCCAGGGCGGCGGCACGATCGATTTCGCGGCCGGCAACCGGTTCGCGCAGGCGGCCGCCGAACAGTCGATCGTTCTGCTGAAGAACGACGGCAACCAGTTGCCGCTGGTCGCGTCGGCGCTGTCGCGTATCGCCGTGATCGGCGGCCATGCGGATGCGGCCGTGCTGTCCGGCGGCGGCTCGGGCAATACGCGCGACCCGGTATCGGGTTCGTTCGCCGGCTGCGGCGGCCTGACGTTCGGGTCGTCGACCGGGTGCAGCTGGTGGCGCAATCCGTGGCTCAAGGTCGACGTGCCGATCGTCGCGGCGATCCGCGCGCTGGCGCCGGCCGCCCAGGTCACGTATGCAGGCAACAGCGACCAGCAGTCGCCGTTCCGCGCATACACGCAGCAGGAAATCGATCAGGCCGCGGCGCTCGCGGGCCGCTCGGATGTCGCGATCGTCGTGGTCGCGCAGCCGGCCGGCGAGGATTTCGGCGATCTGCAGAGCCTGAGCCTCGCGAACCCGTCGAACCAGGATGCGCTCGTCGAAGCCGTCGCGCGTGCGAATCCGCATACGATCGTCGTCGTCCAGAGCGGCAACCCGGTGCTGATGCCGTGGAAGGACAACGTGTCGGCCATCGTCGAGGCGTGGTATCCGGGCGAAGCCGGCGGCAAGGCGATCGCGAACGTGCTGTTCGGCGCGGTCAATCCGTCGGGCAAGCTGCCCGTGACGTTCCCGGCACGCGATCAGGACTCGCCGACGTGGGGGCAAAACGGCACGTTCGACCCCGACCCGGTGTACGCGGAAAAACTGAACATGGGTTACCGCTGGTATGACGCGCGCAACATCAAGCCGATGTTCGAGTTCGGCTACGGCCTGTCGTATACGCACTTCGCGTATTCGGGCCTGTCGGTGTCGAAGCAATGGGACGGCTCGCTGAGCGTCGCGTTCACGGTGCGCAACGACGGGCGCGTCGCCGGCGCCGAAATACCGCAGGTCTATCTCGGCGTGCCGTACAAGGACGAGCCGCCGAAGCGGCTGGTCGGCTGGGAAAAGGTCCGGCTGAATCCGGGCGAGGCGCGGCGTGTGCGCGTGACCGTGTCGCCACGGATGCAGAGCGTGTGGGATACGTCGCGCAACGGCTGGAAGCTCGTGCCGGGCGGGACCGTGTATGTCGGCGCGTCGTCGCGCGATATCCGCTTGCAGGGCCACTGAGCAAGCGGCGATGAAGCGACCCGGGGGCGCCGTGCATCGCATGCGCGGCGCCCCTTCTGAACCACCACTGCGCTGAAGCGCCTTATCTGAACAGCAGCGCCAGCATCGTCGCAAGCGCCGCAATCGCGGCGATGCCCGCCACCACACCCGCCAGATGCGCGGCCACCACCACGCCGGCCGGCAATCGCGACATGATGCCGGCCATCACGCGCCGCCCGCTTCCAGCGTGTCGAGCAGCGGCCTCGCCAGATGCAGGACCTGGTACACCGTGCCCGCGCCGCCGTCGTCCGGTTCGTGTTCCGTCACGAGCGCACGCGTCAGCCGCCAGCGCAGCGGATCGAGGCTGACGGCCGCCGCGACCACGCCCTGCCGTGCCGCCGCTTCGCGATTGCGTTCGATCTCCCGCGCCAGTGCCGCATCGAGGTCGGCATCCGCCGGAATCTCGATCGTTTCCAGACGCGCGAAACGTCCCGTCGACGCAGTGCCCTTGCGCGCGTCCAGCGCCACCTGCGTGTCGATCGGCGCGCGGCCGAAGCTGTCCGTCACGACCCGATAGCGGCCGTCCGTCACGAACCGCGCGAACGCCTGTTCGTTGCGCCACAGGTAAAACGACGCGTAGCCGTTTTCCGTCGCGCCGTGGCGGCCTGCCTCGCGCAGCAGGAATCCCTTGAACAGCAGGTCCGGCGTGCCGTCCCACAGGCGGCCGCGCTCGCGCACACGCTGGCGGATGATGTCGAGGTCGTAGTCCGCCGGCAGGCGGTGCACGTAGTACGCGGTCAGCATGATCGACTCCTGGCGAAAGAAACGGACGGCATTCCGGACGGCATGAACGCAGCGTAGAAGACCTTGAATCATTTGAAAAGACGATGGCAGAATATTTCAATGATTCGATTCTGAAATGACCGAGGGTGCGATGAAAACGCTCGACATCGAAGCCGTGCAGGCATTCGTGCTGACCGCCGATCTCAAGAGCTTCACGCGGGCGGCGGAGGCGCTGGACACCACGCAGTCCGCGGTGAGCCTGAAGATCAAGCGGCTGGAAGACGGGCTCGGCCGCCGTCTGCTGGAACGCACGCCGCGGCAGGTTCGTCTGTCGGCCGACGGCACTGCGTTCCTGGAGCCGGCGCGCGAACTGGTGGTTGCTCACCATGGCGCAATCAGCGCATTCGGCACGAGCCGGCGACGGCTGGTGATCGGCGTCAGCCACCATGTCGTCGGCGCCGATCTGCCGATGCTGTTGCGGCGGATGAGCGAAGCGGAGCCGGCGCTGGTGCTGGAGATCCGCGTCGCCGCGTCGCGCGACGTGCTCGATGCGTTCGATCGCGGCCTGCTCGATGCGGCCGTCGCGCTGCAGCACGACAGCCGGCGGCTCGACGGCGAAACCATTCTGTCGGAGTCGTTCGGCTGGATGGCGGCGGCCGATTTCGAATACCATCCGCCGCAACCGCTGCGGCTCGCCACGCAGGCCGAACCGTGCAGCGTGCGCCGCATGGCGGTCGGCGCGCTGGACGAAGCCGGTGTCGCGTGGACGGAAGTCTTCGTCGGCGGCGGCGTGGCGACGATCGGTGCGGCGGTGTCCGCGGGGCTGGCCGTCGCGGCGCTCGGGCATCGCGTGGCGCCCGCCGGCACCGTCGACGTGGGGATGCGCTACGGGCTGCCGCCGTTGCCGACGCGCGACGTGGTGCTCTACTCGAATCTGACCGATGCGCACGCCCGGCAGGCGCTGCGCACGCTGGGCGCCGCGCTGCGGTCGTCGGTCGGCGTGCGTTGATGCCGTGCGCAGCGACATCGAAATGCTTCGACGCGCGCCACGGTAAAATTCCGTCTTTGCCCCGCGCTCATGCAGACGATATCCATTCGTCCACGGGCCCCCGTCAAACGCATCGACCAGCTATCATCGCCTTGACTTCCCTACACTTTCCGCGTCGCGACGCATGAGTTACTCGCTCGCCGCCTCCACCATCCGCGAACTCGAAATCCGCAAGAGCCGTTTCATCGCGTACGCGGTTCCGGTCGAGGACCGCGATGCCGCGATGCAGGTCCTGCAACGCCTGCGCGACGAGCACCCGGCGGCCACCCACGTGTGCTGGGCGTTGCTGGCGGGCGGCCAGTCCGGTATGTCGGACGACGGCGAGCCGTCGGGCACCGCGGGCCGGCCGATCCTCGAAGTGCTGCGCCATCACGACCTCGACGGCGTGCTCGGCGCGGTCGTGCGTTACTACGGCGGCGTGAAGCTCGGCGCGGGCGGGCTGGTGCGTGCGTATACGGATGCGATCGCATCGGCGCTGCTCGATGCCGAGCGCGTCGAGCGCATTCGGCGCACGCGGCTCGCGGTCGAGATCGGCTACCCGGAAGAGGCGCGCGTGCGCCGCTGGATCGAACAAGCCGGCTATGAACTGGTGGACAGCGCGTACGGGATGACGGTGAAGCTCGTGATCAAGCTGCCCGAAACCGCCGAAGCCGCGGCAAGAGCCGAACTGTTCGATCTGACGCAGGGGCGCTCGGGGTTTCCTGATCTTTGAGCCGTTGCGGCGACAGCCCGCGCGGCGTGCGCGTACGCATGCACTGCATGCATTCGAACCGCCCACCCTCCGCCAGACCTCAAAAAAAACGCGCCGCATACCGCTGCGCGCTTCGTCGCATTGCGATCGACCGGGCGAATCGCTCAATAAACGTCCGGCACGATCATGTTGTCCGGCACCGGCCGGCGAATGTAATCCTCGTGATGCTCGCGCTGCGGCAGATCGATCGTCGGGCGCGGCACCTCGTGATACGGCACCTGGCCCAGCAGATGGTGAATGCAGTTCAGCCGTGCGCGCTTCTTGTCGACGGCCTGCACGACCCACCACGGCGCCTCGGGAATATGCGTGCGCTGCAGCATCTCTTCCTTCGCGGCCGTATAAGCCTCCCAGCGGCGGCGGCTTTCGAGGTCCATCGGGCTCAGCTTCCACTGCTTCAGCGGATCCGCGATCCGGCTCTGGAAGCGCAGCTCCTGCTCGTGGTCGGTGATCGAGAACCAGTACTTGACGATCTGGATCCCGCTGCGCACGAGCATCTTCTCGAACTCGGGCACCGACCGGAAAAATTCCTCGTACTCGTCGTCGGTACAGAAATTCATCACGCGCTCGACACCCGCACGGTTGTACCAGCTGCGGTCGAACAGCACGATCTCGCCGCCGGCCGGCAGATGCGCGACATAGCGCTGGAAGTACCATTGCGTGCGCTCGCGGTTGTTCGGCGCCGGCAGCGCGGCAACCCGGCACACGCGCGGGTTCAGGCGCTGCGTGATGCGCTTGATCGCGCCGCCCTTGCCGGCCGCGTCGCGCCCCTCGAAAATGACGACGAGCCGGTGTCCGGTATTCACGACCCAGTCCTGCAGCTTCACGAGCTCGCCTTGCAGCCGGAACAGCTCGCGGAAATATTCCTTGCGCGCCTCGCGACGCTCGGGCGAGAACAGCAGGTCCTCGCCGTCGTCGAAGCGGCGGTCGTCGAGCTCCATCTCGAGCTCTTCGTCGTAGGCGTCGACGAGATCCTCCTCGAAACGGCGCTGGCGCGCTTCCATCGGGTCCGTATCGGTGCGGTTGTCGGTCTCGGTGCGGGTATCGTTGTCGCCCATGGGGCCTCCTTCCATCATTGACGCAGCCAAACTCGCCCATTATCCCAGCGTCGCGCGTCAAATTCATGAAAACGGGCGGCCAAGCCCGTCGGAAGCGAAATGAGCGGACCGGCATCGGGCACGGCTGCCTCGAGGATCCGCCCGAAGCCATTGCCGCGCGGATCGCGGGCTTCATCCGAACGACCGGCTGAAAAAATTCGGCAGCCGGGTCGAGACACCGGCTGCCGAACGGCGCGCGCGGCGGCTGTCGCCAACGCGCACGCATCGCTTCACGTCAACGTCAACGTCAACGTCAACGTCAACGAATGACCCGCGTCACGCCCCGCCCGCGCGGATCGGCCATCGCCTCCGGCGTCTTGCCGTCGATCTTGATGACCTGGATGTCGCCGCTGAAATCCTGCCCCTTCAGCGTATAGCCGCGCGCCTCGATCTGCTTCGCGAGTTCGCCTTCGATCGGGTGGTACGGCTCCCAGAAGATCGTGTTCGGCGGCAGCAGCTGGTGATGGAAACGCATCGCACCGACCGCTTCCTTCAGCGGCATCTTGAAGTCGTAGATGTTGTTGATCACCTGGAAGATCGACGTGAAGATGCGCGAGCCGCCCGGCGTGCCGATCACCAGCGACACCTTGCCGTCCTTCGTCATGATCGTCGGCGACATCGACGACAGCGGACGCTTCTTCGGTTCGATCGCGTTCGCGTCGCTGCCGACCACGCCGAACATGTTCGCGACGCCCGGCTTCGCGGAGAAGTCGTCCATCTCGTCGTTCAGCACGATGCCCGTGCCGTCGGCGATCACACCCGAGCCGAAATAGCCGTTGATCGTGTACGTGTTCGATACCGCGTTGCCCCACTTGTCGACCACCGAGAAATGCGTCGTTTCGGCCTTCTCCGGCATCGTCGTGCCGAGGCCCGGCTGCACGCTCTTCGTGTCCGACGGCTCCTTCGGGTTGACCTCGGCCGCGCGCTTCGCGATGTACGCGTCGTCGGTCAGCTGCGCGATCGGCACCTTGTAGAAGTCGGGATCGCCGAGATACTGCGCGCGATCGGCGAACACGCGCTTTTCGATTTCCGCGACGAGGTGGATGTACTGCGGCGAGTTGAGCTTCACGCCCTCGAAGTCCTGCTTGAGGTCGGCCTTCATCTTCAGCAACTGCACGAGGCCGATGCCGCCGGAGCTCGGCGGCGGCGCGGTGATCACGTCATAGCCGTTCCACTTCGCCTGCACCGGCTGGCGCCACACCGCGCGGTACTGCGCGAGATCTTCGGTCGTGATCAGCCCGTTGCCGTCGCCGGTCTTCATCGACGCGGCGATCAGTTCGGCCGTCTTGCCCTTGTAGAAGCCCTCCGCGCCGCCGTTCGCGATGCGCGTCAGCACGTCGGCGAGATCGGGCTGCTTGAAGTTCGCGCCGGCCTTCAGCCCGGAAAAATACTTGTCGAAGTTGGTCTTGCCGCCAAACTCCTTCGATGCGTCGACGCCGCGCTGCGCGAGCTGTTCGTCGACGACGAAGCCGTCGCGCGCGTAGTGGATCGCCGGCGCGAGCACCTGCTTCCATTTCAGCTTGCCGAAGCGCTTCTGCGCCTCCCACATGCCCGCGACCGTGCCCGGCACGCCGACCGCGCGCGGGCCGTACAGGCTCATGCCCTTGACGACGTTGCCGTCCTTGTCGAGGTACATGTCCTTCGTCGCGGCGAGCGGCGCGCGCTCGCGGTAATCGATGAAGTACGGCTTGCCGTCCTTGTAGATCGTCATGAAGCCGCCGCCGCCGATGTTGCCGGCTTCCGGGTACGTGACGGCCAGCGTGAACGCGATCGCGACGGCTGCGTCGATCGCGTTGCCGCCTTCCTTGAAGATCCGCTCCGCGGCATCCGCGCTGTACTTGTCGGCCACCGCCACCGCCGAGCTCGTCAGGACCGCGGGCTGCGGCCCCTTCGCGTAGGCGGGCGCGTTCGGCAGGAAGCCGATGCCGGCCACCGTCGCCAGCACGGCGGCGGATGATTTGAAGCGATTCAGCGTAGTCATTGCATGTCCCCCATGTGGATCTCCTTCAGGCACGACGAGCACCTGATCCGTGGATGGCCGCTGGCGCGCCGACGGCCATCTGCCGGCTTCGTAGTATAGGGGCACAAAAAGGGTCGAACACGCGGCGCGCGACGAAAGCGTGCCGCGTGTGTGCGGCCGGTCACGTTGCGGCGCCGCGACGCGCACGTGGCGCGTTCGGCACCGCCTGCGGCGCGCGCCGTCGCGCAATGCACAAAACCGAAAGTTGCGAATCGCGCGGCATGCCGTGCATTGCGCACAAAAAAATCTGCAAACGCGCCGCGCGCGGCTCAGGCCGATCTGCGAAGATAGCGCCCCGCTTGCGCGCCGCATCATCGTTTCGTGCACGCGCCGCTTCACGTTTCCTCGTCTCGCTCGCTATGGCATCACACAATGCGCATCACGCGTCCGGCTTCGCGGCCGGCGTCGCCGCCGCCGTCCTCGTCGCGCAAACCGGCGCAACCGGCCCGTGGCATTCGGGCATGCTCGCCGCGTTCGCGGCGGGCGTCGCGGGCGGCACCGCGCCCGACTGGCTCGAAGTCGCCTGGTGGAGCCGCAAACGCCGCCTGTGGATCACGCATCGCACCCTCACGCACTGGGGTATCGGCTGGGTCGCGCTGCTCGCGCTCGGCTGGCACGGGCTCACCCATCATCCGCATCCGCTGTGGGCCGCGCCGCTGTTCGGCTTCGCCTGCGGCGGCGTGATGCACCTGCTCGCCGACTGGCCCAATCCGCTCGGCGTACCGTGGATCTGGCGGCGCCATTCGCTGAACCTGTGGAACAGCGGGCGTTGCGACCTGATCGTCGTGGCCGCCGCGTGGGGCGGCACGCTGTGGCTCGCGCAGTCGCTGTGGTCGCGTGCGCCGTTGGTGGAACACTGGCTCGGCTGGCTGCATCGCGTCTAGGAGCGGTTCGCGCTCATCACGCACGTTCCGCTGTTCGGAAAAATTCAGGCTTGGGGCTCGGCCCAGTTGCAATTCGACACAATTCAGCGCGCGCTCGGCGTGCCGGCGGGCACGCAACTTTCCGTCGATTGAAAGCACGGCGCGGGCCCCCATCTGAATTGGAATCGTCGGCACGCATGCCCGGCACGCGCGCGCGGCGTCTGGCACACTGACAATTCGATTCGCGTGCGATCCGTCGCACGCTCGCCCCCCGCTCGCACCCTATTTCAACGCTCCGATGGACGTCACAGCTACCCGCCCTGCCGCCCGCGCGCTCGACGTGTTCCACCCGGCCGTCGCCGCGTGGTTCCGCCGCACGTTCGCCGCGCCGACCGGCGCGCAGGCGCTCGCGTGGCCGCACATCAAGGCCGGCCGCTCGACGCTCGTCGCCGCGCCGACCGGCTCCGGCAAGACGCTCACCGCGTTCCTGTGCGCGCTCGACGATCTGGTGCGCGATGCGCTCGCGCATGACGGCACGCTGCCCGACGCGACGCTGGTCGTCTACGTATCGCCGCTGAAGGCGCTGTCGAACGACATCCACGTGAACCTCGACGCGCCGCTCGCCGGCATCGCGGAATCGCTCGCGCAACTCGGCCTGCCGGTGCCCGCGATCCGCACCGCGGTGCGCACCGGCGACACGACGCAGGCCGAGCGCGCCGCGCTGCGCAAGCGCGCGCCGCACATCCTCGTCACCACACCCGAATCGCTGTACGTGCTGCTGTCGTCCACGTCGGGGCGGCAAATGCTGTCGAACGTGCGCTCGGTCATCGTCGACGAAATCCATGCGCTTGCGTCATCCAAGCGCGGCAGCCATCTCGCGCTGTCGCTCGAACGCCTCGACGCGCTGGTCGGCCGCGCGCTGCCGCGCATCGGGCTGTCGGCCACGCAAAAGCCGATCGACGCGGTCGCGCGCTTCCTGGTCGGCGGGCCGGCCGACGCGCCGCGCGACTGCGCGATCGTCGACACGGGCCACACGCGCGAGCGCGATCTCGCGCTCGAACTGCCGAACGTGCCGCTCGAACCGGTGATGGCGACCGACGTGTGGGAACAGGTGTACGACCGCATCGCGGGGCTCGCGGCCGCGCACCGCACGACGCTGGTGTTCGTCAACACGCGCCGCACCGCCGAGCGCATGGCGCGCCATCTCGCCGACCGGCTCGGCAAGGACGCGATCGCCGCGCATCATGGCAGTCTCGCGAAGGAGCACCGCTTCGACGCCGAGCAGCGCCTGAAGCGCGGCGAACTGAAACTGCTCGTCGCGACCGCGTCGCTCGAACTGGGCATCGACATCGGCGACGTCGATCTCGTCTGCCAGGTCGGCTCGCCGCGCGGCATCGCGCCGTTCCTGCAACGCGTCGGCCGCTCGGGGCACCACGTCGGCGGCGTGCCGAAGGGGCGGCTCTTTCCGCTGTCGCGCGACGAGCTGGTCGAATGCGCGGCGCTGCTCGACTGCGTGCAGCGCGGCGAACTCGACGCGCTGCGGATTCCCGAAGCGCCGCTCGACGTGCTCGCGCAGCAGATCGTCGCCGAAGTCGCGTGCACGGAATGGCAGGAAGACGCGCTGTATGCGAGCTTCACGCGCGCCGCGCCGTACGCGCGGCTGACGCGCGAGCGCTTCGACGAAGTGATGAAGATGCTCGCCGAAGGGTTCACGAGCCGGCGCGGCGTGCGCGGCGCATACCTGCATCGCGACGTGGTGGGCGGCACCGTGCGCGGCCGCCGCAACGCGATGATGACCGCGACCACTTCCGGCGGCACGATCCCCGACATGGCCGACTACGCGGTGCTGCTCGAACCGCAGGGCATCCAGGTGGGCACGGTCAACGAGGATTTCGCGATCGAGAGCCTGGCCGGCGACGTGTTCCAGTTGGGCAACCAGTCGTACCGGATCATTCGCGTGGAGACGGGCCGCGTGCGTGTCGAGGATGCGCAGGGGCAATCGCCGAGCATTCCGTTCTGGCTCGGCGAGGGGCTCGGGCGCAGCGACGAGCTGTCGATGGCGGTCGGCCGGTTGCGTGCGCGGCTCGATGCGCTGTTCGCGGAAGGCGACCGGCATCCGCGGGCCGACACGGCGAAGCACGCGAACGTCACCGAGGCCGGCAAGACGACCGCCCGCGGCAAACCCCGAAAAGCGGCCGCTGACACTGACGCGCTGCCCGCCGCCTCGCCCGACAACGCGCCCGGCGGCACCGCGCTCGCCCCCACCGAAAGCCGCCTCGCGCCCGCGTTGCGCTGGCTCGTCGACGATCTGCACCTGTCGCCCGACGCCGCGCGCCAGATCGCCGACTACCTCGCGCGCACCCGCGCCGCGCTCGGCGCGTTGCCGACGCAGGACACGCTCGTGATGGAGCGTTTCTTCGACGAATCGGGCGGCACGCAGCTCGTGATCCATTCGCCGTTCGGCAGCCGGATCAACCGCGCCTGGGGGCTCGCGCTGCGCAAGCGCTTCTGCCGCAACTTCAACTTCGAACTGCAGGCCGCCGCGACCGACGACGCGATCATCCTGTCGCTGTCGCTCGCGCACAGCTTCGCGCTCGACGAAGTGTGGCGCTACCTGCGTTCGGCCAGCGCCGAGCACGTGCTGACCCAGGCGCTGCTCGACGCGCCGATGTTCGGCGTGCGCTGGCGCTGGAACGCGACCACCGCGCTCGCGCTGCCGCGCTTCACCGGCGGCCGGCGCACCGCGCCGCAACTGCAGCGGATGAAGAGCGACGATCTGCTCGCGACGGTGTTCCCCGATCAGGTCGCGTGCCTCGAGAACATCGTCGGCGAACGCGAGATTCCGCATCATCCGCTCGTCGACCAGACGCTCGACGACTGCCTGCACGACGCGATGGACACCGACGGCTGGCTCGCGCTGCTGCGCCGGATCGAAAGCGGCGCGATCGAGCTCGTCGCGCGCGACTTGCCCGCGCCGTCGCCGCTCGCGGCCGAGATCCTGAACGCGAAGCCCTACGCATTCCTCGACGATGCGCCGCTCGAGGAACGCCGCACGCAGGCCGTGCAGTCGCGCCGCTGGAGCGATCCCGAATCGGCCGACGATCTTGGTGCGCTCGACGCCGACGCAATCGACGCGGTGCGTGACGAAGCGTGGCCGCTCGTGCGCGACGCCGACGAAATGCATGATGCGCTGCTCACGCTCGCGTGCGTCGCCGACAGCGAGGCGCACGCGCACGCAGGCTGGCCCGAGCGATTGGCGGAACTCGCGGAACGCCGCCGCGCGACGAAACTCGCCACGCCGTGCGGCGCCGCGCTGTGGGTGCCGGTCGAGCGGCTCGTCTGCCTGCGCGCGCTGCATGCGGACGCCCGTGCGACACCAGCGCTCAAGGTGCCGGCCGCATGCGTGCAGCCGTGGGAAGCCGATGCGGCGCTCGTCGACGTGATCCGCGCGCGGCTCACCGGCTTCGGGCCGTTGACGCTCGATGCGATCGCCGCGCCGCTCGGGCTGCCGCCCGCGTCGGTGGCGACGGCGCTCGCGGCGCTGGAGCGCGAAGGCTACGTGATGCGCGGCCGCTTCACGCCGGGCGCGACGATCGACGAATGGTGCGAACGCCACCTGCTCGCGCGCATTCATCGCTATACGGTGAAGCGGCTGCGTCGCGAGATCGAGCCGGTCGAACGCGCCGATTTCATGCGCTTCCTGTTCCACTGGCAGCACCTGACGCCCGACACGCGCGGCACCGGCCGCGACGCGCTGGCAGCCGTGGTCGAACAGCTCGAAGGCTACGAGGCCGCGGCAAGCGCGTGGGAAGACGCGCTGCTGCCCGCGCGGCTCACCGACTACACGGCGGGCGGCCTCGACGAGTTGTGCCGCTCGGGCAAGCTCGTGTGGACCCGCATCGGCGCGCCGGCGCGCGCGGCCGGCACGCCCGTGAAGACGACGCCAATCGTGCTGCTGCCACGCCGTCATCTTTCCGCGTGGCAGGCGCTGCGGGACCCCGATGCGCAACCGGCGCTGTCCGCGCGCGCCACGCAAGTGCGCGACGCACTCGCCGCGCACGGCGCGATGTTCTTCGATGCGCTGCTTGACGACCTGCGCATGCTGCCCGTCGAACTCGAACAGGCGCTCGGCGAACTCGTGTCGGCCGGCCTCGTGAATGCGGACAGCTACGCGGGCCTGCGCGCGCTGCTGAAGCCGGCCGTCAAGCGCAGCGCGACGTATGCGCCACGCACGCGCCGCGGCGGCGCGCTGATCGGCGGGATGGACGACGCCGGCCGCTGGGCGCTCGTACAGCGTCAGGCACCGCCGGATGACGACACGCCTGCACCGAAACGCAACCTCGCCACGACCGATCCCGACGCGCTCGAACATATCGTGTGGACGCTGCTGCGCCGCTACGGCGTCGTGTTCTGGCGGCTGCTCGAACGCGAAGCCGACTGGCTGCCCAGCTGGCGCGAACTCGTGCGCGTGCTGCAGCGCCTCGAAGCACGCGGCGAGATTCGCGGCGGTCGCTTCGTCGCCGGGCTCGCGGGCGAGCAGTTCGCGCTGCCCGAGGCCATCCCGATCCTGCGCGAACTCCGACGGCAACCGGGCGACGGACAATACCTATGCGTGACGGGCGCCGATCCGCTGAATCTCGCCGGCACGCTGTTGCCCGGCGACAAGGTGCCGGCGCTGGCCGGCAATCGCGTGCTGTTCCGCGATGGCGTGCCCGTCGCCTCGCTGGTATCGGGTACGTTCCATTACGCGCCCGACCTGTCGCCTGCCGCGCGCGAGGACGCGCGCCTGCGGCTCGCGCGTTCCTGCTGACATCGGCTGACACGGTCGCGGCACGAGACTACTCATCGCCGGGCCGCGCGAGCGCCATCGTTCGGGTAGCATCGGTGATCGACCGCGCGGGCTTTCGCGCGTCGTCCACACAAAACAAGACTCCCGGAGACTGCCGCTCATGCCTTCGCATGCCGATTCGCCCGCTGCTCATCACGCGGGTTCGCTGACCATTTTCCAGGGCGCCGCGCTCTATATCGGCGCGGTGCTCGGCACCGGCGTGATCGCGCTGCCCGCGCTCGCCGCCGAAGTCGCGGGGCCGGCCTCGCTGCTCGCATGGGCGGCGCTCGTCGTGCTGTCCGGGCCGCTCGCGGCCACCTTCGCCGCACTCGGCGCCCGCTATCCCGATGCGGGCGGTGTGTCGACCTACGCGCGGCGCGCGTTCGGCCCGAAGGCTGCCGCCATCGTCGGCTGGTGCTTCTATTTCGCGGTGCCTGCCGGCGCACCGGCGGCCGCGATGTTCGGCGGTGCATACGTCGCGGCCGTCACGGGCGGCGGACACACGACGGTCATCGTCACCGCCGCCGCGCTGATCGCGACCGTGTCGGCCGCAAATGCATTCGGCGTCACCGTGTCGGGCCGCATGCAACTGGTGTTGTCGGCGCTGCTCGTCGCGCTGCTGCTCGCCGCGGTGCTTGCGTCCGCGCCGCATGCGCGCACCGCGAACCTGCATCCGTTCGCCCCGCATGGCTGGCTCGCCGTCGGCCAGGCCGCCGCGCTGCTCGTGTGGAGCTTCGCCGGCTGGGAAGCGATCACCCATCTCGCCGCCGAATTCCGCCGGCCCGCGCACGACATGCCGCGTTCGGCCGGCATCGCGGTCGTGGTCGTCGGGTTCCTGTATCTGTCGGTCGCCGCCGCGAGCGTGACGGTGCTCGGGCCTTCCGCAGGCGCATCGGGCGCGCCGCTCGCCGAACTGATCGCGGGCGGCATCGGCGGCCATGCGCAAGTGCTGGCGGCGGCCGCCGCGCTGCTGCTCACGCTCGGCACGATGAACGCGTATTTCGCGGGCGCGGCCAAGCTCGGCGCGGCGCTCGGACGCGACGGCGCGTTGCCTGCGTGGCTCGCGCAAGGCAGCCAGGTGGGCGGCGTGCCGCGCCGCAGCCTCGGCGTGATCGCCGTGCTCGCGGCCGTCGCACTGGCCGCCACGGCGCTGTCGGACGTCGGGCCGAAGCCGCTCGTGCTTGTGACGTCCGGATGTTTCGTGATGGTGTATGGGCTCGGCGCGGCGGCCGCGCTGAAACTGTTGCCGCGTGGCGGCATCGCGTATCGCTGCGCGTGGATTTCGCTGATTGCGGTGGCCGGACTGTTCATGACGACCGGCTGGTATTTCCTGTTCCCGCTACTGCTCGCGGGCGGCGCACTGCTTTATCTGCAGGTCGCCGGCCCGCGCAAATGACCCGGCATGCGCCCGCGGGCCGACGCCGGCCCGCTCGCCCCGCCCGGCGCGCGAACCATCACGTCGAGCCGCCCGTGCGCCGTTCGTTCACGCCGGTCAGGCCGGCACCAGCTCGAAGCTGAGCCGTTTGCCGAGCGCGGCGGCCGCGCTCGCGAGCGTCGCCAGCGTGAGGCTCGTGTCGGTTTCGTCGAGCAGACGGTTGAGTGCGGCGCGGCTGGTTTTCATCCGCGCGGCCATCGCGGTTTTCGTGATGTGCTGCGCCTTCATTTCCTGCCCGATCTGCCACGCGATCACGCGCTTGATCGCGGTGGCGGTGGCCGCTTCGAGATTGCCGTCCGCTTCGAGAAAGGCATCGAAATCGCTGCCGATATGCGGATTGTTCGTGGTCGTCATGTCGTACTCCAGTGCATGGCGTTGCCGGCTGCCCGACCGTCGGAGACGGTGTATTCCGGCGCAACCGGGGAATTCAGATGGCGTGCGTCAGCGCTTTCAGGCGCGCGACGGTGACGTCGAGATCGTTCGACGGCGTGGCGCGCGACTGCTTGAAGAAGCCGTGCAGCAGCACCATCGTGTCGCCGACGACCGTGAACAGCACGCGTGCGCTGCGCCCCGGCACCGCCACGCGGATCTCCCAAAGATCCTTCGCCATCTTGCGGACCAGCGGCATGCCGAGCGGCCAGCCGAGTTGAACGGTCTTGATCTCTTCGCCGATCGCCCTTCGATCCACTTGCCCGAGCGCGTTGAGCCATTCGCGCACCGGCTCGTTGCCGCGGGCCGAGCGAAAGAACCGCACGCCGAGCGTGGCCTGAATCTGCTGTCTCGTCATCGTCTTGCCGCCAATCGTATCAAAAACGGTACGATATGCCAAGCACCCCTATGACGGCTACTGGCCGAATGGCGGATCCCTGCAGCAAGAAAGGAGATCGGGCCCGGCGCGTCGCCCGGCCCGATGAATCAACGCTTGCCGCGACCGGGCTTGCGCGCCGCACGCGGCGCCCGGTGCGGGTGCGCATCGCCGAACCGCGATCGCGCGATGTCGCGCACCGCGTCGATCAGCGTCCGCGCGACCGGCGACGGTTGCGCATCGGTACGCAGCACGAGCCCGACCGGCTCGTCGGTGCCCGCCGACGGCAGCGGCAGGCGCGCCAGCGCGCCTGCCGACAGATCGTATTCGGCCGCATAGAGCGGCACGAACCAGACCGCGTCATTCTCGAGCGCCAAGGCGCGCGCGACCGATACCGACAGCACCTCGATGAACGAATCCAGCGGCGGCGCGCCGCATGCGCCGAGCAGTTGCTCGGCGGACTGGCGGATCAACGTGCCGAACGGCGGCAGCACGACCGGATAGCGCGCCAGCTCGGCGGCCGGCGCCGCGCTCGCGAGCAGCGGGTGCCCGGCGCGCACGACCGCGACGAGCGGCTCGTTGTACAACTGCTCGAACGCGAGCCCGATCATCCGCTCGGGCTCCGACAGCCGACCGATCGCGCACTCGATCGCGCCGGATTTCAGACGCTCGAGCAACTCGGCGTTCGCGGCCGTCGCGATCCGCACGACGATGCGCGGCCAGCGCGCGGTCAGCGCCTTCATCAAGGCCGGTGCGAGCGAGGCCGCGACGGTCGGCAGCATGCCGATTTCCAGCGTCGCGGCGGCGGCCCCGCCCTCGCGCGCCAGCAGCCCGACGCCCTGCCGCAGCGCCAGCACGCACGCGTTCGCGTGCGGCATGAACAGTTGCGCTTCGCGGGTCGGCTGCGCGCCGTGCCGGCCGCGCTCGAACAGCTTCACGCCGAGGATCGCCTCCAGCTCGGCGATCGTCTTCGACACGGCCGGTTGCGTGATCGACAGGCTTTCGGCCGCCTTCTGCACGCCGCCCAGCTGCGCGACCGCGAGAAAACACTGCAGGTGCCGGAATTTGACACGGCCGTCGGCGATACGGTTATTCATAACGAGTCGTTATGCGAATGATGATGAATCGCCATTTTGCATAACTTTCCGGAAAGGCCCAAGCATTCGGCGCGGCATCACGCATGGCGCCGCAGCGCGTGGAATCCCGTCGGCTCCCAGATTCGTTTCGCGATCAGGAGGGCCGTGCCGTGCTTCTGCCCCAGCGGCGCGGACGACGACTCCGCATGCAGCGCCGCCGCCTTGCTGGCGAGCCGCCGCAGTTCCTGTTCGAGCTCCGCGGCAGCCGCGTCCGTCAGCATCCCCTGCAGGAACGTCATCGTCTCGCCCGGGCCGTCGAAGCGGCTGCCGAGAAAGTCGTCGAGCACGTGCGCATGGAAGTAGCGGCGAATCGGCCCGCCCGGCAGCCAGTCGAAATCGCGCGCGACGCGCACGCGAATCCGGTCGCCGGGCAGCAGCGCGATCACGTTCATCCGGTCGAGCATCAGCAGATATTTCACGCATTCGGCCTGCGTGAGCCGATAGGCCGACACGATGTCCTGCACGGTCCAGTAGTTGATCGCGCAGACGGCGACCAGCAGCAGTTTCTCGTCCGACACCAGCAACGCCTCCTGCTGCTCGGTCAGCACGCGCAAGCGCGGCGCGGACGCCGACGCTTCCTGCACGAGCTCGGCGAGCGTATAGCCGAGCAGCTGGGCGATCTCCGCGACACGCTCCAGCGTGAAGCGGCCGCTCGCGAACAGCCGCTTCACGCTCGTCTCGGACACGTCCAGCGCACGCGCGACGTCCCGGTAAGTCATTCCCTGCGCCTTCAGCTGGCGCTTCAGCGTTTCGATGAGTTGGGCGGTCTCGGTCATGGCGGTATCGAAAAATGATGCTCGAGGTCGGATATTAGGCTACTTGCGCATCCACATCAGCACTTTTGGTTACTTGTCTGCATAATCCGCTCCGTCCTGTCACGCAACGACGGAGCCGAAATGACGACCCGAATCGACACTGCCCTCTGCGAACCGCACCACGCCGCCCCGCGCGATGCACGCGACACCGATCGCACGATGCCGCTCGCGACCGTGCGCACGCTGGCCGCCGGCGCACATGTCGGCGATCTGGTGTTCATCCGCGTACCGGCCGGTGCATCGGATGCCGCGGCTGGCGCGGTCGACACCTGGGCCAATCGCTTCGGCATCGTCGTCGATACGTCGGGCGACGAACCGCTGATCGCCGAGTCCACCGCGTTTGCGTGGACGAAGCTCACGCCGCTGTCGCGCTTCGTCGCCCGTACCGACGGCGGACGCATCGCACTGGCGCGCCGCGTCGCGGCAGCGTCGGCCGACGCGCAGCGCCACGTTCATGCGCTGGCCGAACAGCGAATCGATGCGCTGCTCGGCCGTCGCTTGAACCTGCGGGCGCGGCGCAGCTTCTGCGCGCAGTACGTGACCGACGTGCTCGGCGCCGGCCACGCGTCGACACCGTCGGCCCTGCTGCGCAGCGGCACGCTGGTGCTCGAATTCGACGGGATCGTCTTCGATCCCCGCCATCCATGACGACGGGCACGCTCGGGGAGACCGGATAACAACGAGAACGAAAGACAAAAAACAGCGACGGGCTGGCTGGAGGGCCGTGCACGGGGTCGTCACCGACGACGCGAAGCCCGATCGCTTTTTCCGCCGGACAGGTTGCCTGTCCGGCGGAATTTTCATTGTCAGGACGAACATAACGAACGGTTATGCGATTCGCGAAAAAAGGTCATTTTGCATAACTTTCCGGATTGGCTAAAGTCGTGCCATCCACTTCGCGAAAAACTGACAGGAGACGCCCGATGGATTCCCCCACGATCCTCACGCCGCGCGACTGGCCGTCGCATCCGGCCTATGTTCACCCCGAGTACCGTTCGTCCGTCAAGCGCGGCCCGACCCGCCCGCTGATCCCGCTGAAGGAGAAGCTGCGCGACCAGTACGCGCCCGTCTACGGCGCGGAAGATCTCGGCGCGCTCGACCATGACCTGACGAAGAACGCCGTGAAGAACGGCGAGCCGCTCGGCGAGCGGATGGTCGTCACCGGCCGCGTGCTCGACGAAGGCGGCAAGCCCGTGCGCAACACGCTCGTCGAGGTGTGGCAGGCCAACGCGGCCGGCCGCTACGTGCACAAGGTCGACCAGCACGATGCACCGCTCGACCCGAACTTCCTCGGTGCCGGCCGCTGCCTGACCGACGACGAAGGCCGCTACCGCTTCCTGACGATCAAGCCCGGCGCGTATCCGTGGGGCAACCATCCGAACGCGTGGCGCCCGAATCACATCCACTTCTCGCTGTTCGGCGATTACTTCGGCTCGCGTCTCGTCACGCAGATGTACTTCCCCGGCGATCCGCTGCTCGCGTACGACCCGATCTTTCAGGGCACGCCCGAGGCCGCGCGCGATCGCCTGATCTCGCGCTTCTCGATGGACATCACCGAAGAAGGCTATGCGCTCGGCTACGAATTCGACATCGTGCTGCGCGGCCGCGACGCCACCCCGATGGAGCGCTGAACCATGACGACGCTGAAGCAAACCCCTTCGCAGACGGTCGGCCCGTACTTCGCGTACGGCCTGTGCCCGCAGCAATACGACTACGACCTGAAAAGCCTGTTCACGCCGACGATTGCCGCCGCGCACGCCGAAGGCGAGCATGTGCTGCTGGTCGGGCAGGTGTTCGACGGCGACGGCAACGTCGTCGGCGACGCGGTGCTGGAATTCACGCAGGTGGACGGCGCGGGCCGCTACCCCGCGTCGCGCGACGACATCGCGAAATCCGGCTTCACGGGTTTCGCGCGCGTCGGCACGGGCACCGATCCGCAGCAGCGCTTCGTCGTCGAGACGGTGAAGCCGGGCCGCGTCGCCGCCGACGACGCGCCGCACATCAACGTGACCGTGATGATGCGCGGGATCCTCACCCATGCGTTCACGCGTGTGTACTTCGACGACGAGGCCGCCGCGAACGCGACCGACCCCGTGCTGAACGCGGTGCCCGCCGAGCGACGCGCGACGCTCGTCGCGAAACGCGACGCGCAGCCGGGCCGGCCGGTCGTCTATCGCTTCGACATCCGCATGCAGGGGCCGGACGAAACCGTGTTCTTCGACGTTTGACGCGTGCGCCGGCGCGCGTCGGCTTCGCCTGCAACCGCACCGCCGCGTGGCGCGATACCGATGGGCATCGCGCCACGCGGCGTTTGGGGGGACTCCGTCGCCCGCATTCGATGGTGCGGCGCATCGTGACCGGCGGAGCCGCGGATGCCCGTCCTCATCGGTTTTCCGCTCCGATATCGAATGCGCAATCGGAACGTATGCTGCGACAGCACATGAATCGTGGGATCGACACGATATCGTTTGCGCGTTATGCAGCGTATGCTTCGTTATCCGCAACGAGCCGGCAGGATTGAATCGGACGAAGCAACAATGATATGGACGATGCGCGACGCTGCCCGACAGGCCGGTCGCGCATTTTTTCACACGGAGTGCCTTTGAACGCGTCTGGCCGAAGTTGGCGGACGCGTATTTTTTGGCGGCAGGCACCGCCTAGCGGCGACTCTCCAGATACCGGCTCGGCGTGTCGCCCAGAATGCGGCGAAACGCCGACGTGAACGCACTCGCGCTCGCATAGCCGAGATCGAGCGCGACGCGCGTCACCGGCTGCCCGTCGGTCAGGCGGGCAATCGCCGCGAGCATGCACACCTGCTGGCGCCACGCGGCAAAACTCACGCCCGTCTGCGCGCGGAACTGCCGCGTGAACGTGCGCCGGCTCACGCCCGCGTCGGCCGCGACCCGGTCGAGATCGGCCGCGATCGACGGCGCCGCGAACAGGTGCCGGCACACCTTCGCCAGCCGCGCGTCGGCCGGCAGCGGCGCATGCAGCGACAGGCGCGGCATCGTCGCGATTTCGGCGACCAGCAGATCCATCAGCTTGCCTGCGCGGCCGTCGACGTCGTACATCGCCGGCAGGTCGACCGCATCGTCGAGCAGTTGCCGCAGCAGCGGCGACACGCCATACACGCCGCACTGCGCGGGCAGCCCGGCCGCCTGCGCGGCGTCCGCGGCCACGAACGCGTTGAGCATCGTGACCGGCCCGGTCATCGTCATTTCGTGCCGCACGCCGGCCGGCACCCAGCACGCGCGCTGCGGCGGCACCAGCCAGCGGCCGTGCGGCGTCGATACGCTGATCGTGCCGCGCGACGCGAACGCGAATTGTCCGCGCACGTGCGCGTGATCCGGAAACGTCGTGCCCCCCGCATAGTCGTTGGCGGTCACGACCACGCTCCGGGGAATGTGTTCGTAGGGATCTAGCTGCGTATTTCTCACGGCCCGAATTCCATCATCAATGACCCGATATCGAAGGCGGTCGCCTTCGAACGATCCACGACTCGCTCCACCGTTGCGCGACCTCGCGGCCAACACCCATCCGATGAACGAGACGCCGTTCTCGCCGGTTGCGGCGATGGAAGCATTCCTGCTCGCCGCGACGGTTGGCACCGTCGCGACCGGCTGACCGGCCGCGCACCGGCGGCGTCGTCGCAGCACGCATTACCGCAGCATGAACGACATCGCCGACAGGCTGTTCAGCGTGCGCACCACGTGCTCGACCGACGGCCCGTCGAAGCGCAGCGTCACCGCATCGACGCGCTCGAGCGACGGCAGCACGCAGAACAGGTCGGCGAGCGCGACCGTCTGCACGCGCAGCGTGCAAGCGGCCGGCGCGGGCCGATGCGCGCCTGCGCGCACGCCGGACGACAGCGCATGCGCGACCGTTTCCCGCGCGGCGGTCGCGATCCGCGCGCACGACGCCGACGGCGTCAGCGTCTCGCCGCTCGATGCGCCGCCGGCCGTCTTGACCGTCTCGAAACGCGCGTCCGGAAACAGCGGCTGGGTTTCCTCGGCGAATACGTCGTCGCCGGTCGCGAGCGCGACATGCGCGCCGTATTCGCGCGCCAGCGCGCCGTACAGCCCGGCTTCGCCGAGCTCGACGCCGTTCAGCCATACCTGCGTGAACGCAAAGCTGTTGATCGTGTGCGCGAGCACGCCGCGCGTCTGCGATTTCGCGTGATAGCCGATCATGAACACGAGATCGGGCTGCTGTTCGACGCCCGTCATCATCCCGAGCGTACGCGGCTTGCCGAGCACGACGCGCGCCCGCGCATCGAGCCCGTCGGGCAGCAGGTTGCGGAAGCCGCCATGCGAATCGTTGACCCAGACGGCCAGCGCGCCGCCCGCGAACGCGCCTTCGATCGCCGCGTTCGCCTCGGCGGTCATCCAGCGGCGCGCGCGCTCGTATTCCGGATTGCCGGCGCGCGTCTGCTCGGTCGCGAATACGCCGGCGACGCCCTCGATGTCGGTCGAGATCAGGATCTTCATGACAGGGTCGAACGTCCTTCGTTGTATTCGTTGAACCACCGGTCGAGATCGGGCACCGCGTCGCGCAGCGATGGCCGCACGTGGCCGTCGCGCCCGGCGACCGTTACCGCTTGCAGCAACGCGTCGGCGATCGCGTGCTCGACGCTTTCGGCCGCGGCCATGAACAGCGGATCGAGCGCCGCATCGGCCACGAGGGCCGGCAGCGCGATCGTCGATGCGTCAGGCGCGATCGTGTAGGCGGTCGAGAACGCGAGCGCGATGTCGCCGCTGCCATGCCCGTACACGGAACCGGTGCGGGCCAGCCCCGCCGCCGCGCGGCGCGCGAGCCGCGACAACTGCCGCGCGTCGAGCGGCGCGTCGGTCGCCAGCAACAGGATGATCGAGCCCTGCTCGGGCGGCGCCGCGTACGCGGCGTCGGCCGCGCGCCGTTGCGCGACAACACGGCCGAGCGGTACGCCGCCGAGCGTCAGCATCGGCAGCCGGCCGAAATTCGCGAGCACGAGCGCGCCGACCGTATAGGGGCGGCCGGCCGCGACGGCGACGCGCGACGCGGAACCGATCCCGCCTTTCAAGTCGAAGCACGACATCCCGCGCCCGGCGCCCACCGCGCCGCGTGCGACGTCGCGCGACGCCGCGCGGCACGCGTCGTCGTAATGCGCCGCGGTGACCGCGAACGCCTGGATGTCGTTCAGGTAACCGTCGTTGCACTCGAACACGAGCGGATTGACGGTCGGCCAGTCGCGGCCGATCCGCGGATTCGCGGCGATCGCCGCGCGGATCTGCGCCTCTGCGACCGCGCCGACGCCGAACGTATTGGTCAGCGCGATCGGCGTATCGAGCGTGCCGAGTTCGTCGACCTGCACGAGCCCGACGCTCTTGCCGAAACCGTTGATCACGGCCGCCCCCGCCGGCACCTTGCTGCGGTACACGTCGCCCGGATGCGGCTTCACGACGGTCACGCCCGTCTGCACGCTGCCGGTGTCGAGCGTGCAATGACCGACCATCACGCCCGGCACGTCGGCGATCGTGCCGCGCGGCCCGGCCGGCAGCGTCGCGGTCCACATCGGCGCAGCCTGCATCAACGGCGCTCCAGCTTCGGGTCGAGCGCGTCGCGCAGCCCGTCGCCGAGCAGGTTGAACGCGAGCACGGTCAGGAAGATCGCGAGGCTCGGGAACACCGCGATGTGCGGCGCCGTCACCATGTCCGCGCGCGCCTCGTTGAGCATCGCGCCCCACTCCGGCGTCGGCGGCTGCGCGCCGAGCCCGAGGAACGACAAGCTCGCGGCGGTGATGATCGACGTGCCGATCCGCATCGTGAAGTAGACGACGACCGACGACACGGTGCCCGGCAGGATGTGCCGCATGATGATCGTCCAGTCGGACGCGCCGATGCTGCGCGCGGCCTCGACGTAGGTCATGTGCTTGAGCATCAGCGTGTTGCCGCGCACGAGCCGCGCGAACGCCGGGATGCTGAAGATCGCGACCGCGCAGATCACGTTGACCATCCCGTTGCCGAGGATCGCGACCACGCCGATCGCGAGCAGGATGCCCGGGAACGCGAACAGCACGTCGGCGACGCGCATCGTGATGCGGTCCCACCAGCCTTCGTAATAGCCGGCGAGCAGCCCGAAGAACGTGCCGATCACCGCGCCGAGCGCCACCGAGAAGAAGCCGGCCGCGAGTGAGATGCGCGTGCCCGCGACGATCCGGCTGAAGATGTCGCGGCCGAGCGAATCGACGCCGAACCAGTGCACGGCCGACGGCCCCGCGTTCAGCGCGTCGTAGTCGAAATAGTTTTCCGGATCGAACGGCACGATGTGCGGGCCGACGAACGCGAGCACGACGAGCGCCAGCACGAAGCCGCCCGCAATGAGCGCAATGGTCTGCTTGCGGAACTTGCGCCAGAATTCGCGCCACGGCGTGCGGATCGCGGTCGTTGCGGCCGGCGCCGCGGGCTGGACAGTCGCGTTCATGCGGGCCTCACTTGAACCGGATGGTCGGGTTGATGACCGCGTACAGCACGTCGACGGTCAGGTTGATCAGGATGAATTCCAGCGAGAACAGCAGCACGATCGCCTGGATCACCGGGTAGTCGCGCATCGTCACCGCGTCGACCAGCAGGCGCCCGAGCCCCGGCCAGTTGAACACGGCCTCGACGACGATCGAGCCGCCGAGCAGGAAGCCGAACTGCAGCCCCATCATCGTGACGACCGGGATCATCGCGTTGCGCAGGCAGTGCTTGAGCACGACCATCGGTTCATGCACGCCCTTCGCGCGCGCGGTGCGCACGAAATCCTCGTTCAGCACTTCGACGAACGACGCGCGCGTGAAGCGCGCCATCACCGCCGCGACCGCGGCGCCGAGCGTCAGCGACGGCAGCACGTAGCTCTTCCACGTGCCGTCCGGCACGACCGGCAGCCAGCCGAGCTTCACCGAGAAGATCTCCATCAGCAGCATGCCGAGCGCGAACGCAGGAAACGAGATGCCCGACACCGCGAGCGTCATGCCGAGCCGATCAGGCCAGCGATTGCGCCAGACCGCCGACGCAATGCCGATCGCCATCCCGAACGCCGTCGCCCACCCCATGCTGACGAGCGTCAACAGCAGCGTCGGCATGAAGCGCTCGCCGATCTCGGTCGATACCGGCCGCTTGCTGCGCGTCGACATCCCGAAATCGCCGTGCGCGATCTTCGCGAAGAAACGCGCGAACTGTGCGGGCAGCGGCCGGTCGAGCCCGAGATCGGCGCGCACGAGCGCGACGGTCGCCTCGTCGGCTTCGGGACCGGCCGCGAGCCGCGCCGGGTCGCCCGGCAGCAGATGCACGAACAGGAACACCAGCACCGCGACGATCGCGAGCGTGGGCAGCAGGCCGAACAGGCGTTTGACGAGGAAATTCAGCATGGGACACCGATCGAGTCAGCGCACCGGCGGCTCGCGCCGCCGGCACTGCGTGGCGGGCAAACCGCCGTCATTTCAGCGAGATCTCGTCGAAGTTGAACGAGCCGTCCGGCATCACGTACGCGCCCTGCAGCCGCTTGCTGCGCGCATACACGATCTTCTCCTGCACGAGGAAGATCCACGGCGCATCGGCCCAGATCTGCTTCTGCGCATCGGCGTACAGCTCGGCCTTCTTCGCGCGGTCGACCGTCTCCAGCGCCTTCGTCAGGTCGCCGTCCACCGTGTCGTTCTTGTAGTACGCGGTGTTGACCAGCTTCGGCGGCGCCGATGCGCCGGCCAGCAGCGGCGTGATCGCCCAGTTCGCTTCGCCGGTCGACGACGACCAGCCGATGTAGTACATCCGCACCGGCGCCTTCGCCGGATCCGGCGCGCTCTCGACCTTCGCGACGCGTTCGCCGGCCTCCAGCGCCTGCACCTGCACCTTCACGCCGACCTGCGCGAGCTGCTGCTGCACGAACTGGATCGCCTTCTGCGACGTCGAGTTGTTATACGCGGACCACAGCGTCGTCTCGAAACCGTTCGGATAGCCGGCTTCCTTCAGCAGCGCACGCGCCTTTGCCGGGTCGTACGGCCAGGGCCCGAGCTTCGTCGCGTAATCGACGCCCTGCGGCACCACGCCGGTCGACGGCGTCGCGAAGCCGGAGAACGCAACTTTCGCGAGCGCTTCCTTGTTCACCGCGTAGTTCAGCGCCTGGCGCACCTTCGGGTTGTCAAACGGCTTTTGCAGCATGTTCAGCGACACGTAGCGCTGCACGATCGACGGCCGCTCGACCACGTCGACCTTCGGGTTGCTCTTCAGGTCGGCCGCCTGTTCGAACGGAATGCGGAACGCGAAATCGGCTTCGCCCGTCTTCATCAGCGCCGCGCGCGTGTTGTTGTCGACCACCGGCTTCCAGTCGATCGCGTCGATCTTCGGATAGCCCTTCTTCCAGTAGCCGGCGAACTTCTTCACCTTCAGGTCGTCGGTCTGCTTCCATTCGACGAACTCGAACGGCCCGGTGCCGACCGGATGCAGCGCGATGTCGCGGCCCCACTTCTTCAGCGCGGCCGGCGAAATCATCACGGCCGACGGGTGCGCAAGCGTGTTGATGAACGCCGAGAACGGCTCGTGCAGCGTGACCTTCACGGTGGTCGGATCGACCACTTCGGTCTTCTCGATCACGCGGAACATGTTGTAGCGCTTCAGATGGTTCGCGGGATCGGTCACGCGGTCGAAGTTGGCCTTCACGGCCGCCGCGTTGAAATCGGTGCCGTCGTGGAACTTCACGCCCGAGCGCAGCTTGATCGTGTACGTCTTCGCGTCGGGGCTGGCTTCATAGCCGGTCGCGAGCACGTTGACGAGCTTCATGTCCTTGTCGAAGCCGAACAGCCCCTGGTAGAACGACTTGACGACCGCCTGCGACACCGTGTCGTTCGCGTCGTACGGGTCCATCGTCGTGAAGGTCGAATCCACCGCCATCACCGCGGTCTGCTGCGCGAACGCGGGCAGCGCGGCCGACAGCGCGAACGCGCCGGCGAGCGCGACGAAGCATGCGCGCGGACGAAACATCGGAAACGGATGCTGCTTGCTCATTTTGCTGGGCTCCTATCGGTGAATCGGTGACGCCTCACGGGCGTTTCGGTTTCGACTGCCTGCTGGTTCGCGCACCGTCATCGCGGCGCACGACGCCACTCCTCAATACGCGCCGCCCACGCGATGCGTCGCGACGTAATGATCCGGGCCGACCGCGACGAGCGGCGCGACGACCGGCTCGTCGCCGACCGCGCGGATCGGGCTCGGAATCTCGTCCGCCGCGAGCTGGCGCGGCGCATGCCGGCGCGCGGGGTCGGCCACCGGCACCGCGCTCATCAGCTTCTTCGTGTACGGATGCTGCGGCGCCTCGAACACCGCGCGGCGCGGGCCGATCTCGACGATCTGGCCCAGATACATCACCGCGACGCGATGGCTGACGCGCTCGACGACCGCCATGTCGTGCGAGATGAACAGGTACGCGACGCCGAGCTCGCGCTGCAGGTCGAGCATCAGGTTGACGATCTGCGCCTGCACCGACACGTCGAGCGCCGACACCGACTCGTCGGCGATCACGACCTTCGGATTCAGCGCGAGCGCACGCGCGATCGCGATCCGCTGGCGTTGGCCGCCCGAGAATTCGTGCGGATAGCGGCGCGCGGCCTCCGGCGGCAGGCCGACCTTGTCGAGCAGCCAGTCGACGCGCGCCTGCGCTTCGCTGCCGCTCGCGACGCCGTGCACGAGCAGCGGCTCCATGATCGAGAAGCCGACGGTCAGGCGCGGGTTCAGCGACGCGAACGGGTCCTGGAAGATGAACTGGATGTTCCGACGCAGCGCCTGGAGGTCCGGGCCCTTCAGCGCGCTGATGTCGCGGCCGTCGAATTCGATCGAGCCGCTTTGCGATTCGACGAGACGCAGCAGCGAACGGCCGGTGGTCGACTTGCCGCAACCCGATTCGCCGACGAGCGCGAGCGTCTCGCCCGCACGCAGCTCGAAGCTCACGCGCTCGACCGCATGCACGTATTGCGACACGCGGCCGAACACGCCGCTCTTCACCGGAAACCGCGTGACGAGATCGCGCACGCGCAGGATCGGCGGCGCGGCATGATCGACGGGCGGCTGCGCGTCGTTCGCCGCGGACGCCGTCGTCGCGGCCGTGGCCGTCGCGTTCGTGCCGTCCACCTTCAACAGCGGGAATTTCTCCGGTGCGTCGGTGCCCTGCATCGAGCCGAGCCGCGGCACGGCCGCGAGCAGCGCGCGCGTGTAGCGATGCGCGGGCGTCGCGAAGATGCGGTCCGACTCGCCCTCCTCGACCTTCTCGCCGCGATACATCACGAGCACGCGATCGGCCACTTCGGCCACCACGCCCATGTCGTGCGTGATGAAGATCACGCCCATGTTCATTTCGTCCTGCAGCCCGCGCACCAGTTGCAGGATCTGCGCCTGGATCGTCACGTCGAGCGCGGTCGTCGGCTCGTCGGCGATCAGCAGCGCGGGCCGGCACGACAACGCCATCGCGATCATCACGCGCTGTCGCATCCCGCCCGACAACTGGTGCGGATAGCGCGCGAACACGCGGCGCGCTTCCGGGATGCGCACGAGATCGAGTAGCCGCAGCGCTTCCGCGCGGGCTTCGGCCGCGCTCTTCGACTGGTGCAGCGCGATCGCCTCGCTGATCTGGTCGCCGACCGTAAACACCGGGTTCAGCGACGTCATCGGCTCCTGGAAGATCATCGCGATGTCCGCGCCGCGGATGCCGCGCATCGTCGCGGCGCTCGCCCGCGCGAGATCGACCAGCGCGCCGCCACGGCGCCGGAACGCGATCCGGCCGCTCGTGATCTCGCCGCCGCCGTGCTCGACGAGCCGCATCAGCGCGAGCGACGTGACCGACTTGCCCGAGCCCGATTCGCCGACGATCGCGAGCGTCTCGCCGCGATCGACGTGAAACGACACGTTGCGCACCGCGTCGAACGTCGCGTTTTCGCGGCGGAACGTGACCGACAGGTCGTCGACGGCCACCACGCGCTGCTCGGGCAACGTCAGGGGCGACGGGTTACGGCTCGAAGTCATGGCATCTCTCCTCGTGCGATCCGGAATCAGGCCGCATCGTCGCGGTAGATGCCGACGACCGGCGCTTCACCGACGCGCGCGTAGCCGCGGTACATCCCTTCGGTGTTGAACGGCATCGCGACGTTGCCGTGCGCATCGACCGCGATGATCCCGCCGCGGCCCGCGAGGCGCGGCAGCTTGTTCATCACGACGTCGTGCGCGGCGTCCGCGAGCGACGCGCCGCGATACGCGATCTGCGCGGCCACGTCATGCGCGGTCGCGAGCCGGATGAACATCTCGCCGGTGCCGGTCGCGGAGACGGCGCAGGTCGCGTCGTCCGCATAGCAGCCGGCGCCGATGATCGGCGAATCGCCGACGCGCCCCGGCTGCTTGTTCGTGATGCCGCCCGTCGACGTCGCCGCCGCGATATGGCCGTGCACGTCGCACGCGACCGCGCCGACCGTGCCGTGCTTGCGGTCCGGATCGAGCGGCTCGGCGGGTTGCGCGGCGCCGCCGAACGCGAAGCTGGCCGCATCGTGGTCGAGCATCATGCCGGCCGCCGCGCGCGCCTTGACCCACTGCGCATGCCGCGCTTCGGTGTCGAAGTAGCCGGGTTCCGCGAGTTCGAGCCCTTGCGCGGCCGCGAACGCATCGGCGCCCGCGCCGGCGAACAGCACGTGCTCGCTCGCCTCCATCACGCGCCGCGCGGCGAGCACCGGATTGCGCACGCGCGTCGCGCAGCAGATCGCGCCGGCGCCGAGCGTCGCGCCGTCCATGACCGCCGCGTCGAGTTCGTGCTTGCCTTCGGCCGTATAGACGGCGCCGCGCCCGGCGTTGAACAGCGGACAGTCCTCGAGTATGCGCACCGCGACGGTCACGGCGTCGAGCGCGCTGCCGCCGTCGGCCAGCACTTGCTGCGCGGCCTGCAGGATCGCGGTGAGTTCGGCGCGGTACCGACGTTCGGTGTCGGTATCCATCGCTTCGCGCAGGATCGTGCCTGCGCCGCCGTGAATCGCGACGATCGCGGGTGAAGTCATGATTTTTTCGGACGTGGGGAAGAAGGGTTGGCGGCCGGCAGCGCCGCTTGCGGCTGCACGAGCCACGGCAGCAGGAATTCAGTCATCTCGGCGGCGGATTTCGCGGACCGGTGCGTGCGCAGCGCGACCGCATCGATCAGCGCCTCGATCATCGTGAGCACGGCCGCTTCCGACGTGGCCGCGAAACGCCGCTCGGCCTTCACGTACAGGTTCAGCGACGCGATCGGCGCGAGCGGCGATTGCGGGCCGTCGGAGATGCCGAGCACGCGCGCGCCGCGCGCCGCCGCACGACGCGCCAGCTCGATCGTGTCCTTCACGTAGCGCGGAAACGCGAGCGCGATCACGAGATCGCGCGAATCGGCCGTGTACAGGCGTCGCGCCGCATGCGAAGGCCCGCCGAGCAGCGCGAGCGACTGCACGCTGTCATGGCAGACGGACAGGCCATGCTCGATCAGCCCGGCGAGGAACGCGCTCGACCCGGCGCCGAGAATCAGCACGCGCCGCGCGCCGACGATCGCCTCGACCGCCGCCTCGACATCGGCCGCGTCCAGTTGCGCGCGCGTGTTCTCGATGTTGGCGACAGCCTGGTCGAATACCGCATCGATCCAGACTGCGCCGCGTACGCCGAATTCCTGCTCCTGCGCGGAACGCAGCCGCTCGACCGGCCCGAGCGTGGCCTCGAAGCCGCGCACGAGCGCCGCGCGCATCGCCGGATAGCCGTCGAAACCGAGCGCCTTCGCGAAGCGGTTCGCGGTCGCGATCGACGCATTCACGGCCTGCGCGAGCTCGTCGATCCGCATCGTCGCCGCGCGAAACGGGTTCGCGAGCACGAACTCGCCCATGCGCCGGTGAATCGGCGTCATCAACGGCATCGCCGACGCGATCCGCTCGGCGATCGCGGGTTCGTCGTGACTGACATCGGGCGGAACGAGAGGCGTCATGCGAAGGGTTGTTGCAAGGTTCGATGAAAATGAATTTACACAATCTCCCGACTGAAAAGAAATAAATTTTCATCAGGGTGTGTTGCGCCTCAACCGGCGTCCGTCGACCGTGCGGACGATCGTTCGGCCCCGCCCCACGGGCCTTTGACGGCCGATCGCCCTGCGTCGCCGCTCACGGTCGCCATCCGGTCATCGGGAAAACCCCGAGTACGTTCGTTCGAATGCAGATTCACATTGACCGGATTCGCATTCGAACATAGGATGTTCGAAAATGATCAGTCGTCAGATAACATTGCAGCTTTGTGACGACGAAATGTTCGCTCGAACACCGTGATTTCGATATGAACCGGCAAAAACCGGCGTGCATCAAGATCGGACATCGTACGAACCAGAACGAAACAAGCCATTCCGACGGATGGCCCTCATGGACCGGGCAGGCGCCGCGCGCCGCCCTCCCTGACAGGAGACAGCAGTGAAGACAGTCAAGGCGTTGCGCTGGTGGATCATCGTGCTCGTATGTCTCGGCACGATCCTCAACTACCTCGCACGGAATTCCCTCGCGGTGCTCGCGCCCGAACTCAAGCAGGTGTTCGCGATCTCGACGCAGCAGTACTCGTACATCGTCGGCGCGTTCCAGATCGGCTACACGATCATGCAGCCGGTGTGCGGCTTCATCGTCGACCTGATCGGGCTGCGACTCGGCTTCGCGCTGTTCGCGATGCTGTGGTCGGTGGTCGGCGTCGCACACGGCTTCGCATCGGGCTGGCTGTCGCTCGGCATCCTGCGCGGCTTTCTGGGCCTGTTCGAGGCCGCCGCGATTCCGTCGGGGATGAAGGCCGTCGCCGAATGGTTTCCCGATCGCGAGAAATCCGTCGCGGTCGGCTACTTCAACGCGGGCACGTCGCTCGGCGCCGCGATCGCGCCGCCGCTCGTCGTGTTCATCTCGATGCGCTTCGGCTGGCAGGCCGCGTTCATGGTCACCGGCGCGCTCGGGTTCCTGTGGGCCGCGCTCTGGTACACGCAGTACCGGTCCCCGGCCGACCATCCGCGCCTCACGCCGCAGGAGCGCACGCTGATCCGCGACGGCCAGGCGACGATGCCGCCCGTGTCGAAGCGCCGCATCCGCGACGTCGTCACCGCGCGGCGCTTCTGGGCGATCGCGCTGCCGCGCTTCTTCGCGGAACCCGCGTGGCAGACCTTCAGCTTCTGGATTCCGCTGTACCTCGCGACCGAGCGCCACATGCCGCTCACGCAGATCGCGGTATTCGCGTGGATGCCGTTTCTCGCAGCCGACCTGGGCGGCATCGCGGGCGGCTACCTGTCGCCGTACCTCGCGAATCGCTTCAAGCTGCCGCTCGTGTGGTCGCGCGTCGCCGGCGTCGCGCTCGGCGCGGTGCTGATGCTCGGGCCGGCGATGATCGGGCTCGTGTCGTCGCCGTACACGGCGATTGCGCTGTTCTGCGTCGGCGGCTTCGCGCACCAGATGATCTCCGCGCTCGTCAACACGCTGTCGGCCGACGTGTTCGACCCCGAGGAAGTCGGTACCGCGAGCGGCTTCGCCGGGATGGCCGCGTGGATCGGCGGCCTCGGCTTCTCGCTGCTGGTCGGCGCGCTCGCCGACAAGATCGGCTATGCGCCGCTGTTCGCGTGCCTCGGGCTGTTCGACATCATCGGCGTCACGCTGCTCGCGCTGCTGATCCGCGGGCAGTCGAAGCAGGAACGCCTGCTCGCGCAGCACGCCTGACCTCCGTTTTCACCAGGAATCGCATTCATGACTTCGCTCCTTCATCCGCCCGTGTTCCGCGTCGCCAGCCACCACGCGAACCGCGTGTTGCTCGCGTCCGATACGGGCGCCACCGTCGAAATCTTCGTGCTCGAGGACGACATCGTGCGCGTGCGCGTGCTGCCCGACGCGACGGCGCGCACCCCGCGCACGTGGACGATCGCACCCGGTCTCGACGACGTGCCGCTCGACGGGCGCGACCGCCTCGACCTGAGCGGCTTCGCGCTGCCCCACTACGACTTCGTCGAAGACGACGACGGCGTGCGGATCGAAACCGCGCAGGTCCGGCTTATGGTGCGCCGGCGAGGCGGCCATTGCACGTGGTCGATGCGCGACGCGAACGGCGCATGGCGCGTCGCGCTCGCCGACCGCGCGACGCAGGCATACAACTTCGGCTGGTGGGACGATCGCGCGTATCACTACGTCGCCCGCGAGCGCGGCGACAAGGTGTTCGGCCTCGGCGAACGCGCGGGCGAACTCGACCGCACGGGCGCGCGCTTCGAGATGCGCAACGTCGACGCGATGGGCTACAGCGCGAAAAGCACGGACCCGCTGTACAAGCACATCCCGTTCTACATCACGTGGTCGCCCGATGCGTGCCAGGGCTTCGGGCTGTTCTACGACACGCTGTCCGACTGCGTGTTCGACATGGGCCGCGAGCTCGACAACTATCACGGGCTCTATCGCTATTTCGTCGCCGAGCACGGCGATCTCGACTACTACTTCATCGCGTCGCCCGCGACGCCGCTCGCGGCCGCGCGACGCTTCACGTGGCTGACCGGGCGCCCCGCGCGCACGCCGAAATGGGGGCTCGGCTATTCGGGTTCGACGATGAGCTATACCGACGCGCCGGACGCGCAGCAGCAGATGAACCAGTTCGTCGAGCAGTGCGACGCGCACGACATCCTGTGCGATTCGTTCCACCTGTCGTCGGGCTATACGTCGATCGGCGCGAAGCGTTACGTGTTCAACTGGAACCGCGACAAGTTTCCGGATGCGAAAGGCTTCGTGCAGCACTATCGCGACCACGGCATCCGCCTGTGCGCGAACATCAAGCCGTGCCTGCTGCGCGACCATCCCGCCTTCGACGACGCCGCGCAGCGCGGGCTGCTGATCCGTTCCGCGTCGGGCGAGCCCGCATGGGTGCAGTTCTGGGACGAGGTCGGCGCGTACATCGACTTCACGCAGCCGGACGCCTACCGCTGGTGGCAGGAGCAGGTCACGTCGGCGCTGCTGGAATACGGGATCCAATCGACCTGGAACGACAACAACGAATACGAGATCTGGTCGCCCGACGCGATCGCGCACGGCTTCGGCCAGCCGTTTCCGGCGCGCGAAGCGAAGGTGCTGCAGACAATGCTGATGATGCGCGCGTCGCGCGACGCGCAGCGCGCGCATGCGCCGGCGCGGCGGCCGTTCCTCGTGTCGCGCTCCGGCGGCGCCGGCATGCAGCGTTACGTGCAGACTTGGTCCGGCGACAACACTACGTCGTGGGAAACGCTGCGCTACAACCTGAAGATGGGCCTTGGGCTCGCGCTGTCGGGCGTGTCGAACATCGGCCACGACATCGGCGGCTTCTCCGGCCCCGCGCCGTCGCCCGAATTGCTGCTGCGCTGGGTGCAGTTCGGCATCTTCATGCCGCGCTTCAGCATTCATTCGTGGAACGACGACGGCACCGTCAACGAACCGTGGATGTACCCGGAGATCACCGCGCAGGTCGCGTCGCTGATCAAGCAGCGCTACCGGCTGCTGCCGTACCTCTATCACCTGCTGTGGCTGTCGACGACGCGCTACGAGCCCGTGCTGCGGCCGACCCTCGCCGATTTCCCCGGCGATGCGCGCTGCTACGACGCGTGCGACGACATGATGCTCGGCGACGCGCTGCTGGTCGCACCGGTCGTCGATCCCGGCCGGACCGAACGCACGGTGTACCTGCCGTCGGGCGCACGCTGGACATGCTGTTCGAGCGCGCAGTCGTTCGACGGCGGCGCGAGCGTGACGCTGCCCGCGCCGCTCGACACGCCGGTGATGCTGCTGCGCGAAGGTCGCGTGCTGCCGTTGAACGTCGCCGTCCAGCATTTCGGTGCGCGTGCCGACACGCGCGGCTTCGTCGTCGCACCGCGGATCGAAGATGGCGTCGCGTACGGCGAATGCGTCGAGGACGACGGCGAGACGGAAGCGTGGCGCGACGGCGAATACGGCCTGTGGCGCATCGAGACCGGCCGCGAGGCGTCGGGCGTGCTCGGCGTGTCGGTCCGCTGGGACGGCCGCCCGGCGCGCCCGGCCGAGCGCGTCGAGATCCTGCTGCCCGCGTCGCTGCAAGGCCCGGTCGCCGTGCGCGGCGCGCGTGTCGAGCAGGATGCGGGGGACGGTGCGTGGCGCCGCCTCGTCGTCGCGTTCGACCACTGAACCACTGAAGCCAACCCGATCAGGCGGGCCGTTCGCGCAGCCCGCCGCCTGCCACAGAGGAGGCATTCAACCTCCCGCCCCTTGAAAAGATGACGCACCCCGGAGATCGACAATGAAAGCACCCGTCAACCGTTATGCAATCCTGATTTTATCGGCCGCTTCGCTCGGCGCGACCGCCGCCCATGCGCAGAGCAGCGTCACGCTGTACGGCGTCGTCGACGATTCGCTCGCGTACGTGAACAACCAGCAAGGGCACTCGAACATCTACCTGCGCGACGGCAACCTGTATGCGTCGAAGTTCGGGTTGCGCGGCGACGAGGATCTCGGCGGCGGCACGCATGCGATCTTCGACCTGCAGGCCGGCTTCAACCTGAATACGGGCGCGCAGGCCGCCGCCGGCACGATGTTCAATCGCCAGGCCTTCGTCGGCCTGCGCAACGTGAGCTACGGCACGGTGACGGCCGGCCGCCAGTACACGCCCTACTTCCTGTTCGTCGGCCCGTACGCGTCGAGCAGCTGGCTGACCGGTGCGACCGGCGCGCATCCGGGCGACATCGACGGCCTCGACACGACGATTCGCGTGAACAATTCGGTTACCTATACGTCGCCGACCTTCGCCGGGCTGACCGCGAGCGCGATGTACGCATTCGGCGGCATTGCCGGCGCGACCGGCAAGGGCAACACGTTCAGCGCCGCGCTGCGCTACGCGAACGGGCCGATCGGGATCGCGGCCGGCTATCTGCGGATCAACAGCTCGGGCTCTTCCGTGGGCTTCCTGAATCCGGCCACCGCGTCGTCGGGCAGCTTCGCGGTGTCCGTGCTGAACCAGGGCTACCTGACCGCGAAGGCCGTCGAGCAGGTCGCGGCGGCCGGCAACTACACGCTCGGCGACCTGACGATGGGGCTCAACTATTCGAACGTGAAGTACCTGCCCGGCAACGGCTCGGCCTTCACCGATACGGCCGTGTTCAATACCTACGGCGCACTCGCCGCGTACCGCTTCACGCCGACGTTCTCGGTGGCCGGCGCATTCGCGTACACGCTCGCATCGAAGGCGAACGGCGTCGCGAACGCGGCCCGCTATCAGCAGTACTCGCTGAAGGAGTCGTACAGCCTGTCGAAACGCACGACGCTCTATGCGCTGCAGGCGTACACGCATTCGAGCGGGCGGACGCTCGGCGCGCAAGGCGCCGGCCACATCGTCGACGCGGCGCCGATCGTCGGCGATTCGCAGCAGCTCACGCCGTCGACGACGCACGGCCAGTTCGTCGGCATGGCCGGGATCGCGGTCACGTTTTGAACCCGCCCGACGGCGCCTTCCGCGCGCTGTCTTCTACCTGGACGCCTGGACGCTGCGCATGCCGTGCGCGCCGTCCGGGTGTCCGATATGCGTTCGCCGCGGCGTTTTTCCCGGCCTCGCCGGCCCGCCGCACGCACCGCGCGGGTTTTCTCGCTCGCCCCGATACCTTACAATTCGTCAGGTTTACCCTTCTGCATGCCCTATTCTTGCAGTCCTGACACCGCGGTACACTCGACGCACGCCGTATCAGGGTCCGACGCGCACCACGCGCCGGGCGGCGTCGCGCCTCGTTGCGCCCACAACTGGATACCCGCCATGCCGGATTCCCGTCCCTCGCCCCGCACGACATTCAAGCCGCAGGTCGTCCTGCCCGCGCTCGTCGTGATCGGCGCGCTGCTCGTCGTGTGCGCACTGCGCCCGAGCGAAGCCGGCGCGCTGTTCTCCGCCGGCCAGCAATGGGTCATCGCACGGTTCGACTGGTTCTACGTGCTCGCCGTCACCGGCTTCCTCGTGTTTCTCGTGCTGATCGCCGCCAGCGATTTCGGCAACATCCGGCTCGGCCCCGACGATGCCGAACCCGAATTCAGCTTCGTGTCGTGGACGGCGATGCTGTTCGCGGCCGGCATGGGCATCGGCCTGATGTACTTCGGCGTCGGCGAGCCGATGCAGCATTTCCTGAAGCCGCCGACCGTCGACCCCGGCACGTCCGCCGCCGCGCGCGAGGCGATGCTGATGACCTTCTTCCACTGGGGTTTCCATGCGTGGGCAATCTACGGGCTGATGGGGCTCGTGCTCGCGTACTTCGGCTTTCGCTACAACCTGCCGCTGACGCTGCGCTCGGGGCTGTATCCGGTGCTGCGCGAGCGCATCAACGGCTGGATCGGCCACACCGTCGATGCGTTCGCGCTGGTCGGCACGGTCGCCGGCATCGCGACGACGCTCGGCTACGGCGTGATGCAGATCAGCGCGGGCCTGCATACGGTCGCCGGATGGGACACCGGCAGCAACCTGTTTCGCATCGGGCTCGTCGCGCTCGTCGTGATCCTCGCAGGGCTGTCGGCCGCGAGCGGCCTCGACAAGGGCGTGCGCCGGCTGTCCGAGCTGAACCTGCTGCTCGCGTTCCTGCTGCTCGCGTTCGTGGCCGTCGCGGGCCCGACCGCGTTCCTGCTGCGTGCGCTCGGCGACAACATCGGCCAGTACCTGTCGAGCCTCGTCGACCTGTCGTTCCGCACCTATGCGTACGCACCGCCGCGCGAGGAAGGCTGGTTCGGGGGCTGGACGATCCTCTACTGGGCGTGGTGGGTGTCGTGGTCGCCGTTCGTCGGCATGTTCATCGCGCGCATCTCGCGCGGCCGCACGATCCGCCAGTTCGTGATCGGCGTGCTGCTCGTGCCGACCGCATTCAATCTCGTCTGGATGACCGTGTTCGGCAACAGCGCGATCTGGCTCGATACGCACGGCGCGGCCGGCGCGCTCGCGCAGACGGCGACCAACGTCGATGCGCTGCTGTTCCGCTTCTTCGATTTCCTGCCGTTGCCGCAACTGCTATCGATCGTCGCGATCGTGCTGATCGCGGTGTTCTTCGTCACGTCCGCCGATTCGGGCGCGTTCGTGATCGATCAGATCGCGACGCGCGGCAGCGCGCATTCGCCGGTCTGGCAGCGGCTGTTCTGGGCCGCACTGCTCGGCGTGACGGCCGCGGTGCTGCTCGTCGCGGGCGGGCTGGGCGCGCTGCAGGCGATGACGCTGATCGCCGCGCTGCCGGTCGCCATCATCATGCTCGCGCTCTGCTACGGGCTGTGGCGCGGGCTCGCGGCCGATCGCGCGCACTATTCGCAGGACGTTGCGCCTGCAACGAGCTTCTGGACCGGTCAGCACTGGCGCCATCGCCTGACGCACATCCTGCGGCAGACGACCGAGGCCGAAGCGCGCCAGTTCATCGCGGAAACGGTCGAACCGGCGCTGCGCAAGGTCGCCGACGAGTTGCGCGCGAGCGGCGTCGATGCGCACGTACAGCACGACAGCGACGATGCGGTGCGGTTGACCGTGCCGACAGCCGAACATCGCGATTTCGTGTACGGCGTGCGCGTCACCGCGAAATCCGCAGCCGCGTTCCTGGTGCGCGAGACGGCCGAGCCCGACGAGGCACGTGCGCACGTGTATGGCATCGTCACGTTCTTCGAGGATGGCCGGCTCGGCTACGACGTCGAATACCTGCGCGGCGACGAAGTGATCGCCGACGTGCTGCGCCAGTACGAACGCTACGTATCGCTCGCGGCAGACACCCGCACGCATCTGCTGAGCCGCGCGCCGGGGCACGCGACGGAGGCCGAATGAGCGGACTGCTGCAAAGCCGCGCGGTCGACGTCATCGCGCTCGGCACGCTCGCCGTGCTGTACCTCGGCGGCGCCGGCATCGCGCTGTGGCGAATCCGCACCGCGGCGCCGCTCGGCAAGGTCTACTGGATCGTCTGCGCGGCACTGCTTGCCGGCGGCGCGGTCGCGATGGGCGGCAACCTGTCGCCGGTGCCGAACAGCGGCGAAATGCCGCCGGGTTTCGCACTCGGCACCGAGGCCGTTCTGCTCGGGCTGGCGCTGGTCGCCGGTGGCTGCGCGTGGTTGATGCTGCGCGCGCGCAAACGCTGACGCACGCAGGTCGCGCAGCCCCAGCTTCGTCACGCGGGCACGGTCGCGTGCGGGGCGAACGGGCGGCCATGCCGTTCCTCATCCGCTGCTTCCACGCTACATGTCATGCGGACGGCGCGCGCGCCGTCACCAACCAGCACGCCGCATCGAAGCGCACCTCGGCGCCGTGCACGTACCGCTCGAACGCCGCGCGCATCGTGTCGATCACGCGCCGCCGCGTCGCCTCGTCCGTCTCCAGCAACGCCAGGCCGACCGGGCCCAGCCGGGCAAGGTAGTCGTCCAGCGCGGATTCCGACAGCACGCATGCCCGCTCGACCGGCTCGATCGCAACGTCGGCCCAACCACCGTCCGACAGCACCGACGCAATGCGCTGCCGGTCACCGAACGCGAACTGCCCCGGCGCGCCGGGTTGCCGCGCGGGCAGATTCGGCAACAGCGGCGCGGCCGCCCGCTCGGCCGTCGTCATGAACGGGTTGTCGGCCGCGCCGCGCCACGCGACGAACCGCATCTGCGCGCCGGGCCGCGCCGCATGCCGCAGGTTCGCGAACGCACGCACCGGATCGTCGAAGAACATCACGCCGAGACGCGACACGATCAGGTCGACGCTCGCCGGCTCGAACGCGTGCGTCTGCACGTCCGCGCACACGAACCGGGCGGGCAGACCACTGCGTCCGGCACGCGCCCGGGCGGCGTCGATCATTCGAGCCGAAATGTCGATGCCCGTGCACTGCGCGTTCGCGCCGAGCCGCCGCGCGATCGCGAGCGTGACCGCGCCCGTGCCGCAGCCGACGTCGAGCACGCTGCTGGCAGACGACGCTGCCGCGCCATCCGCCAGCAGCGTTTCGAACGGCTCGAACATCCGGTCCAGCAGCGCCTGCGCATCGACCCATGCGCGCCCCGACGGACCGTTCCATAGCGCGGATTGCGCTTCATTGGGCCGGTTGGCTTCCATCGTCGATCCCCTTCCGTTTCATTGATCACGAACCGGACTGTGCTGCTTCAAGCCGGCTTGAAGTCAAGGACTGCCGGTGTGCGCCCCGTCACGCCCCGTTTTCACATTTCTTACATTCGCGCTGCGTATCGTTGACGACTTTCCTACGGCGCCTGCCCCTCCCATGCGACGATTCCTCACGCGCGGCCTGCTCGTGCGCTGCGCTCCCCTTGCTGCCCTCGCCGCGCTGTCCGCGTGCTCGAATCACATCGATACGCCGGACGATCCGGCCAGCGCGTCGGCCAACGTCCGGGCCGCATGGGTCGAGATCGGCGATGCGAACCAGGCGATCGCGCGCGTGATCACGAACTACACGCCCGCGTCGGCCGGCGATCCGTTGTGCCCGCAACTGACCGTCGACGGCAAGGTCTCGCGCATGGCGCTGCGCGTGGGCGCCGCGACCGTCGCCCAGCGGCCGACCGCCAGCGACCCCGCCGATTCGAAACCGTCGAGCTTCCCGGTGTCCGTCTGCGAAATGACGCTGCCGGCCGGCGCGCAGGCGGCGAGCGTCGCGGGCCGCACGCTGCCGCTGCCGAAAGCGCAGCCGCAGCGCATCGCGATCATCGCCGACACCGGCTGCCGAATGAAGAAGGCCGACAACGCATGGCAGGCATGCAACGATGCCGCGGTCTGGCCGCTCGACACGATCGCGGCCAGCGTCGCGAAGCTGTCGCCCGATCTCGTGCTGCACGTCGGCGACTACCACTATCGCGAGAACGCGTGCCCGCCCGATATCGCCGGCTGCAAGGACAGCCCGTGGGGCTACGGCTGGGATACGTGGCAGGCCGACCTGTTCCGCCCGGCCGCCGCCTTGCTCGCGAAGGCGCCGTGGGTCGTCGTGCGCGGCAATCACGAGGAATGCGCACGTGCGGGCCAGGGCTGGTTCCGCTTCCTCGACCCGCGCCCGTATTCGGCCGCACGCTCGTGCGACGATCCGGCCAACGACAACACCGCGAACTATTCGGAACCCTATGCGGTGTCGCTCGGCGGCGGCTCGCAAGTGATCGTGTTCGACACCGCGAAGGTCGGCCGCACGCCGCTGAAGACCACCGACGCGCAGTTCGGCATCTACCAGAAGCAGTTCCAGACGGTCGCATCGCTCGCGTCGAAGGCCGGCATGACCACGACGATCTTCACGAACCATCATCCGATCCTCGCGTTCGCGCCGATCGCCGGCAGCACGCCCGCGCCGGGCAACCTCGCACTGCAGTCGGTGATGTCGAGCCTCAACGCGCAGGCGTACTACCCGCCGGGCGTGCACGTCGCGCTGCATGGTCACGTGCATGATTTCCAGGCGATCAACTTCTCGTCCGGGCACCCGGCGACGATCGTGTCCGGCAACGGCGGCGACAACCTCGACGTCGCGCTGCCCGACCCGTTCCCGGCCGGCCTGACGCCCGCGCCGGGCGCGGTGATCGAACGGCTGTCGCACAACAACAGCTTCGGCTTCCTGATCATGGAGCGCAACGCCGCGCCGGCGACGGGCTGGACGTTCCATGCGTATTCGGCGGCCGGCAAGCTGCTGGCGTCGTGCAATCAGTCGGGCCGGACGCTCGCCTGCGACAAGACGGGGTTCATCGCGCCGTGACGGAAGAAGTTCGATGCGACGGCCGCGGCAAGCGTGGCCGGCAGACGCTGCACACGCTTGCCGCCACCGTGCTCGCCGGCCTGACGCTCGCGGTTCACGCCGCGCCGGCCGAAACGGTGCTGCTTCCCGGCGCGCCGCCGTCGCGCGTCGTCGACACGATCGGCAACGGCACGCCGCAGGTGACGGGCAAGATCGACGCGGCCACCGCGCGCTTCGCGCCGGACCCGACGCTCGTCGCGCTCGGCCGCCGGATCTTCTTCGACCCGCGGCTGTCCGAGCCGCGCGGCATGTCGTGCGCGGGCTGCCACGATCCGGGCCGCGCGTTCGCGCCGACACTGTCGGCCGCATCGCTCGCGGGGCCCGGCGTGCCGGAAGGCAGCCGGCCCGGACGCTTCAGCCAGCGCAATGCGCCATCGCTGCTGTATGTGCGCTACGTGCCGCGCCGCCACTTCTACCGGGACGACGATGCGCCCGCGCCGTCGCCGTTCGGCGGCCTGTTCAGCGACGGTCGCGCGGATACGCTCGCCGAACAGATCCGCGGACCGCTGTTCGATCCGAACGAGATGAACAACCGGTCGCCGGCCGCGCTGCTGCGCAAGGTCGATGCGACCGAACTCGCGCCCGATCTCGCCGCGCGCTTCGGCGCGCCGGTGCGGCGCGATCCCGAGCAACTGGTGCGCGCGCTGGGCGCGGCCGTCGAAGCCTATCTGCAGAGCGACGAGATGGCGCCGTTCACGTCGCGCTTCGACGCGTTCCTGCGCACGCGCAAGCCGCTCGCGCCGGCCGAGATGCGCGGCCTCGCGCTGTTCCGGAATCCGGACAAGGGCAATTGCATGACCTGCCATACGCTGTCGGACACGTCGAGCCGCCCGGAACGCTCGCTGTTCACCGATTTCGGCTACGACGCGATCGCCGTGCCGCGCAACCGCGCGCTGCCGGCGAACCGCGATCCGCGCCATTTCGACAACGGGCTGTGCGATACCGCGCGGCGGCTGCGCTGGCCCGAGCCGACGCAATGGTGCGGCTACCTGCGCACGCCGGGGCTGCGTAACGTCGCGCTCAAGCAGACGTTCATGCACAACGGCGTGTTCACGACGCTGCGCGACGCGGTCGCGTTCTACAACACGCGCTCGACCGATCCCGGCTTCTGGTATCACGGCGCCAAGACGTTCGACGACGTGCCGGCCGCCTATCGCGGCAACATCAACGTGAATTCGACGCCGATGAACCGCCGGCCCGGCACGCCGCCCGCACTGACCGACGCGGAAATCGACGACATCGTCGCGTTCCTCGGCACGCTGACCGACGCGCGCTATACCGGCCGGGCCGCGCCTGCCGCCTCTGCGCCTCCTGCGGCCCGGGTCGCGCGCACTGCCGCGCCGGTGCGCTGACCCTGGCCGAACGGCCAGCCGACGCGCCCGCGCTTGCGGTTCGCGCAAACACTGGTTATATTTACAGTACTGTATTTATGAACAGTGAGGTGCGCGATGGAACATCTGGTCCGTATCGTCAACGACACCGATCGCCAAGTGCTGGCGTGGCTGCGTGCCCAGGTCGGCGATGCCCGCGTCGAGCGCGCGGCGCGTCAGCTCGGGCATACGCGCAAGCCCTTTCCGTCCGCCGTCTGCCGGTACCTGGGCATGAGCGCGCCGGCCACGCTGCGTCCGGCCCCCGCCCGGCCGCGCGCGGCACTCGATTTCTCGGTCGGCGATCGTTATCTGTCGCTGATCCGCCAGCACCTCGCCACGCATTCGGTCGGCCGATGAAGTGGCGGCGGCTTGCCGCTTCGGTACCGCGTCCGGCCGGAGCACTCGCGTATTCGGAAATCCGGCCCGCTGCCGCCGTCGCGCTTACGCGGCCGCCATGGCTTCCCGTACGAGGCGGCCGAGTATGTCGAACGCCGCCTCGTGCGCCGCGTCGAATACGCGCGTACAGGCAAGCCGGATATAGCCGTCGAAACGGTCCGAATTCGAGAAGATCGAACCGGGCGCGATCTTGACGCCATGCGCCAGCGCGGCGTCGAACAGCGCATCGGAGCGCACGCCTGCCGGCAACGCGATCCACAGCAACATCCCGCCCGGCGGCTGGTTCATCCGCGTGCCGGCCGGGAAATGCCGCGCAATCGCGTCGATCGTCACGTCGCGCTGCACGCGCAACTGTTCGCGAAACCGGTGCAGGTGTCGATCGAATGCGCCGGAGCCGACGAATTCGGCGGCCACGGCCTGCAGCAACG
Organism: Burkholderia sp. CpTa8-5; assembly: GCF_017815045.1. NCBI lineage: Bacteria > Pseudomonadati > Pseudomonadota > Betaproteobacteria > Burkholderiales > Burkholderiaceae > Burkholderia > Burkholderia sp. CpTa8-5. The sequence continues at coordinate 304,877 of NZ_JAGIQD010000005.1, forward strand.
CGGCGTTGTGTCGACTCTGAGCGAATTTCAGCATCCTCACGCGCGCCTGCCAGCGGCCCGCACTCATCCAGCCGAGCCGCATCCCGGGGGCCAGCACCTTGTTGAACGACGGGCAGTAGATCACCGTGCCGTCGCGATCCCATGCCTTGACCGGCCTGGCCGCCGTCGGCGCCTCGACGAGCTCGCGATAAGGCTCGTCCTCGATCACGGCCACACCGTGGCGCGAACACAGCGCGACGAGCGCGGCCTTGCGCTCGTCGGGCATCACGCAGCCGAGCGGGTTTTGCAGGTTCGGCACGACGACCACGGCCCGGATATCCGGATAGGCAGCCAGCGCCACGTCGAGCGCCTCGATCGACAGGCCGGTCGTCGGGCTTGCCGGAATTTCGAGCGCCTTCAGGCCGAGGCTTTCGAGCAACTGGATCAGGCCGAAGAAGGCCGGCGATTCGATCGCGATCGTGTCGCCGGGCCGCGCGACCGCCCGCAATGCGAGATTCACCGCATCGACGCCGCCGCTCGTCGACATCACGTCGTCCGGCGTCAGCGTCACGCCGTAAGACAACGCGCGTTTGGCCATCGTCTGCCGGAATTCGGGCGAGCCGCCGACGGGCCCCGCGTCGGTCAGCAACGTGGGCTTGCGCCGCAGCAGCCGGATCGCGAGCGCCTGCAGGCGCTCGGTCGGATACAGCGCGGCGTGCGCGGATGCGCCGCCGAGATTCAACGCATCGGTCGCCGCGTTCGCACGGTCGATCACGCGCGATACGCGCTCGTGCAGCCCCGCGAACGGCGGCTCGACGCTCAGCGGCGGCCCGTCGCTTTCCGGCAGCGTGTCGAGCACGGCCGCCGCGCGGCGGCGCACGAAGTAACCCGAACGCGGCTTCGCGTCGCACCAGCCCGCATCCTCGAGCCGCCTAAACGCATGGATCGCGGTCGACAGGCTCACGCCGTGCTGCGCCATGCACGCGCGGACCGACGGCATCCGGTCGCCGGGCGCCAGCGTGCCGGCCGCGATGATGCGGCGGTAATGTTCGGCGAGCCGTTCGTAAAGCGGCTCGCCGTCCCTCGGCAAAGGCGTGCGGGATGCGTCGGCGGGAATCGTCATGCGGACCATCGTGCCCGCTGCCTCCCGCGCACGCCAGATACAGATCCGGGGAAAACCCACCGATACAGCAGCCCGAAATCGTCGCCTGCACCGCAACAGATTCCCGTCCCCTGAATCTGTCGTGCGCACGTCCGTTTCCCTAACCTGATTGCACGATGTCGCCTCGTCGTCGCGAGGCCGCACAACCGGAGTAACCGGAAAAAGGGAATCGCCATGCGGACGCAACACCTCCGGCTCGACGCCGGGCAAAGCCACTTTGCGTGGTTCGACAAGGGCAGCCAGTTGATCGTGCTGGACGGCGCGCTGGCGGTCACGCTGCGCCATGGCGGGCTCGACTGGCTGCCCGATGTACCGCAATACGTTCGCCGCGAACTCGACGAAGGCGAATGCCTGACGCTCGAAACCGCCGGTCATGTCGCGCTGTCGGCTCGCGGCAGCCGCGTGGTCAGCACAACGATCGTTGAACCCTCGGGGCAACGAGGCATGCTCTCGGTGTGGCGCGGCATCCTGCGCCGGCTGTCCGGGCGAGCGCACGGCGGCCGCCACGTAAGCGAGCATGTCTGACATCGCGACCTGCCTGCCGCGGGAAACACTGGGAGCTCATCGCATCATCGCGGTGACCGACGAACACATGATGTTCCGGGCAACCGTACCCGGCGAGCGTGCACCGGCGTCACCGCCCGTTTCGCCGACGCTCGATCCACTCGAACAGGGCCATCCCGGCCAGCATCGCGACGACGAACCCGATCCCCTTGGCCGACCCGAAGCCGATCGACACGATCGCGGGCCCCGGGCAGAACCCGGCAATTCCCCAGCCGATGCCGAATACCGCACTTCCTGCAACGAGGCGCACGGTAATCGCCCGCGATGCCGGCAACTGCATCGGCAGGCCGAGCCACGACCGTGTCCGGCGCTTCGCCCACGCAAACGCGAACACGGCGACGCCGATCGCGCCCGCCATCACGAACGCGAGCGACGGATCCCAGCGGCCCGCCAAGTCGAGAAAACCGAGCACCTTCTGCGGATTGGCCATGCCCGACACGATGAGGCCGACGCCGAACAGCAGCCCCGCCAGAAACGCGAATCCTGCTTGCATGTCAGCCTCCCGCCACGTGCAGCCGCACGAAGACGGTCGCGAAGCCCGCGACCATGAAGGTCGCCGTGGCGACCACCGAACGCAACGCCCCGCGCGATATCCCGCATACGCCGTGACCGCTCGTGCAGCCGCCCGCGTACCGCGTGCCGATTCCCACCAGCAGCCCGGCCGCCAGCAATTCTGGCCAATTGGCGTCGACCTGCGGCGTCAGATCGCTCCCGACGAAACGCATCGCGACGGGCGCTGCGATCAACCCGGCGACGAACGCGGCGCGCCAGCCGCGCTCTGCGCCGCCCGCCGTCGGCAAGCCGCCCACGATCCCGCTAATACCGGCAATCCGGCCGTTGAACGCGACGAGCCACGCTGCCGCGAGCCCGATCAGCACGCCGCCGGCCAGCGACAGCCACGGCGTGAAATGAAGCGCATCAACCTGCATCGCGCGCCTCCGTCGCGGTCGCCCCGCAAAACTGTTCGTACAGCACGCCCATCACCGCGATCACGGCCGGACTGTCGAGCGAATAGCGGATGGACTTGCCTTCGCGGCGCGTACGGACCAGCGCGTTGTCCCGCAACACGCCGAGCTGCTGCGATAGCGTCGGTTGACGGATGTCGAGTCGCGCCTCGAGATCGCTCACGCCGCGCTCGCCCTGCGACAGTTCGCACAGCAGCAGCAGCCGGTCGGGATTCGACATCACCTTGAGGAGCGCGCACGCCGATTCGGCGGCGGCGCGCATCTGATCGAGGCCGGGCAAGCCGGCGGGAAGATCGTCGTTCATCGGGGCGGGATACGATTAAAGAACTAATATTATATAACTTTATATATTGTCGTATCCCGCTGCTTCCCGGATCGGCAATCCGGCCGCCCTTCCTTCTGTCAGGCCTGCTTGCCCGCCAACCCGTCGGCGGCTGCCGCGCGTACCGCACCTCCGCGAACCACGCCGAGCGCGAGCATCACGACCGCCGCGATCACGCGTGGCGCGGTAACAACGGCGAACGCGGTCAACAGCATCGCGTCGCCGATCCGAAGTGGAGGAAGAGTAAAAGGCGCGGCCCGGCCTGAACCGGGCCGCATCACCGCGACGCTGCATGCGTCACGCGCGGTCGCAGGATTCCGTGCCGTCGAGCATCAGCGTGCCGACCCGCGCGGGCACGAGCGGCGTGCGCGACGCCGGCGGCGTCCAGCCGAACAACACCTGCGCGGCCGCGCCGCACACACGGCCCTGGCACGCGCCCATCCCGCAGCGCGATTGCAGTTTGGCGGCCGTCCAGCCCGGTTCCCGCGCGACCGCATCGAACCGCACGTCTTCGCAACGACACAGCAGCGTGTCGGGTCGCGCGAGCCGGCGGATCGGCTCCCGGATCGCGAAGCGCTCGCGCACGGCATCCGCGAACGCCTGCCAGTGCGCGCGGCGTGCAACCAGCGCGGCCAGTTGTGCGGTCTGCCCGGTCGCCGCATAGCCGGCGATCTCGCCTTCGACCATCGCCAGCTCGCTGCCGCCGACGCCCGTGCACTCGCCCGCCGCGAAACATCCGTCGCGGCTCGTGCGCTGGTGCGCGTCGACCGCCACCGCGCCGTTGTCGATCCGGCAGCCGAGATGACGCGGCAACACGGTGTTCGGCACGAGGCCGAAGCCGCACGCGAGCCGGTCGCAGCCGACGTCGAATTCGCGATCGCCCTGGCGAATTCGCACGCGTTCGAGCCGCTTATCGCCGAATGCCTCGACGACGTGCGCAGCGGGCCGATACGCGGTCGTAACGAGCTTCGCGGCCTGCGCGAGCTTCGACGGCCAGCGCCACAGCCCCGCGCCGAAGCCGGCCACGTCGCCCCATGCGGCCTGTTCGACCACGTGCGACACGCGCGCGCCGGCCTGCCGGGCCGTCGCCGCGCTGGCCAACAACAGGGGCCCGCTGCCCGCGATCACCGTACGCTGCCCGCGCACGTCGAGCCCGTATTTGATCAGCGCCTGCAAGCCGCCCGCGCCGGTCACGCCCGGCAGGGTCCAGCCCGGAAACGGCAGCAGCAGCTCGCGCGCGCCGCAGCAGAGAATCAGCGTCCGGAAATCGAGCAGCAGCCCGCGTTCGTCGTCTTCGAGCAGCAGCGTGCCCGGCTGCGTTTCGGCGACGATTCGGGTCGCCGCGAGGTGCGTGACGTTCGGCTGTCGCAGCACGGCGACGCGTTCGGCGGCGGCCGGCGTCGGTACAGCCGCTGCCGGCTGCCGCCAGATCTGCCCGCCCGCACGCGGGTTGTCGTCGACGATCGCAACGGTCGCGCCGCTTCGCGCGGCGGCCCGCGCGGCCGACAGCCCGGCCGGACCCGCGCCGACGATCGCGACGTCGACGCTCAGTCGTTCCTGTTTCATCGCGTGCGCTCCACCTGCATGCCGTCGCGGCACAGCGTCTGGCACGCGAGCCGGCGGCGGCCGTCGATCGTCATCCGGCATTCCTGGCAGATGCCCATCCCGCAAAACGGCGCGCGCGCCGCGCCCGTGCACGACACGCGCGTCGTGTCGTCGCCGCTCGCCGCGACGACGGCCGCGACGGTCGCGCCGTCGGCCACCGTCAGCGCGCGGCCGTCCAGATGAATGATCATGTCAGCCTCCGCCGCCGGGCCGCGCCAATGAGGCTGACCGCCCCCTCGGGGAGAGCGTTGCATGGGACCGGAGTAAGCGCTGATGCACCAACTCCGGTCGACAGCGAACAAAGTGAGCGTGGGGGTCGTTTCATGTCAGCGCTCCGGTGACGAGGGACGCGCTCAGGAAGCGTCCCGGCAAATACGGTTCGATATCGATGGGCGGCCGCTCGCCGGCCATCAGCGCGGCGACGAGCCGCGCGCTGCCCGGCGCGGTCGTCACGCCGAGCCCTTCATGCCCGACCGCGAGCCACACGCCCGGCCGCGCCGGGTGCTCGCCGAGCAGCGGCAGGCCGTCGGGGCTCGCGGAGCGGAAGCCGGTCCATGCGCGGATGCCGTTCAGGTCGGCCAGATCCGGCAGATAGCCGACCGCGCGGCGCAGCATCCGCGCGAGCACCGGCGGCTCCACCTGCGCGTCCTCGGTGTCGAACTGGCGCGACGAGCCGATCAGCAACTGGCCGGTCGGCCGCGGCTGCACGTTGAACGCGACGGACGTGCCGTCGCTTGCGTGCGCGCTCGCCGCATAGCCGAGCTCGACGAGCTGGTGCGACACGTGGCCCGGATAACGGTCGGTAATCAGCAGATGGCCCTTTTTCGGGCGCAGCGGCAGTTCGGGCAGCAGCGTACGCGCCGCGACGCCATTCGCGACGACCACACGCTCCGCGCGCAGCACGTCCCCGCTCGCGAGCGTCACGCTAGGGCCGTCGATCGCGACGGCCCGCTCGCGGCGCAACGTGATGCGCGGCGCGCGCTGCAGCAGCCAGTTCGCGGTGACGGGCGCATAGAGGATCGCGTCGCCCGGAATCCTCAGCGCGCCGCCGAGGCCCGCGCGCAGCATCGGCTCCAGTCGCGCGAGCGCCGCCGCGTCGATCAGCTCCCCGGCCACGCCGTGGGCAGCGAGCGTCGCCTGCTTCGCGCGCGCCAGATCCATTTCGTGCGCATCGGCCGCGAGCCATAGCGTGCCGCAGTTGCGGTATGCGCAGCCGTCGGGCATCTCGCCACTCAACGCGCGCCACAGTCCGATCGAGTAATGGCTCAGCGCGAGCTCGGCCGCGTTGTCGTCCATCGCGACGAGGTGCCCCATGCCCGCGCCGGTCGCGCCGCCGCTCGCGTCGTCGACGACTAGCACGCGCAGCCCGCGCTGCGCGAGTTCGTGCGCGCACGCCGCGCCGACGATGCCGGCGCCGATCACGACGACGTCGGTCTTCGTTTCGCTCACGACCCGATGCCCCAGCCGAACGGATCGTCTTCGTCGATCAGCAGCGTCGCTTCCGCGCTCAGGTGCGCGCTGCCGCGAATCGTCGGCACGATGCCGCCGTCGGCCAACTCGTAGCTTGCGTGGAACACACTGCCGATCACGCTCGCCTGCCGCCACACGACGCCGGGCGCGAGCTTGCCGTCGGCCGCGAGGCACGCGAGCTTCGCGCTGGTGCCGGTGCCGCACGGCGAACGGTCGTAGGCAAGGCCCGGGCACAGCACGAAGCTGCGGCTGTCGTGCGCGGGATCGTCGGCGAACAGCTCGATGTGATCGATCTCGCCGCCGTTCGCACCGGTGATGCCCGCGCGTTCGAGCCCTTCGCGCACGGCCGACGCATACGCGGTGAGCGCCGCGACGTTGTCGCCGGCGACGCGCTGCCCGTGGTCGCTGATCAGGAAGAACCAGTTGCCGCCCCACGCGACGTCGCCCTTCACGGGGCCGTATCCCGGCACGTCGAGCGCGACGCCCTGCGCATGGCGATACGCGGGCACGTTGCGCACGCTGACCGACAGGTCGTCGTGCAGGGTCGCCTCGACGGTGCCGACCGGCGTCTCGATCCGGTGCACGCCGGGTGCGATACGTCCCATGTGATGCAGCGTGCGCACGACGCCGATCGTGCCGTGCCCGCACATCCCGAGATAGCCGCTATTGTTGAAGAAGATCACGCCGGCCGCCGCGTCCGCCGACACCGGGTCGCACAACAGCGCGCCGACCAGCACGTCGCTGCCGCGCGGCTCGAGGATGCACGCGGTGCGATAACGGTCGTGCTCGCGCACGAGCACGTCGCGGCGCTCGGCCATCGTGCCGTTGCCGAGCGACGGAAAGCCGGACACGACGAGCCGAGTGGGTTCGCCGCCCGTGTGCGAATCGATGATCTGGATGCGCTTCATCATGAGCTGTCCGAAGTGGGGAAAGGAGCATAGCTTCCTCCGTCGCGCGTCCGTCCGCTTGTGGCTTTTCGATGAGGACGACGACGAAATCGGCATAGTGCGACGCGCCCTTCGCGCCCCTGCCGGCCGCTGTGCCGATTTCGTCATTTTGCTCCGCGATACGACTCAAGCGTGATGGACGTTTGCGCGGCGATACTGGTTGCCACACCGACACACCCGTCGGCCGACCGATACGAACGTAGGAGATTTCAGTGAGCCGCAAAGCCATTCAGTGGACCGGGGTTTTCCCGGCCGTCAGCACCCAGTTCAAGCCGGACTTTTCCCTCGACATCGACGCCACGCACCGCGTGGTCAAGAACCTGGTGAACGACGGCGTGTCGGGCCTCGTGGTCTGCGGCACGGTCGGCGAAAACACGTCGCTGTCGACGAGCGAGAAACTCCAGGTGATCGAGGCCGCACGCGACGCGGCCGGCGGCAAGATTCCGGTGATCGCCGGCATCGCCGAATTCACGACCGAATTCGCGCGCAACACGGTGCGCGAAGCGCAGCGCGTCGGTGTCGACGGCGTGATGGTGATGCCCGCGCTCGTCTACTCGGCGAAGCCGCACGAAACCGCCGCGCACTTCCGCGCGGTCGCAACGAGCACCGACCTGCCAGTGATGGTCTACAACAACCCGCCGATCTACAAGAACGACGTGACGCCCGACGTGCTGATCGCGCTTCAGGATTGCGAGAACATCGTCTGCTTCAAGGATTCGTCGGGCGATACGCGCCGCTTCATCGACCTGCGCAACGCGGTCGGCGATCGCTTCGTGCTGTTCGCGGGCCTCGACGACGTCGTGGTCGAGAGCATCGCGGTCGGCGCCGAAGGCTGGGTATCGGGCATGTCGAACGCGTTCCCGAAGGAAGGCGAGACGCTGTTCCGCCTCGCGAAGCAGAAGCGCTTCGACGAAGCGCTCGCGCTGTATCGCTGGTTCATGCCGCTGCTGCACCTCGACGCACGCCCGGACCTCGTGCAGTGCATCAAGCTGTGCGAAGAACTCGTCGGCCGCGGTAGCGCGGTCACGCGTCCGCCGCGCCTCGCGCTGCAAGGCGAGACGCTCGCGGAAGTGAAGGCCATCGTCGCGAAGGCGCTCGACACGCGCCCGGCGCTGCCCGACGTCGGTCTCTGATCGACGCCTCTGCGGCGGCGGTGCGCGGGCATTTCGCCTGCGTGCCGCCGTCTCCGGTCCGGCATGGCCTGCGGGCCCGTTCGCCCCCGGCGCCAGCCCGCGCCGCGCGTGAATGTCCCGCAGCCCGCCCCGGTCGCTCGAACCGGGCGTTGCCGGCCGACAGGCAGGCGCGGCTGCTCCGTCGGAGCGCGGCGCACCTCAAGCCTGTGCCGATATTCCCTCCAGGAGACACGCCCATGCCAGGCCAAGGCAATGCACACCCGTCTGTCCCGCTTTCCCGTTCCGCGCACCCCGGCGCGGGTCACGGCAAGTTCAAGAAACAGCTGTCGCTGACCGATCTCACGTTCATCGGTCTCGGCGCCATTTTCGGTTCGGGGTGGCTGTTCGCCGCGAGTCACGTGTCGACGATCGCGGGCCCGGCCGGCATCTTCTCGTGGCTGCTCGGCGGCTTCGCGGTGCTGCTGCTCGGCATCGTCTACTGCGAACTCGGCGCCGCGCTGCCGCGCGCGGGCGGCGTGGTGCGCTACCCGGTGTTCTCGCACGGCCCGCTGCTCGGCTACCTGATGGGCTTCATCACGCTGATCGCGTTCTCGAGCCTGATCGCAATCGAAGTCGTCGCCGCGCGCCAGTACGCGGCCGCGTGGTTTCCGGGCCTGACGGTCGAAGGATCGAGCGACCCGACCACGCTCGGCTGGCTCGTGCAGGCCGCGCTGCTCTGCTTCTTCTTTTACTTGAACTATTCGAGCGTGAAGACGTTCGCGAAGGCGAACAACATCATCAGCATCTTCAAGTTCATCGTGCCGCTCGCGGTGATCGGCGTGCTGTTCACGTTCTTCAAGCCTGCGAACCTGACCGTGCACGGCTTCGCGCCGTTCGGCATGCCGGGCATCGAGATGGCCGTGTCCGCGGGCGGCATTATCTTCGCGTATCTGGGGCTCACGCCGATCGTGTCGGTCGCGAGCGAGGTGCGCAATCCGCAGCGCACGATCCCGATCGCGCTGATCCTGTCGATCCTGCTGTCGACGCTGATCTACGTGCTGCTGCAACTCGCGTTCATCGGCAGCATTCCCACCGACATGCTCGCCGCCGGCTGGCACGACGTGAACAAGGCGTTCTCGCTGCCGTACCGCGACATCGCGCTCGCGCTCGGCGTCGGCTGGCTCGCGGTGATGGTCGTCGCCGACGCGATGATCTCGCCGAGCGGCTGCGGCAACATCTACATGAACGCGACGCCGCGCGTGGTCTACGGCTGGGCGAAGACGGGCACGTTCTTCAAGGTGTTCACGCGCGTCGACGAAGCGTCGGGCATCCCGCGCGCGGGCCTGTGGCTCACGTTCGGACTCGCGATCTTCTGGACGCTGCCGTTCCCGTCGTGGGAAGCGCTGATCAACATCGTGTCGGCCGCGCTGGTGTTGAGCTATGCGGTCGCGCCCGTGTCGGTCGCCGCGCTGCGCCGCACCGCGCCCGACCTGCCGCGGCCGTTCCGCGCCAGCGCGTTCGGCCTCACCGGCCCCGCGTCGTTCGTGATCGCCGCGCTGATCGTCTACTGGTCGGGCTGGAGCACGGTGTCCTGGCTGCTCGGGCTGCAAATCGCGATGTTCGTCGTCTATCTCGCGTGCCGCCGCTGGGTGCCGACCGCGCACCTGAGCCTCGCCGAGCAGGTGCGTTCGTCCGCGTGGCTGATCGCGTTCTATGCGGCGATGATCGTGCTGTCGTATCTCGGCGGCTTCGGCGGCACGGGCCGGCTCGCGCATCCGTACGACACGGTCGTCGTCGCGGCCGTCGCGCTCGTCATCTACTACTGGGGCGCGAACACCGGCGTGCGCGCCGACAAGCTGCAACTCGACGACGACGAGGACTGACGCGCCCGCACCCTTTCCCCTTCCATCGGCCGGGCGCCCCACGCCCGGCCCGGCTTTTTTCGAGGAAAACCATGCAACTCACAGGTCAGCTCCTGATCGGCCAGTCGGCCGTCGCCGGACAGAACGGCACCCTCCACGCGCTCGCCGCCGCCACCGGCGAACCGCTCGAACCGGCCTTCGGCGGCGCGAGCCTGCACGATCTGGAAACGGCGTGCGCACTCGCCGACGACGCGTTCGACACCTATCGCGAGACGTCGCTCGAAGCACGCGCCGCGTTCCTCGACGCGATCGGCCGCCACATCATGGCGCTCGGCGACGACCTGATCGAGCGCTGCATCGTCGAAACGGGACTGCCGCGCGCGCGCATCGAGGGCGAACGCGGCCGTACGGTCGGCCAGCTCGCGCTGTTCGCGTCGCTCGTGCGCGACGGCGGTTTTCTCGACGCGCGGATCGATCCGGCTCGCGCCGAGCGCAAGCCGCTGCCGCGCGTCGACCTGCGGCTGCGCAACGTCGCGCTCGGGCCCGTCGCCGTGTTCGGCGCGTCGAACTTCCCGCTCGCGTTCTCGGTGGCCGGCGGCGACACGGCGTCGGCGCTGGCGGCCGGCTGCCCGGTGATCGTCAAGGCGCATTCCGCGCATCCGGGCACGTCGGAGCTCGTCGGCCGCGCGATCCAGCAGGCCGCGCGCGAATGCGGGATGCCGGCCGGCGTGTTCTCGCTGCTGTTCGACGCATCGCGCGAGATCGGCCAGGCGCTCGTCGCCGATCCGCGCATCAAGGCCGTCGGCTTCACCGGCTCGCGCCGTGGCGGCGTGGCGCTGATGCATATCGCGGCGGCGCGAGCCGAACCGATTCCGGTCTATGCGGAAATGAGCTCGATCAACCCGGTGCTGCTGTTTCCGGCCGCGCTCGATGCGCGTCACGACACCATCGCATCGCAGTTCGTCGCGTCGCTTACGCTCGGCGCCGGGCAGTTCTGCACGAATCCGGGCCTCGTGCTCGCGGTCGACGGCCCCGCGCTGCGCGCGTTCGAAGCCGCAGCGGCCGATGCCGTGCGCGCCGTCGCCGCGCAAACGATGCTGACACCGGCCATCCACGCGAGCTATGCGCAAGGCGTCGCGGCGCTGCGCGATCACTCGGCCGTCGAACGGCTGGCCGAAGGCGTCGAAGGCGGCCGCCATCAGGCCCGCGCGGCGCTGTTCGCGACCTCCGCCGACGCGTTCATCGCGCACCCCGAACTGCGCGACGAAGTGTTCGGCCCCGCGTCGCTGATCGTGCGCTGCGCGGACGCCGACACGCTGCATCGCGTGCTGAAATCGCTCGAAGGCCAGTTGACGATCGCCGCGCATCTCGCCGACGGCGACGCGGCGCTGTTCGCCGCGCTGCGCCCGACGCTCGAACGCAAGGCCGGCCGCATTCTCGTCAACGGCTTCGGCACGGGCGTCGAAGTCGGCCACGCGATGGTGCACGGCGGCCCGTTCCCGGCGACGTCCGACACGCGTACGACGTCGGTCGGCGCACGCGCGATCGAGCGCTTCCTGCGCCCCGTGTCGTACCAGGACCTGCCGGACGCGCTGCTGCCGGACGCGCTCCGCAGCAGCAATCCGCTGCACGTGCCGCAACGCATCGACGGCGTGCCCGCCCCGCGCGAGGTGAACCATGTCTGAGCGCACCGCCGAAGTCGTGCTGTCGCTCGACGAAGTCCACGCGCTCGCGCTGCGCGTGCTGATGCACAACGGGATGTCCGACGCGCATGCGCGCGCCATCGCCAACGTGATCACGCAGGGCCAGCGCGACGAATGCCATTCGCACGGCGTGTACCGGCTGCTCGTCTGCGTGCGGTCGCTGAAGAAAGGCAAGGTCGATCCGCAAGCCGTGCCGACGTTGCGCCGGCTGTCGTCGTCGGTCGTCGCGGTCGACGCGCATCGCGGCTTCTCGCTGCTGAGCTTCGAGACCGGGCTGCCCGTGCTGGTCGAGATGGCGAAGCAGCACGGCATCGCGGCGATGATGATCAACCACTGCTATCACTTCTCCGCGCTGTGGCCCGAGGTCGAGGCGATCGCGGCCGAAGGGCTGGTCGGCATCGCGATGAACCCGAGCCATAGCTGGGTGGCGCCGGAAGGCGGCCGCGAGCCCGTGTTCGGCACCAACCCGATCGCGTTCGCGTGGCCGCGCCCGGGCGGCGAGCCGTTCGTGTTCGATTTCGCGACGAGCGCGATCGCGCGCGGCGACATCGAGCTGCACGCGAAACAGGGCAAGGCGATTCCGGCGCACTGGGCGATCGACGCGGACGGCCAGCCGACCACCGACCCGAAGGCCGCGCTGCAAGGCGCGATGCGCACGTTCGGCGGCCACAAGGGGTCGGCGCTCGCGGCGATGGTCGAGCTGCTCGGCGGCGCGCTGATCGGCGACATGACGAGCCGGGAATCGATGGACTTCGACGAAGGCGTCGGCGCGACGCCGTGCCACGGCGAACTCGTGATCGCGTTCGATCCGAAGGTGTTTCTCGGCGACGATCTCGACGCGGGGCTCGCGCGCGGCGAGCGGATGTTCGAATCGATCGTCGCGCAGGGCGCGCGGCTGCCGTCGCAACGGCGCTTCGACGCCCGCGCGCGCAGCATCGCGAATGGGGTGCGGATTCCGAAGCCGCTGTACGACGAGATCCTGACGTTGCTCGATTGATGCGCGATCGCGGACGGCATGGCACGGCTTCATCGTCGGCAAGACGGGCGATGAAGCCGCTGCCGGGCTCCGCTGGCGATGGCCGGGTTCCGAATTCGCGCGTTCCCGCCGTTCCGTCTTCGCGCCTTCGCGCCGCGCTTCGTTTGCCTACGCGCTGCCCACCGCGCCCGCCCCGCGCCGGTCGGCCTTGTCCGCCGGCGCCGCCCGCCCGGCGGCTGTGGGATAATCGCGGAGTTTGCCCAGGGCGCAGCTCAAGAGGTTGTTCGCACGGGCGCGAGAGAGGCCTTTATTCCCCGAGCCTCCACCCTTTTCCCGCGATATTTCTTCAGCCATCACCATGCCCACTTACCGTTCCAAAACCTCCACCGCCGGCCGCAACATGGCAGGTGCGCGCTCGCTGTGGCGCGCCACCGGCATGAAAGACGACGATTTCTCGAAACCGATCGTCGCGGTCGTCAACTCGTTCACGCAATTCGTGCCCGGGCACGTGCACCTGAAGGATCTCGGCCAGCTCGTCGCGCGCGAGATCGAAGCCGCGGGCGGCGTCGCGAAGGAATTCAACACGATCGCGGTCGACGACGGCATCGCGATGGGCCACGACGGCATGCTCTATTCGCTGCCGAGCCGCGACATCATCGCCGACTCGGTCGAATACATGGTGAACGCGCACTGCGCGGACGCGATGGTGTGCATCTCGAACTGCGACAAGATCACGCCGGGGATGCTGATGGCCGCGATGCGCCTGAACATTCCGGTGATCTTCGTGTCGGGCGGCCCGATGGAAGCCGGCAAGACGCGCCTCGCGAACCCGGTCACCAAGGCCATCGAACTGAAGAAGCTCGACCTCGTCGACGCGATGGTGATCGCAGCCGACCAGTCGTATTCGGACGCCGACGTCGCCGAAGTCGAACGCTCGGCGTGCCCGACCTGCGGTTCGTGCTCGGGCATGTTCACCGCGAACTCGATGAACTGCCTGACCGAAGCGCTCGGCCTGTCGCTGCCCGGCAACGGCACGGTGGTCGCCACGCACGCCGACCGCGAACAACTGTTCAAGCGCGCCGGCCGCCGCATCGTCGAACTGACGCGCCAGCACTACGAGCAGGACGACGACCGCGTGCTGCCGCGCGCGGTCGGCTTCAAGGCGTTCGAGAACGCGATGACGCTCGACATCGCGATGGGCGGCTCGACCAACACGATCCTGCACCTGCTGGCGATCGCGCGGGAAGCCGGCATCGACTTCACGATGAAGGACATCGACCGGCTGTCGCGCATCGTGCCGCAGCTGTGCAAGGTCGCGCCGAACACGAACAAGTACCACATCGAGGACGTGCACCGCGCAGGCGGCATCATGGCGATCCTCGGCGAACTCGACCGCGCCGGCAAGCTGCACACCGACGTGCCGACCGTGCACGCGCCGACGCTGAAGGATGCGCTCGACCAGTGGGACATCGTCCGCACGCAGGACGAAGCGGTCCGCACGTTCTACCAGGCCGGCCCGGCCGGGATTCCGACGCAAGTCGCGTTCAGCCAGAACACGCGCTGGCCGAGCCTCGACCTCGACCGCGCCGAAGGCTGCATCCGCTCGTACGAGCATGCATTCTCGAAGGAAGGCGGCCTCGCGGTGCTGACGGGCAACATCGCGCTCGACGGCTGCGTGGTGAAGACGGCCGGCGTCGACGAGAGCATCCTCGTGTTCGAAGGCTCGGCGCACGTGACCGAATCGCAGGACGAAGCGGTCGAGAACATCCTGAACGACAAGGTCAAGGCCGGCGACGTGGTGATCGTGCGCTACGAAGGCCCGAAGGGCGGCCCGGGCATGCAGGAAATGCTCTACCCGACCAGCTACATCAAGTCGAAGGGGCTCGGCAAGGCGTGCGCGCTGCTGACGGACGGCCGTTTCTCGGGCGGTACGTCGGGTTTGTCGATCGGCCATTGCTCGCCGGAAGCGGCAGCGGGCGGCGCGATCGGCCTCGTGCGCGACGGCGACCGGATCCGCATCGACATTCCGAACCGCACGATCGACGTGCTGGTGTCGGACGAGGAACTGGCGCGCCGCCGCGAGGAGCAGAACGCGAAGGGCTGGAAGCCCGCGCAGCCGCGTCCGCGCAAGGTGTCCGCGGCGCTGAAGGCCTACGCGAAGCTGGTCATGTCGGCCGACAAGGGCGCGGTGCGCGATCTGTCGTTGCTCGACGACTGACGCAGCGGGCTGCGGGCGACCGGTAGCGCGTGACCTCGCCCCCGCTTGCCTGATCCCGAAGCCGCTCTCCGGAGCGGCTTTTTTTCGTCCGGTGCCGGAGCACCCGCGGCACCGGCGCGGTCAGTGCCGGCGTTCGTCCGGGCCGCCGCCACCGCCGCCGCGGTTACCGCCACCGTTTCCGCCGCCCTGCGGCTGCGCATAACCGCCGCCGCCTCCGGCTCCCTGCCGCACCGGCGGCGGCATCGTGCGGGCCTCGCCGCCCGGCGCGGGCGGCGGCCGGAGCACGGCCGGCGGCGGGCCGGCCGGACGCGCGTTGCCCGCTCCGCCCGGCATCGGCGTGGGCGCCGGGCTCGCCGGACGCGCATTGCCCACCCCACCCGGCATCGGCGTTGGCGCGGCCGGCGGCGGCATACGGTTCGCACCGTTCCAGCCGCCGCGCGTCGCCGACGGCCGCGTGTCATGCACGGGCGGCGGGCCGCCCGGCGCGACCTGCATCGGCGCGCCCGGTTGCGGACGCCCTTGCGCCGGCGGCATGCCTCCGGGGCCGAGCCTCGGCTCCGGACGGCGCGCCCAGCGGTCGCGGTCCGGATACCACGGGCGGTGCCGGTAATAACGATCCCAGTACGCGCCGATCGCGAATCCGGTCACCGGCACGCCGATGATCGCGCCGTACTCGAGCAACGGCACGTAGCTGCCTTGATACGGATAGTCGAGCAGTTGCGCATCGATCCAGCCGCGCACGCCCGGCAGCGCGACGTCGCACCACGTGTAGTCGCTCAGGCAGCCGAATACGCCCAGCGCGGTGCCGGGCGGAATCTGCGCGACCACCGGGTAATCGGGCGCCGGCCCCGCATACAGCTCGGCCGGCGAATTCGTGTAAGCGCTGCTCTGCGCATCGGCGACGCCCGGCGCGGCCGCGAGGCCAGCCAGGACGATGCACAGACTTCGGACAATCGTGTTCCTCATGATGCTCTCCCGCGCCGCCGCGCGCCGGTCAGTGCCGATGGCCGCCACCCCAGTGACCGCCACCCCAATGCCCGCCGCCCCACGGACGATGCCAGTACCCGCCGCGCCCGCCCCAGTATCCGCCGCCCCAGCGGCCCCAGAAGCCGATCGTCACGGGCGGCCCGTACCAGCCGGAGTAGTACGCCGGGTAGTAATACGGATACGGTGGCGGCACGTAGGCCGGGGCGACGTACATGGGCACCGCCGTGCCGGCGTCGACCTGCGCCTGCGGCACGGTCGACGCGGCCGGACCGGACGCAGTCGGTGCGGCCGGGATCTCGCGCTGCGTCACCGTGGCGGGCACCGGCGCGTAATAAGGTGCATAACCGTACGGGCTCGTGTAGTAGCAGCCGCCCAGCGTCAATGCGGCCAGCGCGACGACGGCGGGCCTCGCGGCGGAAATCGGGTTCATCTCGTACTCCGGCAGAATCCGCGCGCCGCCGCCGGGCGCGCGCCTGACTCTAGCTTACGTCCCCTGCAGATTTCCGCGCGTATGATCGGTTACTTTTTGTTTCCTGCGCCGGACGGCCGCGCGGGCACGCCGCGTGCTGGCCCGTCCGCGGCGCCCGCGTTGAAGTTGGCGCAAATGCCCTCAACTTGGACGATGTCGGGCTGACCGGCGCGGACGGGCGTCCGCGGTCCACCGGCAACCGCAAACCGGCGAGCTTCGGCCCGCCCTGACAGGAACGCGGCTCGCGCCGCCATCGACATGACTACGCCACGCCCCACTCCCCGGGCGGACACACCGCTCGATCCGATCATCCAGCTGCTGGCCCTTGCCGGCGAGCAGGGTTATCTGACGCACGCCGACCTCGTCGACGCGCTGCCGCCCGAAAGCGACAGCCCCGACGCGCTCGAGGTCGTGCGCGCCGCGCTGGCCGACATCGGCATCGCGGTACTCGACGAGCCGGCCGTGCCTGCACCGTTCGCCGGCGCGGCGCCGGTCGAGGTCGATCGCGACGCGCTCGACGAAGGCCGCGCCATGCTCGGCGACCTCGCGCGCGGCACGAGCGCGTCGACCGATCCGCTCGCGCTGTACATGCGGCGCATGCACGCGGTGCCCCTGCTCACGCGCGAAGGCGAAATCGTGCTCGCCCGCGAGATCGAGACGGGCCGCCATCAGATACTGCATGCGATTGCCGGCTATCCGCCCGCGGTCGACGCGCTGCTCGAGCGCCATCGCGCGACGGGTGCAACCGGATCGCCCGATGAAGAGGATCGCGAAACGTCCGCGCCCGCCCGCTACGACGCGCTGCACGCAGCGGTGTCGGCATTGCGCGACGCGTTGCATACGCATGGCAGTCGTTCGGCCGACTACCGTGACGCGCGCAACCACGTGGCGACCCTGCTGGGTTCGCTCGCGTGGGTCGCGCCGGCCGTCGACGACGCAAGTCGTGCCGTGCGCGCACTCGCCACCGCCCGCGATGATCCGTCGGCGACCGACGCCGCGGGCTTCGACGCGGTCGCGCGGCGCGCCCTCGCAGCCGCGCTGAGCGACGGCCAGCAGAAAGTCCGCGACGCGACGCGTGCGATGCTCGAGGCGAACCTGCGGCTCGTGCTGTCGATCGCGCGCAAGTACCTGAACCGCGGCGTCGACCTGTCCGACCTCGTGCAGGACGGTTGCCTCGGCCTGATGCGCGCGATCGAGAAATTCGAATACCGGCGCGGGTTCAAGTTCTCGACCTATGCAACCTGGTGGATTCGCCAGGCGATCGCGCGCGCGGTCGCGGATCGTTCGCGCACGATCCGCGTGCCGGTGCACGTCGGCGACCAGTACCAGCGCGTGCAGCGGCATGCGCTGCGCTTTCGGCAGCGCACCGGCCGGCGGGCCACGCCGGCCGAGCTCGCGGCCGAAACCGGCCTCGACGAAGGCAAGCTGCGCGCGGTGCTCGCGCTGCCCGCCGAGCCGGTCTCGCTCGACACGCCGCTGCCCGACGCGGACACCGGCCTCGTGGAGCTGATCGAGGATCAGGCATCGGCCAGCCCGTTCGAGCAACTGGCCGACACGCGCATGCGCGAATGCGTACGGGCGCTGCTGCGTTCGGTCACGCCGACCGAGGCCGACGTGCTGCGCCGGCGGTTCGGCCTCGGCGGCGCCGAGCCCGACACCTACGACGCGATCGCGCAGGATGCGGGGATGTCGCGGGAGCGCGTGCGGCAGATCGAGAAACGGGCGCTCGCCGCGCTGCGTACGGCCGCCGAGGCCGAGAACGCGCAGTCGTTTCTCGACGCGTAACCGCATCGCGCGCGGCGCACGGTCATGCCGCACTCCGGCACGACCGTGCGCCGCGCGCCTGTGTTACGTTTGCCATTGACGCGCATCAAGTTTTCTTCATCGCGCGTCGCGACAATGGTTGACAGCCGACCGGCGCGTCGCGCGCCGCGTCCATTCCGTTTGTGCTTTCCGGGTCTCTTGCCATGCAGTCGACCGTCAGCCAGACGTACGAGGAAAACCGGACTGTCGCGGCCTGCCTGCGCGAGGCCTCGCAGTGGCTCGTCGACCAGGGCGCGAACCCGTATCGGGTCGCCGCGTACCGCGCGGCGGCCGATACGGTCGACGCGCTCGACCGCGACATTCGCGGCGTGTTCGAAACCGGCGGCGTCGAGGCGCTCGGCGCGCTGCCCGACATCGGCGCGGGCGTCGCGCAGGCGATCGCCGAGTTGCTGGTCACGGGACGTTGGCGCCAGCTCGACCGCTTGCGCGGCGACGCGGAACGCGCGTCCGCCTTCGAAGCGGTGCCGGGCATCGGCCACGCGCTCGCGCTGCGCATTCACGACGCACTGCACATCGACACGCTGGAGGAGCTCGAACGCGCGGCCCGCAACGGCCAGCTCGAAACGATCGCGGGCGTCGGCCCGCGACGCGCGGTCGGCATCCGCGCCGCGCTCGACGACGTGCTGAGCCGCCGCCGGCGCTGGCAAGGCCATATGCGACATGCCGGCCCCGGCACGGAGCCGCCCGTCGAACTGCTGCTTTACATCGATCGCCAGTACCGCAACAAGGCGGCCGCCGGCGTGCTGCCGACGCTCGCGCACCGGCGCCTGAACGCGGACGGTTACGTGCCGCCGCCCGTGATGCACATGACCAAGGGCGGCTGGCATTTCACGGTGCTGAGCCAGCATGCGGCCATGCGCACGCCGGAAGCCGGGCGCCCGACCGACTGGGTGTCGCTCTACTTCTACGACGCCGTGCAATGCGAGCACCAGCGCACCGTGTTCACCGGAACGTACGGCGCGCTCGCCGGCAAGCGGATCGTGCGCGGGCGCGAGATGGAATGCCGCGTGTATTACGCAGGGTGATGCAGGCGTCGGCGGTTTCGCTGACGTCGAAGGCGGCACAGGCCGCGTCGCCTTTTCGCGATTCGACGGGTCGAACCCGTTACGTCGCCACGTAGCCTCTCCTGCCGCACCGCTACCGCACCGCCCGCTTCGCGCAGGCTCGCCGCCTACGCACCTTCCGCCTTCGCGCGGCGCGCCGGATGACGATGCGCGGCAATGCGCAGCAGCTTCTGGAACGACGGGCATTCGAGGTGGTTCACGGCCGGGCACACGGCCGCATGCCGCAGCGCGTCGCGTACCGCGCCGAGACGGCGGATCGTGCGATCGAGCTCGTCGGCCTTGCCGTCGAGCTTCGCGCGGTCGATCGCGGGCCGGCCCTCCGCGCCGACCATCGAGAGGATGTCGTCGAGCGAGAACCCGGCCTCCCGCCCGAGCGCGATCAGCGCCAGGCGCTCCAGCACCGACTCGTCGTATTGCCGCCGCAGCCCGTGCCGGCCGATCGGAACGATCAGTCCCTTTTCCTCGTAGTAGCGCAGCGTCGACGCGGGCAATCCCGTGCGCCGCACGACGTCCGCAATGTCCAGTCGGCTCATGCTTGACCTCAAGTTAACTTGAAGTTGCAAGATAGTCGCCCGACTCCACGAAGACAAGCCCCAACCGTCATGAAACCGTTGAAACCGCGTCGTATTCCGCTGTACCGCATCGCCATCACCGCCCGCTGTAGAGGGGCGCGATGAGCACGCCCGATACCCTCCTCAAACTGCTGTTGATCGGCGCGGGCGCCACGCTCGTGATGGATCTGTGGACGCTGTTCCGGCGGCGTGCGTTCGGCATTCCGTCGCTCGACTACGCGCTGGTCGGCCGTTGGCTCGGCCACATGACGCACGGCCGGTTCCGGCATGCGTCGATCGTCGCCGCCGCGCCCGTGCCCGGCGAACGCGTGCTCGGATGGGTCGCGCATTACGCGATCGGCATCGCGTTCGCGGCACTGCCCGTGCTGATCGCCGGCCCGGCGTGGATCGACGCGCCGACGCTGCTCCCCGCCCTCGTGGCAGGGCTCGCGAGCGTGGCCGCGCCGTTCTTCGTGATGCATCCGGCGTTCGGTTTCGGCATGGCGGCGTCGCGCACGCCGCGGCCGGGCGTCGCGCGCCGGCACTGCCTCGTCACGCATCTGTCGTACGGCGTGGGGCTCTACGTTGCGGCGTACACGCTCGCGGCGCTGGCCGGTTGACCCGCGCACCGGCGTACCGTCAGCCGCACCAGCGTATCGCGCTCGTCGGGCGTGAAGCCGCGCAGCCCGTCATCGGCGGCGGTATCGCCCACCTCCAGCATCTGCGGAAAGATCTCGCGCGTCGCGACGCTGCTGATGATCCCGCTGTTGCTGCTGATCCGCCCGCCGCAGAAAGCGGCGAGCGTCGACGTCGCGCATGCGGCGATGGATTGACGGGCCCGCCTGCGCCCGTCCCAGGCCCCGTCAGGCCTTCATCGACCCGGTGCGCACGTAGCGCTCGTGCCACGACAGCGCTTCGGCGAGCAGATGCGGCGTGTGCTTGCCGAAGCTCTCGCGCGACGCGCGCTCGAAGTAGTCCTCGAGCATCGGCCGGTAGTCCGGGTGCGCGCAGGTCGCGATGATCTTGCGCGCGCGCTGCTTCGGCGACAGGCCGCGCAGGTCGGCCAGCCCCTGTTCGGTGACGACGACCGCGACGTCGTGCTCGGTATGGTCGACGTGGCTCGCCATCGGCACGATCCGCGAGATCGCGCCGCCCTTCGCGGTACTCGCCGACATGAAGCACGACAGGTAGCCGTTGCGCGCGAAGTCGCCCGAGCCGCCGATGCCGTTCTGGATCTTCGTGCCCATCACGTGCGTGGAATTCACGTTGCCGTAGATGTCGGCCTCGATCATCCCGTTCATCGCGATGCAGCCGAGCCGGCGCACGAGTTCCGGATGGTTGCTGATCTCCTGCGGGCGCAGCACGATCTTCTCGCGGAACGTCGCGATTTCGTCGGCGAAACGCTGCACGGCGGCGGGGCTCAGCGACAGCGCGGTGGCCGACGCGAAGCTCAGCGTGCCGTCGTCGAGCAGGTCGAGCATGCCGTCCTGGATCACCTCGGTGTAGGCGGTCAGGTTCGAGAAGCCGGCCGAGCTGAGTTCCGCGAGCACCGCGTTCGTGATGTTGCCGACGCCCGACTGCAGCGGCAGCAGGTTTTCCGGCAGGCGGCCGCGCTTCACTTCGTGACGCAGGAAGTCGATCAGCTGCAGCGCGATCTGCTTGGACGTCGCATCCGGCGCGGAGAATGCATTGCTGCGATCGGGCGCGTCGGTCTCGACGATCGCGACGATCTTGTCGGCCGGGCAGCGCAGATACGGCTCGCCGATCCGGTCGTCGCTCTTCGTCAGCGGAATCGGCTTGCGGTGCGGCGGCAGCGCGGTGCCGTAATAGATGTCGTGCATCCCGTCGAGGCCGAGCGGCTGCCGCGTATTCACTTCGAGGATCACGTGCTTCGCGCGCTCGAGCCAGGTCTTGTTGTTGCCGATCGACGCGGACGGAATCAGCAACCCGTCCTCGCGGATGCCCGCGACTTCGACGATCGCGACGTCGAGATCGCCGTACAGCCCGAACCATGCGTATTGCGCGACGTGGCTCAGGTGGACGTCCTGGTAATCGACTTCGCCGCCGTTGATCTTGTCGCGCAGCGTGGGGTCGGACTGGTACGGCAGCCGCATCGAGATGCCGTTCGTGCGGGCGAGCGCGCCGTCGAGTTCCGGTGCGGTCGATGCGCCCGTCAGCACGTTGATCCGGAAGTCCTCGCCGCGCGCGTGCGCCGCGTCGATGTGGGCGGCCAGCGCGGCCGGCACGGCCTTCGGATAGCCCGACCCGGTGAAGCCGCTCATGGCGACGGTCATGCCGGGGCGGATCAGCGCGGCGGCTTCGTCGGCGGTGCGGACGAGCGAACGCAGGGCGGGAGCGAGGATGCGTGAAGAAGACATGGCTGGTTATCTGACGCTTGGGTCTGTCGTTGACGTCGCGGGGGGTGTCTCCTGAGCGACGCGAAGCCCTTGGGGCCGCGAGGGGCGGCCCGGCACCACAGGCACGGTCGGAGTATCGCAGAGGCGATCGCCGCGAAATGTCCGCTGGATGCAAAAGATCCTTGCCGGATTTGCCGGGTATCGAACGACCGTTCTGTGACAGGCGATCCGCCCGCCCCGGACACCCACGAAAGGTGCACGAAAGCATCGGGCGAATCGCCGGTTCGCGATCGCCGGCCGTCGCGCGTCGATCGACCGGTCTGCATCGACATCGGCGACGTTCGGCTCGGTCATCGCCGCGACCCGTCCGGCGCGGCCGATTGTCGCCCGATGCGGTTTTTCCGGCGCTGACGGGGATCAAGGTCGCATGGGCTGCGCGACACCGGCCGGGCGGCGCGAAAAACACCGCCTCGCCGGCCTGCGAGGCCCGTCCGGCCTTGACAGTCGCGCGACGCGAACCACACTGGAAGACGGGTCCGGCCGCCCGGTCGGCCGCGTCGTTCGCGGGTGCGTTTTTGAACCGGCCGATGCCTGCAAGACGCGGTAACACTCCCGCATGTCAGGACATTGATCGAATAAAAAGCAACAAATTACAATTCCGTATATATTTCGCCGATGGACCAAAGAAAAACCGTCAAACGCCCCGAGCCGCCCCCGCCACGCACCTGGGATGCGCGGCTCGCGCGCTCGCTTGTCCGGCCGCTCGTCGATACGCCGGTCACGCCGAATCACCTCACCACCCTTCGTCTGCTGATCGGCCTCGCCGGCGCCTGGTGCCTCGCGCACGGCGGCTTCGTCTGGGGCAATGCAGGCGCGTTCCTGATCGTGCTGTCGAACTTCGTCGACCACACCGACGGCGAACTCGCGCGCATCAGCGGCAAGTCCAGCAAAATCGGTCATTTTTACGACCTCGCGGCCGATGCGCTCGTCACGGTCGCGCTGTTCGTCAGCATGGGCGTCGGCATCGTCGCCCAGGGCGGCCAGATGGCCGCGTCGCCGGTGCTGCTCGGCGCGGTCGCCGGCGCGGCCGTCGCGCTGATCTTCTTCCTGCGCATGCGGATCGAATCGATCGCCGGCAAGGCCGGCACCAAGCAGGCGTTCGCCGGCGGCTTCGAGACCGAAGACGTGCTGTACCTGCTGCCGATCGTGACGCTCGTCGACGGCGTCGAGCCGTTCCTGCTCGCGGCGTCGATCGGCGCCCCGCTGTTCGCCGCCTGGGTCGTGATCGACTGGTGGCGCATCGTGCGGCGCGGCAACCTCCCGCAGACCCCGGCCGCGCAGAACCCAACCGAAATCCAGGCTTCCAAATGACTCCTAGCACGCGCGACGATTCCGTGCTGAGCCCGGCACGCCCCGCGCCCGTGCGCGCGGCCGCGGCCGATCCCGATCGCACCGTGGCCGACCGCGTCGGCCAGCTCGACCTCGACCGCCTGCGCGGCGACTACACGCGCCAGGGCTCGTTCCTCTACCTCGACACCTTCCTGCCGGCCGACGCGCACGCGAAGCTCGCGAACGCGGCCCGCGCGATGCAGGCCGGCCTGAACCGCAATTACCTGCCCGGCCACAAGCAGGGCGGCAGCGTGAGCCGCCATACGATCGACGAGCAGGCGCCGTACATCGCCGAGCTGTATCGCTCGAAGGCACTCCTCTCCTTCCTCGAGAAGATCACCGGCGACAAGCTGATGCTGTCGCCGGACGACGATCCGCACGCGTACGCGCTGTATTACTACACGAAGCCCGGCGACCACATCGGCTGGCACTACGACACGTCGTACTACGATGGCCGCCGCTACACGCTGCTGATCGGCGTGATCGACGAATCGTCGTGCCGGCTCGACTACGAGCTGCATACGCGCAACCCGGACGTGCCTGATCAACCGGGCTCCGTGCAGATCGCCGACGGCGGCATCGTGCTGTTCGACGGCGACAAGCTGCGCCACCGCATCACGCCGCTCGGCCAGAACGAGATGCGCGTGTCGCTCACGTTCGAATACGTGACGAACCCCGGCATGCGGCCGTGGAAGCGCTTCATCTCGAACATGAAGGACGCGATCGCGTATTTCGGTTTCCGCCAGGTGTTCAAGCAACTGGCCACGCGACGCACGAGCGGGTCATGACACGTGCGGGCCTCATCCTGCTGTCCCTCGGGACCGCACTCTTCATCGCACTGCTGGCCTGGCAGGGCGTCGGCGCGGTAGCGTCCACGCTCCTCGCGGCCGGCTGGGGCCTCGCGCTCGTCGCGGCGTTCCACGTCGTGCCGCTCGCGATCGACGCGGTCGCGATCTCCGTGATGTTCCGCCGCGGGCAGCCGGGCGCCGAACTCGGCAACGCGCTGCGCGCGCGCTGGGTCGGCGAATCGGTAAACAGCCTGCTGCCCGCCGGGCAGATCGGCGGCCCCGTGCTGATGGTGCGCTACCTCGCGCAGCGCGGCACGCGGATGGCCGACGCGGCTGCCGCCATGACCGTCGGCACGACGATGCAGGCGCTCGCGCAGATGGCGTTCGCGCTGATCGGCATCGCCGCGTTCAGCCTGTATGCGACGCACGAGTCGGTCGCGTATCTGCGCACGCCCGCGCTGATCGCCACCGGCGTGCTCGGCGCCCTCGCCGTCGCGTTCTACGCGGCGCAGCGGCGCGGGCTGTTCGGCCGCGGCCTGCGCCTCGCGTCGAAGCTGCTCGGTCCGCGCGACTGGTCGTCGCTGGCCACGCGCGCCGACGCGATCGACGACGCGGTCGGCGCGCTGTACCGCGATCGCGCGAAAGTCGCGAAGACCTTCGCATTGAGCCTCGTCGGCTGGATCGTCGGCACCGCGGAAGTGTGGCTCGCGCTGCACTTCCTCGGGCACCCGGTCAGCTGGCTCGACGCGCTGCTGCTGGAAAGCGTCGGCCAGGCGATTCGCGGGGCGGCCTTCGCGATCCCCGGCTCGCTCGGTGCGCAGGAAGGCGGCTACCTGCTGCTCGCGCCGCTGGTCGGCTTGCCGCCCGACGCAGCGCTCGCGCTGTCTCTCGCGAAGCGCGCGCGCGAACTCGCGCTCGGCCTGCCCGGCCTGCTCTATCTGCATTTCAGTGAAAGAAACTGGCAGCGGCGTCGTGCGCCGCAGCCGCTCGCCGACTGATCGTTCAGATCGCCGGCTTTTTGGTTGGAGAACCCATGCGAGCCATCATTCTTGCGGCAGGCCTCGGCTTGCGCCTGCAACAACCGCCCGAGGCGCAGTTCCCGAAGTGCCTGCTGCGCTTCGACGACGTGTCGCTGCTCGAGCGCCATCTGCGCGTGCTCGACGCCGCGGGCGTCGATGACATCGTGCTCGGGCTCGGCTTCCAGCACGAGAAGGTCGAACAGGAGCTCAAGCGCCTCGGCCGCACCGCCGAGATCGTGATCAACGACCGCTACGACCTCGGCAGCGTGCTGACCGTGCATACCGTCGCCGATGCGATGACGCGCGGCGGCGACGTGCTGCTGATGGACGCGGACGTGCTGTACGACGAGAACATCCTGCACGCGCTGGTGGCCGATGCCGACAAGACCGTCGACCGCCTGCTGATCGACCGCGACTTCGAGGCCGGCGACGAACCCGTCAAGCTGTGCCTGAAGAACGGCGTGCCGGTCGAGCTGCGCAAGCAGCTCGCGGTCGACCTCGACTACGACACGATCGGCGAATCGGTCGGCTTCTTCCGCTTCACCGAAGGCACCGCACGCCGCCTCGCGACGATCGTCGCGGGCTACGTCGACAGCGGCCGCGCGAACATGCCGCACGAGGAAGCCGTGCGCGACCTGCTGCTCGAAGGCGGCCATTCGTTCGACGTCGCCGACGTCACCGGCTCGCCGTGGATCGAGATCGACTTCCCGAACGACGTCGCACGCGCGACGCAAGACATTCTTCCCCTGATTCAACGCACCACCGCCGGAGCCGCACGATGAACGCACGCGAACCCAACTTCACCGAATCGCGCAGCGCGCGCCTGCGCCGCATGCTCGTGAGCAGCGATCTCGAATTCCTGATGGAAGCGCACAACGGCCTGTCCGCGCGGATCGTCCGCGAAGCCGGCTTCAAGGGCATCTGGGCGTCGGGCCTCGCGATCTCCGCGCAGTTCGGCGTGCGCGACAACAACGAAGCGAGCTGGACCCAGGTCGTCGACGTGCTCGAGTTCATGGCCGATGCGAGCGACCTGCCGATCCTGCTCGACGGCGACACCGGCTACGGCAACTTCAACAACGTGCGCCGCCTCGTGAAGAAGCTCGAACAGCGCGGTATCGCGGGCGTCTGCATCGAGGACAAGCAGTTCCCGAAGACCAACAGCTTCATCGGCGGCGAGCGCCAGCCGCTCGCGGAAATCGACGAATTCTGCGGCAAGATCAAGGCCGGCAAGGATTCGCAGACCGATCCCGACTTCTCGATCGTCGCGCGCGTCGAGGCGCTGATCGCAGGCTGGGGGATGGACGAGGCGCTGCGCCGCGCGAACGCGTACGCGGAAGCCGGCGCCGACGCGATCCTGATCCACAGCAAGCTGTCGCGCCCGGACGAGATCCTGCAGTTCGCGCGCGAATGGAGCGGCAAGGCGCCGCTCGTGATCGTGCCGACCAAGTACTACAGCACGCCGACCGACGTGTTCCGCCAGGCCGGCATCAGCACCGTGATCTGGGCGAATCATCTGATCCGCGCGTCGGCATCGGCGATGCAGGCGACCGCGCGCGAGATCCACGAAAGCGAAACGCTGATCAACGTCGAGGACCGGGTTGCGTCGGTCAACGAGATCTTCCGCCTGCAGGACGCCGACGAGTACTCGGCCGCCGAGCGTATCTACCTGTCGTCGTCGTCGCGCGCGTCGAACGCCGCGATCGTGCTCGCCGCGAGCCGCGGCAAGGGCCTCGAAGCCGTGACCGAAGACAAGCCGAAGGTCATGCTGCCGGTCGCCGGCAAGCCGCTGCTGCGCTGGCTCGTCGACGGCTTCAAGACGCACGGCGTGAACGACATCACCGTGGTTGGCGGCTATCGCGCCGATGCGATCGATACGTCGGGCATCAAGCTCATCGTCAACGAGCGCCACGCGCAGACCGGCGAGCTCGCGTCGCTCGCATGCGCGGCCGAACGCCTGACCGGCGACACCGTGATCTCGTACGGCGACCTGCTGTTCCGCAGCTACATCGTGCGCGACCTCGCCGAGAGCGAGGCCGAGTTCAGCGTGGTGGTCGATTCGTCGCTCACCGAGACCAATCAGAGCGTGCGCGACTTCGCCCTCTGCTCGGCAGCCGACGATCGCGGCCTGTTCGGCCAGAAGACCTATCTGCAACGCGTATCGAGCGACGTCGCCGCGGGCACGCCGCACGGCCGCTGGATCGGTCTGCTGAACGTGCGCGGCGCCGGCGTCGACCGCCTGAAGGCGATGCTCGCGACGCTGCAGGCACGTCCTGATTTCGACACGCTCGACATCCCGTCGCTGCTGAACGAGCTGATCGCCGCCGGCGAGAAGATCGAGGTGCAGTACGTGCACGGCCACTGGCGCGGCGTCAACGATCTGGAAGACTTCCGTCGCGCGGGCGACTTCGCGCACGGCCAGACGCCGCTGTCCGAACCGGGTACCGGCAACGGGGGCGCGCAATGATCGAAGCGGCCCAGTTCGTCGAGGCCGCGCGCGAACGCGGCTTCGACTGGTACGCGGGCGTGCCCTGCTCGTACCTGACGCCGTTCATCAATTACGTGCTGCAGGACCCGACGCTGCACTACGTGTCGGCCGCGAACGAAGGCGACGCGGTCGCGCTGATCGCGGGCGCGACGCTCGGCGGCAAGCGCGGGATCGCGATGATGCAGAACTCCGGGCTCGGCAACGCGGTGAGCCCGCTCACGTCGCTGACCTGGACGTTCCGCCTGCCGCAGTTGCTGATCGTCACGTGGCGCGGCCAGCCGGGCGTAGCCGACGAGCCGCAGCATGCGCTGATGGGCCCGATCACGCCGGCGATGCTCGACACGATGGAGATCCCGTGGGAGACGTTCCCGACCGACCCCGAACAGGTCGGCCCGGCACTCGACCGCGCGATCGCGCACATGGACGCGACGGGCCGCCCGTACGCGCTCGTGATGCAGAAAGGCAGCGTCGCGCCGTATGAACTGAAGGCGAACCCGGCCGCGAAGCCGCGCGCGCACGTCGCCGCGCAATCGTCGTCGCGCGCCGCATCGGCCGACGCGTGGCCGACCCGTCACGACGCGCTGCAGCGCGTGATCGCGCATACGCCGGTCGATTCGACCGTCGTGCTCGCATCGACCGGTTTCTGCGGGCGCGAACTCTACGCGCTCGACGATCGCCCGAACCAGCTGTACATGGTCGGCTCGATGGGCTGCGTGACGCCGCTCGCGCTCGGCCTCGCGCTCGCGCGCCCCGACCTGCGCGTGGTGGCCGTCGACGGCGACGGCGCCGCGCTGATGCGCATGGGCGTGTTCGCGACGCTCGGCACCTACGGCCCGGCCAACCTCACGCACGCGCTGCTCGACAATGGCGCGCACGAATCGACGGGCGGCCAGGCGACGGTGTCGCAGCATGTGTCGTTCGCGGGCGTCGCGGCCGCTTGCGGTTACGCGTCGGCGGTCGAAGGCGATACGCTCGACGTGCTCGATGCGACGCTCGCCTCAACCAGCGAGGGGGGCCGGCCATCCGGTGCGCAGTTCGTTCGCGTGGCGATCCGCACGGGCGTGCCCGACGGCCTGCCCCGCCCGACCGTCACGCCGGTCGAGGTCAAGACCCGTCTGATGCGGCACATCGGCGCCGAGCAGACCGAAGCCCACGTTGAAGGAGCCCATTGATGCTGCTGCTGAACCCCGGCCCGGTCACGCTCACCGAACGCGTGCGCCGCAGCCTGCTGCAACCCGATCTGTGCCATCGCGAAGGCGAATTCTTCGACCTGCAGGATGAAGCGCGCGCGCGCCTCGTCGCCGCGTACGAACTCGATCCGGCCGAATGGGCTGCCGTGCTGATGACGGGTTCGGGCACGGCCGCCGTCGAGAGCATGATCGCGGCGCTCGTGCCGCAGGACGGCAAGCTGCTCGTGATCGAGAACGGCGTGTACGGCGAGCGGATCACGCAGATCGCCACGCAGTACGGCATCGCGCATGACGTGCTCAAGCATGAGTGGATGCAGGCGCCGGATCTCGCGCAGATCGGTGCGCGTCTTGACGCCGGCGGTTATTCGCACGTCGCGGTGATTCATCATGAAACGACGACGGGCCGGCTGAATGATCTCGATGCGATCGCCGAAGTCTGTCGTGCCCGTGGCGTGAAGATGCTTGTCGATGGCGTCAGCAGCTTCGGTGCGGAAGCGATCGATTTCGGCGGTGGCGTGATCGACGCCGTTGCCGCTACCGCGAACAAGTGCCTGCACGGCGTGCCGGGCGCGGCGTTCGTGATCGTGCGCCGCAGCGCGCTCGTGAAAGCCGCGAGCCGGACTTACTACCTCGATCTCGGGCGGCTTGCGAAGCTGCAGGATCAGCGGAATACGCCGTTTACGCCTTCCGTGCATGCGTATTACGCGCTCGTCGAGGCGCTGCGCGAGTTTGACGAGGCTGGCGGCTGGCGCGCGCGGCATGCGCATTACAAGGCGCTTGCCGACCAGGCGCAGGCCGGGCTTGCGGCGCGCGGGATGCCGCTGGTGCTGCCGGAAGGTGCGTCGTCGGTCGTGCTGCGTGCGTATCGGCTGCCGCAAGGTGTAACGTACGAAGCGCTGCACGACGGGCTGAAGGCACGCGGCTTCGTGATTTATGCCGGGCAAGGCGGGCTGTCGAAGGAACTGTTCCGGATCTCGACGATGGGCGCGATTCAGGCGGCCGATGTCGAGCGGTTGCTGGAGGGGTTTACGGCGTTGACGCGGTAAGCGTTGTCCGCATCTTCGTCGACGAAAGGCCCGCAAGGGCCTTTTTTATTCTTCGAAAATCTTTGAACGTAAAGCGCTTTGATCGATGTCTCAGTTCATCCATCCCATCACGCAACTTGTGCATAGCACGGTGCGCATTGAATGCACGGATTCACAGAATAGAATTTCGTCGGGTTCTGGCTACATCTTTATGTTCTGCGAGGCAGAGGGGACAGTACTTCCCTGCGTAGTGACGAACAAGCATGTTGTCGAGGGTGCGATCCGAGGAGTCTTTCATTTAACGTTGAAGAATAAAGACGGTACTCCAGAGCTTGGGAAGCATGAGGCCGTAGTCCTTAACGATTTGGGTAAATATTGCATACCCCACCCTACAGCCACGATAGATCTAGTTGCCTTTCCTATAGGCCCAATCTTAAATAGTGCAAGCAAGGACGGGCGGGCCTATCATTTTGTACCTCTTGGTAAAGGGGCGCTCGCAAGCAACGATCTTCTGGAGTCTTTGCCTCCGATGGAGGAGATCGTGATGATTGGTTACCCCAACGGTCTATGGGATCAGCTTCACAATCTACCAATCATCAGAAAGGGAATTACGGCAACACATCCCAAGCTGAAATTGAACGGGAAGCCTGAGTTCCTCATTGATGCGGCTTGCTTCCCTGGCTCGTCAGGATCCCCCGTATTCTTGGCGAATATTGGAAGCTATGTCAGCCCGAACGGTTCGCTTTGTGCAGGAAGTCGAGTGGCATTGCTTGGAACCCTGTACGCCGGCCCTCAACACACTACAACCGGCGAGATCGTCGTAGTTGACGTTCCAACGGATACGAAGTCGATAGCAGTTGGAAGTATCCCGAACAACCTTGGATACGTGATTCAGGCAAGTGAGCTTTTGGTGCTCGAAGAGGCCGTAAAGAAAGCTTTGCAGTCAGCGCCGGCGGTGTCCCGAAACGCGCGGTGCCCCTGCGGAAGCGGAAAGCGATACAAGGAGTGCTGTGGTGCACTTAACTAGGTTCTTGCGGTTGCCGCCTAACATCTCATTGAACAACAGCTTTCGTCAAAGCTCAACGGCAACAACGGGCCGGTAAACGACACCCACGAAAATCCATGAAGAGACATTTCCGATCGCGACAATGAGAGTCCTGCGCTTCGCCCCAATACTGGCGCTCGCCGCCTTCCCCGTCGCTCACGCCGCCGATAATCATCCTTGCGGCGACGAAACCGTCACAGCCATCGCCCGCTGGGCCGGCATCGCGAGCGCACGCATCGCCACGCGCGACGCGGATCGGCTCGTCGTCGCGTCGTCATGCAAGGCCATGCCGAACGCGCCGCAAACGACGATCGCGGCCGTCGCGTTCGATTCGCTGCCCAAAAGCAAGAACCCGGACGAGAGCAAAAAGCTGCAGGTCGTCGCGCTCGTCGAGGGCGGCAAGGTCGTGGCGGCCGATAGATCGGTGGTCGAAGAGGATGCGGCGACTGAGATCGGCGAGAACAGCTACCGCATCGACACGGCGCCCTACCGGTTGTCGCCCGACGTGCGTGCGTTCGGCGTCGTGTTTACCAGCAGCGCGCGCGGGCCAAGTTGCGTGGACGCATACCCCGAGAACGACCTGACGCTGTGGATTCGCGACGGCGCCCGCCTCCGGCCGGTGTTCGGTACAAATCTCCATGGCTGGGTAGCCACCACGGGCACCGCTTGCGGCCCCGACACGAGCGACTTGCGTAGTGAATCTGCGCACATGACGATTGCTGTCGAGAAAACGTCTCACAACGGTTTCGCGGATCTATCGATTACGGCGCACGTCACCGATATGGAAAGCGACGACGACAATGGCTCGGCCACCGGGAAACGTACCGTGCGCACGATCGTCAAATACGACGGCAAGTCGTATGGAATCGATATGTTCCGCGACTTCTGGTATTCACCCGCCTCGAAGAAGCGCTTCAAGTAAGGCCACGCGAATCACCACCCCGCCCACCTATTCCACCACCTTCGGCCCGATCGCCTCGGTCGGCGCCGGCCTCCGCAATGCGTCGTCCCGCACGCGTCGCGCCTCGCGCGCCGAATAGCGATCCTTCAGCCGCAGGAACGGCTTTTCGACGAGGAAATAGCTGGCGGTCGCGGCAATCAGCGCCCATACGATGCCCAGCGGAAACCCATGCGGCACCGGCAGATCCGGATTCGCAAAAGGCTGCTGCCACAGATAAAGACTGAACGAGATCGTGCCGACGAACACCACCGGCCGGGCGCGCAGCCAGCGCGCGCACCAGAACTCGCTGCGAAAATTCAGCACGACGATGACGATCGCGATCAGCGCGGCTTCGAGCGTCACGCCGTACGTCGCATTCCAGAAGCCGCCGAGCCGGTGTTCGGCGAGCGGCATGCCGAGCAGCACGACGAACACGAGCGCCGTCACGATGCGCGCCTCGCCGCGCCACGAGCCGATCCACGCTTCGAGCCGTTCGCGGTTGAGCGACGCATAGCAGCCGATCAGGATCGGATCGATACCCGTATGCAGCATCATCCCGAGTTGTCCGCGCAGCGCGGGCGCGAGGAAATACGTGGTCGCACGGACCAGCGGTACGATCAGGATCAGCGCGGCCAGCCAGCGCGTGCCGGTGCGGCGGATGCCGAACACGAACAGCAGCGGCCAGAACCAGTAGAACTGCTCCTCGAGCGCGAGCGACCAGAAATGGCCGAGGTACCACGCGCCGTCCGGATGCAGCGCGTTGTCCCCGGTCAGCCCGAACCACGCCGAGTAATTCCACAGGTGCAGCGCCGCATAAAGCCACTGCCGGCGGTCGACATCGAACCCGCCGGCGAACGCGACGATCGCCACCGCCGCGAGATACACGTAGCAAGCTGGCCAGATCCGCAGCGCCCGGCGCACGTAGAACGACGTCAGCGCGATGCCGCCCGTGCGCGCGAACTCGGCGCGCAGCACGTTGGTGATCAGGAAACCGCTCAGCACGAAGAAGATCAGCACGCCGAGCCGCCCATCGGCGATCAGCCGCAACGGCGCGTACCAGCCGGTATAGCCGCCGGGTAGCACATGCTCGGCATGACCGACGACGACCATCGCGACCGCGACGGCGCGCAACCCGGTCAACTGCGTGACGCGATGGTTCATCGGCTGGTTTCCGTTGGCACGGTGAAGGAGCGGGAATGGGCCGGCGTCCGATCAGCCCGCCGACCTGTCGCCGGATTTTGTATGAAAAATATCGGAATGAAATTGCTTCAAAAATCCGCGTGACTCACACCGCCGGCGACGCCGCTTCCCGGCGGGTCAACGTCCGGCGCGACGAATGGGCATAATGACAAACCTTGTCCGGCGGCGGCCGGTCCGATGCCCACGCAACGACTTTTGCGGCGCAGCAATCCACGCAGTACCGTACCCCGCCCGCACACCGGTCCGCGCCTCGTCCGCCTCCTGTCGACCCTCACCCGGAGCCTGCCTGTGTACCCACCGATCGAACCCTACGCCCACGGCCACCTCGACACCGGCGACGGCCATCGCATCTACTGGGAGCGCTGCGGCAATCCGGCCGGCAAGCCCGCCGTATTCCTGCACGGCGGCCCGGGCGCCGGCTGCGGCCCCGACCATCGCCGCCTGTTCGATCCCGAGCGCTACGACATCCTGCTGTTCGACCAGCGCGGCTGCGGGCGCTCGACGCCGCATGCGAGCCTCGAGAACAACACGACGTGGCATCTGGTCGCCGATATCGAGCGCCTGCGCGAGATGGTCGGCGCCGAGCAATGGCTGGTGTTCGGCGGCTCGTGGGGCAGCGCACTGGCGATCGCGTATGCGGAAACCCATCCGGAACGCGTGAGCGCGCTGATCGTGCGCGGCATCTTCACGATGCGTCGCGCGGAATTGCTGTGGTACTACCAGGACGGCGCGTCGTGGCTGTTCCCCGATCACTGGGAAGACTTCCTCGCGCCGATTCCGGAAGCCGAGCGCGGCGACCTGATGGCCGCCTACCATCGTCGGCTGACCGGCGACGACGAAGCCGCGAAACTCGAAGCCGCGCGCGCATGGAGCATCTGGGAGGGCCGCACGATCACGCTGCTGCCCGATCCCGCGCTCGCCGCGCACTTCGCGGACGGCCACTATGCGCTCGTGTTCGCGCGGATCGAAAACCACTACTTCGTGAACAAGGGCTTCGTCGAGGAAGGCCAGTTGCTGCGCGACGCGCATCGTCTCGCCGGCATCCCTGGCGTGATCGTGCAGGGCCGCTACGACATCGCGACGCCGGCGCGCACCGCGTGGGAGTTGTCGAAGGCGTGGCCGGACGCCACGTTCGAAATCGTGCCCGGCGCCGGGCACGCGTACAACGAGCCGGGGATTCTGGAGGCGCTGGTTGTGGCGACGGACCGGTTCGCCGCCTGAGCGACGTCACGCGACGCGGCGCGTGTTGCCGTGCCTGCCGGCACGCTCACGCGCCGCCCGATCACAGTGCGGCTTCGACGATCGTCCGGCCGCGGATCGCCCGCTCGACGAGCTGTTCGTCACCGACCTTGCGGATCGCGTCGTCGAGCAGCCCTTCCGGTTCTTCGGTCGCCACCTTCAGCAGGCCCGACAGCCCGCGTGCGTCGAGCACCACCAGTGTTTCCATCGAATCCGCACGGCTCACGAGCACACGGCGGAATGCCGGACCCGCGCCGAAGCTCGCACAAAGCTCGATCTTCTCGTTGCCGAGCGTATAGTCGAAATTCTTGATCATGTCCGCCGCCGTTGCAGGGAAATGGCGACGCGCGACGGCGCGGCGCCGTGACGTCGACGCACCCGCGCGTGCCGCCGGCGCGCCGGACCGGGGTCCGAGCCGTCCGCCGGCATCACCATGCTAGGCGTGCAGAATTAACGAAGACTTAAAGCGCGCGAGCCCCGCCTGACAGTACCCTCAGGCCGCATCGAGCGGCTCGACCGTCACACCGACCTTCAGCTCCTGATCCGCGCCGCCGCCGCGGATCACGCCGCGCAGCGGCGTCACGTCGGCATAATCGCGGCCGACCGACAGCATCACGTAGTCGTCGCCGGGAGCACGATCGTTGGTGGGATCGAGTTGCAGCCATCCGTTGTCCTCGGGCCACGCGGGGTCGTAAACCTCGACCCACGCATGCGAAGCGTCGGCGCCGATCAGCCGCGGCTGGCCCGGCGGCGGCTGCGTGAGCAGGTAGCCGCTGACGTAACGCGCGGCCAGCCCGAGCGAGCGCAGCGCGCCGATCATCACGTGCGCGAAATCCTGGCACACGCCCTTGCGCAACCGCAGCGCGTCGAGCGCCGACGTCGTGATGTCGGTGCTGTTCGGCGTGTACGCGAAATCGGCATGCACGCGCCGCATCAGGTCCCATGCCGCCTGCACGAGCGGCCGTTGCGGCGTGAAGCTCGCGGCCGCGTATGCGGCGAGTTCCGGGTCGCACGCCACGTGCGGCGACGCGAACACGAATTCGCTCGCCGGGTCGTAAGGCTGCCCCGCGCGGAACCGCAGGCGGTCGCGCACGGCCTCCCATGCGGTGCCATGCGCGGCGTCCGGGTTCGCGATCGCAGGCGGCGGCGCGCCGCGCGCGCCGAGCGACCACATGGGCGGCGTCACGCGCACGGTGCTGCGGCTGCGCACCAGCAACGTGTCGTGCGGCAGGTTCAGCGCGAACGAAGCACGTGCATTGCCGAACGCGTCGACTTCGGTACAAACCGATTCCGGTGCGGGTTCGATGTCGAGCGAGAACGACAGCACCTGCTGGCGCGGCGTCGCGAGCGGTTGCAGGCGTGCCTGGTGCTGCGCGGATTCGACGCGCGCCGCATAACGGTATTCGGTGTCGTGCGTGACACGCAGCAACCGGCCCGGCGCAACGGCGGCCGGCGCAACCGTCGCCGCCGGAGCCGAGGGCGGCGCCTGCCGTGCGTTGCCGGAACCAGCCGGGGTTTTCGGTGCGCCTTTCGTCGTCACCATAGCGTCCTGCCCGCCTCGCGCACGTGGCTGAAATAGCGCTCGCCGATCCGGTTCGACAGCTCCCAGACGGCCTTTACCGTCGTGTCGAGCGCGGCGAGCAGCTTGTCGTGTCGGCCGTCTTCGGCGGTCTCGCACAGCTCGTGCAGCGACCACGCGGGGATGTCCGGAACCGTCTCGGCCAGTTCCGACAGCGCATAGCCTTCGCCGCGTTCGACCTTCGTCAGCCGGCCGCGCAGCGCCTGCACGACCCAGCCGAGCGAGCGCGGGTTGTCGGTATCGAGCACGACGAGCGACAGCAGCGGCGCGACGTCGAAGCCGCGCTGGAAGCGCGAGCGGAACGTGATCGTGCTGTCGAACAGTTCGAGCACGAGCTCGAAGCCGTCCTGCCGATGCACGGCGCCTTCGTCGAACGCGAACTTCAGTACGCTGCACAGGAAGTCGAGCCGGTCGATCTGCCGGCCGATCGACAGCAATCGCCAGCCGTCGTCGCGCGTCATGTTGTCGGTCTGCGCACCGGTGATCGCGCCGAGCAGCAGGCCGAGGCGCTCGAGCAACTGCAGCGCGTCGTTGCCGACCTGCTCCTCCGCTTCCTGCTGTCCTGCGCTGTCGGCGAACAGTTGGGTCGCGTCGTCGATCAGCCGCCACTGATCGCTCGACAGCCGTTCGCGGATCGCGGCAGCCGCGCCGCGCATGCCGAACAGGCACGACGCGATCCCCGACGTGCGGTCGGCGCCGCGCGTCAGCGACGTCGCCAGCTCATGCTGGAACGCGCGCGGCGCATCGACGGCGTGCGGCGCGTCGGCCGCGATCAGCCCGGTGTCCCGGCACAACGTGTCGATCAGTTCCAGATGCGCGGGACTGTCGACGTCGTCTTCGCCGCGCAGCCGTTCGAGCGCGGCGCGCGCGAGGCGCATCAGGTTGGTCGCGCGCTCGGTGTAGCGGCCGAGCCAGAACAGGTTCTCGGCCGCCCGGCTCGCGATCGCGCGCGGCCGTTCGATGAGGTCGTCGGGGCCGAGATGCGTCTGCAGCAGCGTCGTCGAATCGACGATGCCCTCGGTCATCACCCACGTGTCGACGGTGCTGCCGCCGCGCGGCATCGGCGCGTTGAACAGCGCGTCGCGCGTGCCGACCCGCGACAGCCCGCCCGGCAGAAGCCGCCAGCGCTGCGCGCCGTCGGCGAGCGCGAACACGCGCAGCAGCAGCGGCTTCGGCACGATGCGCGCGCTGTCGTTGCCGTCGGGCGCGTCGGGCCGCGGCCAGGTCGGCGCCTGCGACAGCGGCAGGTCGGCCTGCACCGTGTAGTGTTCGGGCTGCGCGAGAATCCGCGCGCGCCATTCCGCCAGTTGCGCCTGCGTGAGCCGCGCGCCGATCACCGGTTCGAATGCACCGCCTTCCTGCACGTCGGGTGGATAGGATGCCTTCACGATGCCGCGCGCGAGCTGCGGCAGCGCGTCGTCGCACGCGGCCGCCTCGCCGCACCACCACGAATGCACGGCCGGCAGCGTCAGCGTTTCGCCGAGCAGCGCTTCCGCGAGACGCGGCATGAAGCCGAGCATCGCCGGCGACTCGAGGAAGCCCGAGCCCGGCGCGTTCGCGAGCAGCACGTTGCCCGCGCGCACGGCCTGCAACAGCCCCGGCACGCCGAGCATCGAATCGGGCCGCAGTTCGAGCGGATCGAGCCACGCATCGTCGACGCGCCGCAGGATGCCGTGCACCGGTTCGAGCCCGCTCAGCGTCTTCAGGAACACGCGGTTGTCGCGCGCGGTCAGGTCGCCGCCTTCGACGAGCGTGAGGCCGAGATAGCGCGCGAGATACGCATGCTCGAAATAGGTCGCGCTGTGCGGCCCCGGCGTCAGCAGCACGATCCGCGAACTCTTCGCGGCAGGGCTGAGCGACTGCATGCTCTGCAGCAGCGCGCGGTACGCGGACGCAAGCCGCTGCACGCGCAGCCCGCGAAACCCGCGCGGAAAGAGCCGCGACACGATCAGCCGGTTCTCGAGCAGGTAGCCGAGCCCGGCCGGGCCCTGCGTGTGCTGCGCGACGATCCGCCATTGGCCGTCCGGGCCGCGCGCGAGATCGAACGCGACGACGTGCAGCCACGTATCGCCCGGCACGCGCGCGCCGCGCATCGCACGCAGATACCCGGGGTGGCCGGTCACGAGCGCGGGCGGCAGCAGCCCGCGCTGCAGGATCGTCTGCGGCCCGTACAGGTCGGCCAGCGTCGCATTGAGCAGCCGCACGCGCTGCAGCACGCCACGCTCGATCCCGACCCAGTCCTCG
Source organism: Burkholderia sp. CpTa8-5 (assembly GCF_017815045.1). Lineage (NCBI taxonomy): Bacteria > Pseudomonadati > Pseudomonadota > Betaproteobacteria > Burkholderiales > Burkholderiaceae > Burkholderia > Burkholderia sp. CpTa8-5. Next base: position 343,157 of record NZ_JAGIQD010000005.1, read on the forward strand.
GGCGTGACGATCAGCGGCAGCAGGTCGAGCGACCACGGGCCGACCGCGCCGTCGCCGGCGCGCTGCTCGTGCAACTGGTAGAACAGGCCGTTCTCGCGCATGCGCCGGTGCAGCGCGTCGGCGCGGCGGTCGAGGTCGGCCACGCCGTCGCTGCCGATCGACGTGAAGAAGCTGCGCCACGCGGGCGCCAGCGCAGGCGCGTGCAGGCCGGCCGCGCTGCCGCGCAGTTCGTCGTAGCGGCCGGCGGCGGCCGGCGCCGCGAGCGCGGCGGCCAGTTCGGCGGCGTCCGGCTGCGCGCCGGTATCGAAAAGCGTGGGCATCGCGTCGAGGGCGGCGAGATGATCGAGGTCAATGGGCGGCACGATGTCGTTCCGTCGTCAGGGTGCGGCCGCGCATGCGCGCCGCCATTCAGGCGGCAAGCCGCAGTGCGGAACCGCATTCTGCCCGCATCCTAGCATTCCGGCGGGGCCGCGACCGGCCGGTGCGCCGGGCGGTCGCGAACCGCGCATCGTCGTCCGCCCTGTCATCGATCGATCACGGCCGCCGCAAGTCGAGCGTAAACGGGAATTCGCGGCTCGGCGCGGCGGCCGCGACCTCCATCCGGCCCGGCGTGTGCCCGATCTCGACGAAGCGTGCGAGCCGGCGGCTCTCCGCTTCGTACGCATTGACCGGGAACGTCGCGTAGTTGCGCCCGCCCGGATGCGCGACGTGATACCGGCAGCCGCCAAGCGAGCGTTGCAGCCACGTATCGACGATGTCGAACGTGAGCGGCGCGTGCACGCCGATGGTCGGATGCAGCGCCGACGGCGGCGACCACGCCTTGTAGCGCACGCCCGCGACGTATTCGCCGACGGTGCCGGTCGGCTGCAGCGGCAGCGCGCGGCCGTTGACGGTCACGACGTGCCGGTTGTCGTTCAGCCCCGTCACGCTCACTTCGAGCCGTTCGACCGACGAATCGACGTAGCGCACCGTGCCGCCGGGCGCGCCTTCCTCGCCCATCACGTGCCACGGTTCCAGCGCGCCGCGCAGCGACAGTTCCATCCCGTTCACCGCGATCTGCCCGAACAGCGGAAACCGGAATTCGAAGTGCGGGGCGAACCACGCCGGATCGAACGCGAAACCGGCGTCGCGCAGCTCGGCCAGCACGTCGTCGAAATCCATCTGAAGAAATTCCGGCAGCATGAACCGGTCGTGCAGCGCGGTGCCCCAGCGCGTGAGCGGCGTCGTGTACGGCGCGGCCCAGAAGCGCGCGACCAGCGCGCGCAGCAGCAGTTGCTGCACGATGCTCATCCGCGCATGCGGCGGCATCTCGAACGCGCGCAGTTCGAGCAGGCCGAGCCGGCCGGTGGACGAATCGGGCGAATACAGCTTGTCGATGCAGAACTCGCTGCGGTGCGTGTTGCCCGTCACGTCGATCAGCAGGTTGCGCAGCACGCGGTCGACGAGCCACGGCGGCATGTCCTGCCCGAACAGCAGCTTGTTGCGCTGGATCTCCGCGAACGCGATGTCGAGCTCGTAAAGCTGGTCGTTGCGCGCCTCGTCGACACGCGGCGCCTGGCTCGTCGGCCCGATGAACAGCCCCGAGAACAGGTACGACAGCGACGGATGGTTGTGCCAGTACGCGATCAGGCTCGCGAGCAGATCGGGGCGGCGCAGGAACGGGCTGTCGGCCGGCGTCGCGCCGCCGAGCACGAAGTGGTTGCCGCCGCCCGTGCCGACGTGCCGCCCGTCGACCATGAACTTCTCGCTGCACAGCCGCGATTGCCACGCGGCGTCGTACAGGAATTCGGTGTGGTCGACGAGCTCGTCGAAGCTCGCGGCCGGATGGATGTTCACCTCGATCACGCCGGGATCCGGTGTCACCTGCAGCAGCTTCAGCCGTGCGTCGCGCGGCGGCGGATAGCCTTCGAGCACGAGCTTCACGCCGAGTGCGTGGGCGGTCAGCTCGATCGCGCCGAGCAGGTCGAGATAATCCTCGAGCGCGGCGAGCGGCGGCATGAACAGGTACAAGATGCCGTTGCGCACTTCGACGCACAGCGCGGTGCGCGTGATCCACGCGGCCGATTCGAAGCGCTCGGGCCGGCGATGCGGATCCGCGGCGTCCGGTCGGCCGCTCGCGGCCGTGCCGTCGTCGCGCCACTGCATCACGGTCTGCGCGGACGCTTCGCGATGCACGCCGGCCAGATAGCGCGGCGCGTCGGCCGGGCCGGCGTAACGGGCGCGAATGGCGGCGGCGTCCGGCAGCACGTCGCGCGGCGCGAACGGATCGCGCTCGACAAGGTACGGATAGTCGGCGCGCGCCGCCCACGGCAGCGAATCGAGCGGCAGCCGATAGCCCATCGGCGAATCGCCCGGCACGAGATACATCCGCTCGTCGCGGAAGAACCACGGGCCCGTCTGCCAGCGCGGCCCGTCGAGGCCCGGCGCGTCGTCCGTGCGCTTGACCGGCAGCACGTAGCCGACCACGCTGTCGAGCTGCTGCTCGAAAACCTTGCGCAGCCGCGCGCGTTCGAGCTCGTCGTCGAGGCGCGCATCGAACGGATCGACGTTGACGGGCAGCCGGCGCTCGCGCCACAAGTAATACCAGACGTCCTCGTAGCCAGGCTGGATGAATTCGCCGCTCAGGCTCAGCCGCGCGGCGAGTGCATCGATGAAGCGCTTCGCGTCGTCGGTGGTGTACGACGACGGTTCGCGCTCGTCGGCAAAGAGCGACGGATCGTGCCACACGGGCTGACCGTCTGCGCGCCAGAAGATCGACAGCGCCCAGCGCGGCAGTTGCTCGCCCGGGTACCACTTGCCCTGCCCGAAATGCAGGAAGCCGCCGTCGCCGTATTCGGCGCGCAGCCGCTGCACGAGTTCGGTCGCGTAGCCGCGCTTGGTCGGGCCGAGCGCGTCGGTGTTCCACTCGGCGCCGTCGCGATCGTCGATCGACACGAAGGTCGGCTCGCCGCCCTGCGTGAGCCGCACGTCGCCGGCGGCCAGCGCGCCGTCGACCTGCGTGCCGAGCGCGAGCACGGCCTCCCACTGCGATTCGGTGTACGGCTTCGTCACGCGCGGCGATTCGTACACGCGCGTCACGCTCATCTCGTGCTCGAACGACACCTCGCACTCGTCGATCAGCCCTTCGACCGGCGCGGCGCTCGTCGGCTGCGGCGTGCACGCGAGGGGAATATGCCCTTCCCCGGCGAGCAGGCCCGACGTCGGATCGAAGCCGATCCAGCCGGCGCCCGGCAGGTAGACCTCGCACCATGCGTGCAGGTCGGTGAAATCGACCGACGTGCCGCTCGGGCCGTCGAGCGATTTCACGTCGGGGGTCAGCTGGATCAGGTAGCCGGACACGAAGCGCGCGGCGATGCCGAGATGACGGCACAGCTGCACGAGCAGCCACGCGCTGTCGCGGCACGAGCCCGACGCGAGTTCGAGCGTCTGCACGGGCGTCTGCACGCCCGGCTCCATCCGCACCAGATAACCGATGTCGCGCTGAAGCTGCTGGTTCAGCGCGACGAGGAAGTTCACGGTGCCGGCCGGCGTGCGGTCGACGCCGTCGAGATACGCGCGAAACAGCGGCGCGGCGCTCGTCTGCGGGTCGCACGCGAGATACGGCGCGAGTTCGGTCTTCAGCGCGTCGTCATAGCTGAACGGGTATTGCTCCGCGCTCGCTTCGAGAAAGAAGTCGAACGGGTTGTACACCGACATCTCGGCGACGAGATCGATCGTGATCTCGAAGTGCTCGGTGCGCTCCGGAAACACGAGCCGCGCGAGATAGTTCGAGAACGGATCCTGCTGCCAGTTGATGAAGTGCTGCGCGGGCTCGACCGTCATCGAATACGCGAGGATCGGGGTCCGGCAATGCGGCGCGGGCCGCAGTCGCACGACCTGCGGGCCGAGGTTGACGAGCCGGTCGTAGCGATAGCGGGTGGTGTGATGCAGCGCGACGTGGATGGACATGGGAGCTCGAGTCGGGTTGGGCCGGCCGCGCACGCCGCGTCGTTTGCAACGCGGCGGCCCGGCATGGCGGATGCGGCGAAGGCGCGCCGCGGGTCAGACGAGTTCCGGCGTCTGCACGACGCTGATCTCGACGCCGACGGCCGTCGCGCCGAGCCCCGTCACCGGCTGCGCGTCGCGATGGTCGAGGCCGACCGCGATGCGCACGTAGCGTTCGTCCGGGCAACGGTTCATGAACGGGTCGAAACCGACCCAGCCGAGCCCTTCGACATAGGCCTCCGCCCACGCATGGCCGGCCGGCTGCTGCATCAGCGCCGTGGCTTGCGGCTGCGCGCCGAGCGCCGCGTGCGGCTGCCCCTGGGATTGCGACTGCGATTGCGCGGCATGCGATGCGCCGAGCACCTGCTGCATCCCGTCGCCGCTCTGCAGCGCGAGCGCTTCCTCGTCCTCGACGTCGGTCCCATTCTGCTTCGCATCGGCGATGCGCTGCATCGCGCTGTCGGCCAGCACGTAGCCCGAGATGTAGCGCGCGGGGATCTTCAGCACGCGGGCGGCCGCGATGAACGCGTGCGCATGGTCGCGGCTCGTGCCCTCGCCGCTTTGCAGCGCGGTTTCCGCATCGACGGGCGCGTCGGCGGCCAGGTTCGGCGCGTACGCGATGCGGCCGTGCACTTCCGTCATCAGCCAGTGCAAAGCGTCGAGGCCGTGCGGCTCGATCGGCAGCGCGTCGGTCAGCGCGCGCACGGTGTCGCCGGCCTTCGTGAGCGCTGTTTCGCGCTCGAAGATCCACGGCGGCGCATAGCCTTCAGGATTCCCGATAATGCCCGAGCGGTCCTGCGTCTCGACGACGCCGGCCGCCACGACGACGATCTCGGCCTTCGCGCCGCGATCGTGGCGCACGAGGTCGATCCGGTTGCCGAGCCCGTCGGCGTAAGACAGCGTCGGCTCGACGCCGTCGATCGTGACCTGCCACGCGCGCACCGTCTGCCCGGGGCCCGACTGCGGGCGCAGCCGCAACCGTTGCAGCGCGTGGGTGGCCTGATCGTCGAACTGATAACGCGAAATGTGTCGGATGGCGAGTCGCATGGCAAGTCTCAGTCGAAGTTGTAAGCCTGGGCGATTTCGAGCCCGAGGCTGTTGTTGCGGCCGATGAAGTCGGTCAGGAACTCGTGCAGGCCGCTCTTGAAGATTCGCTCGACCGACGTATCGGACAGCATTTGCAGGATCTTCGTGGCCGTGTCGTGACACGGGTGTGTCACGCCGTAATCCTTCGCGAGCAGGTTCAGGCTCGATACGACGCGCCCGTAGCAATAGCGCAGCGAACGCGGCATGCGGCCGTTCAGGATCAGGTAGTCGGCAATGTTCAGGGGCTTGTACTGCACGTCGTACACCCAGCGGTACGAACGATGCGCGGCCACGCAGCGCAGGATCGTCTCCCATTGGTAGTTGTCGAGGATTGTGCCGACGTGCGATACCGACGGCAGCAGCAGGTGGTATTTCACGTCGATGATCCGCGCGGTGTTGTCCGCGCGTTCGATGAATGCGCCGATCTGCGCGAAATCGAAGATCTCGTTGCGCAGCATCGTGCTGTAGAAGCTGCCGAGAATCAGTGCGGTTTCGCGTTTCACCTGGTCGAGCACGGCCGGCAGCTCGCTTTCCGGCACCGGCTGCGCGAACGCGCGGCGCAGCGCGAGCCACGCGCCGTTCACGCTTTCCCACGCCTCGCGCGTGAGCGCCGTGCGCACCATCCGCGCATTCGAGCGCGCGGCCTCGATGCACGACAGCACGCTCGACGGGTTGTCGCGGTCGCGCAGCAGGTAGTCGGTCACGGTATCGGCCGCATACGCGTCGTATTTCTCCCGATAGCCGTCGTCCGCGCCCGAGCTGACGAGCACCGACGACCATTCGGCCGGCGCGTCGGCCGTGCGCGTGAGCGCCATCCGCAGCCCGGCATCGACGATGCGCGCGATATTCTCCGCGCGCTCGATATAGCGGTACATCCAGTAGAGACCGCTTGCAGTACGTCCCAGAAGCATCTCGTGTCCACTCCGTCTTCGTTCGGTTCGCGCGCCGGCTCCGGCGCGCGCGGTCGTGCCCGGCTCAGTCGGCCAGCACCCAGGTGTCCTTGGTGCCGCCGCCCTGGCTCGAGTTGACGACCAGCGATCCTTCCTGCAGCGCGACGCGCGTGAGCCCGCCGGGCGTGATGCGGATCCGGTCCGACACCAGCACGAACGGTCGCAGGTCGACGTGGCGCGGCGCGAGGCCGGCGTCGGTCAGGATCGGCGTCGTGGACAGCGCGAGCGTCGGTTGCGCGATGTAGTTCGCGGGACGCGCGCGCAGCTTCGCGGAAAATGCCTCGAGTTCGGCCTTCGACGCGCACGGCCCGACCAGCATCCCGTAGCCGCCCGAGCCGTGCACCTCCTTCACGACCAGTTCGTCGAGATGCGCGAGCACGTACTTCAGGCTGTCGGCCTCGCCGCAGCGCCAGGTCGGCACGTTCTCCAGCAGCGCCTTGCGGCCCGTGTAGAACTCGACGATTTCCGGCATGTACGAGTAGATCGCCTTGTCGTCGGCGATGCCGGTGCCGGGCGCATTCGCGATCGTGATGTTGCCCGCGCGGTACACGTCCATGATGCCGGCCACGCCGAGCACCGAGTCGGGGCGGAACGTCAGCGGATCGAGGAACGCGTCGTCGACGCGGCGGTACAGCACGTCGATCGGCTGGAAGCCTTCGGTCGTGCGCATCGCGACGCGGCCGTCGATCACCTGCAGGTCGCTGCCCTCGACGAGGTGCACGCCCATCTGGTCGGCGAGGAACGAATGCTCGTAGTACGCGGAATTGTGGATGCCGGGCGTGAGCACCGCGATGGTCGGGTTGTCGGCGTTGCCGCCCGGCGGGCACACGGCCGCGAGCGACTGGCGCAGCATCTGCGGATAGGTTTCGACCGGGCGCACCTTCACCTGCTGGAACAGCTCGGGGAAAAGCTGCATCATCGTTTCGCGATTTTCCAGCATGTACGACACGCCGGACGGCGTGCGCGCGTTGTCTTCCAGCACGTAGAACGCGTTCTCGCCGGTGCGCACGATGTCGACGCCGATGATGTGCGTGTAAACGTTGCCGGGCGGCCGGAAGTCGATCATCTCCGGGATGAACGCCTCGTTGTGCGCGATCAGGTGCTTCGGCACGATGCCCGCGCGCACGATTTCCTGGCGGTGGTAGATGTCGTCGAGGAACGCGTTCAGCGCCATCACGCGCTGCTCGATGCCGAGCGACAGCCGGCTCCATTCCGAACCCGAGATGATGCGCGGGACGATATCGAACGGAATCAGCCGCTCGGCGGCTTCCGCGTCGCCGTAGACGGCGAACGTGATGCCTGTCTTGCGGAACACGCCTTCCGCGTCGTGGGCCTTCTGGGCGAGGCTCGCAGGATCCTGCGTGTCGAGCCATTGTTTCAGGCGCGCGTAAGGCGCCCTCACCATGTCGCCGGATTGCAGCATTTCATCGAATGGCTTCATCGATCTTCTCTCCATCGATCGTTTTCCCCGGCATTGCGCATGCCGGACCGGCGTACTGATTGCTTTGCAAGGAACGTGCCTTGCTCGATCCCTTCGATATCCCCCTGTTTTGCGCCGTGCAGGCACGCCTGCGCGGCATTGCGCACCATAACGGTGCAACGTCGGGCGCGACGGGCGCTGGCGGTGCGCCGCGAGCGCACACGGCCGATGCTGCGCCGCGTCCGACGAACATAGTTCCCCCGCGTGTCACGAATGTGCAATCTGCACTGCACCAAAAACGGCGAGCCGGGCCCCCGGAACGACCGTGAACGGGGCGGGCCGGCACGCACACGGCGCAGCCGGCCCTGGGGAAGTGCCGTCCGGGCGGCCGGGACAGTCCAACGCGGTGAACTGTCCGGTTAACCGGTCCGGCCCCTCAACGCTATGCAGCCGTAATCCCGCCGACAACGCCCATGCATATTTCGACTGACACCGATCGAAAAAAAACATCGGCCCGACCGGCGCGATGCGCGGTACGCTAGAACGTTGGTGCAGCAGACGGCGCCGCCTTTCAGGCGCCCGACTATAAAAAGCGAAGATCGAAATGGAAGCAAAGTGGCTGGAAGATTTCCTGAGCCTGGCGGATACCAAGAGTTTTTCCCGGGCCGCGCGTCACCGGCACCTGACGCAGTCGGCGTTCAGCAGACGAATCGCCGCCCTCGAAACCTGGATGGACGCGAAGCTGGTCGACCGGAGCATCAACCCGGTCGCGCTGACGCCCGCCGGCCAGATGTTCCGCGGGCTCGCCGCGGACATCCTGCGCAGCATGTATGCGGCGCGCAATCTCGTAAACGGCTACGACCAGTTCGCGGCGAGCGACCAGGTCGTGCGCTTCGCCGTCGCGCACACGCTCGTGTTCACGCTGTTTCCCGAATGGCTCAAGCAGCTCAATAGCGAGGTCGGCCACGTCACGGCCCGCGTCAATGCGGTGAACGTGCCGGAGGGCGTGCAGCAACTGGTCGAAGGCGAATGCGACCTGCTGCTCGGCTATCACCACCCGCAGTTGCCGATCGTGCTCGATCCGAACCACTTCCCGTTCGTCAGCCTCGGCGTCGAGCGGATCCTGCCGGTGTCGTCGCCCGACGCGCGCGGCAAGCCGGTGTTCCAGCTGCCCGGCACGCCCGACGCGCCGCTGCCGCTGCTCGCGTATTCGTCGGGCGCGTTTCTCGGCAACATCGTCGAGATGCTGCTGCTGAATGCGACCGAGCCGTACGTGCTGCACCGGTGTTTCGAGACGCACATGTCCGAGGCGCTGAAAGGCATGGTCGTGGCCGGGCATGGCATCGGCTGGCTGCCGGAAAGCTGTGTCGCGAAGGAGCTCGTGGACGGCACGCTCGTGTGCGCGGGCGCCGGCGACTGGATCACCGAACTCGAAATCCGCCTGTATCGATCGGCGCGCAAGCGCGGGCTCGCGGCCGAACAGCTGTGGGCCTACATCATGAACCGGCCGCGCACGGCGCTCGACGGCGCGATCGGCACCGAAGAGGCGGCCGCGCCGGCGATGCGCAGCGCGCGGCGAAGCGCGGGCGGCAGCCGCTGATCGCGCATTCGCGCCGTGAGCGCCCACGGCGCGAATGCGCGTGGTTTCAATAGCAATCGATAATCCCGTCCGACACCATAAAATCCCTTGCAGACCTGTAATCGATCTGCGGAAAACGCAAACGTTTGCGAATTCACATCGTATTTTTTACTGTTTTCGGTATTAAGTAAGAATATTCAGCCAGATTTTCCAGGCAGAAATACCTTGTTACACAAGTTTCCATTTACCTGTAACTGCCGGGATGATCAAAAACGTCGCACCCTTATTTCACAATCCGCCACCTGTACTCGGACCTTCATCGATTCGCCTTGAATACAGGTGCAATAGTTTCTTTTATCAGTCGTTATTTTTCGGCACGAAAATCGATACCTCCGACGTGATTCAAAGCGTGCTCGATCATCGCTACCGACGAGCAATTTCCATGTTCGGAATTCTCGACTTTATTCAGAATTAAGAAATCCTCACCAATCCGTCCTTATCCTGTTTAGATAGGATCTTTCCCTTCGTCCCATTCGGGCCACACGCAGTTGTTGGTTCAAAAACCATCGTGTATCAATAGCTTGTCGCAAAAAGAACGTTGGCAAATTCGACTCGGCGTCGATGCGCGTCATCGCGTCTGGACGGGAGATTGCAATGTCACCCTCGCTTCGACAACATGCTCGCCCTTTCCTGAGCGCCGTGCTTTCCACGCTCTGCATGAACGTCATGGCCCAGACACCGGCGGCTTCGTCGCCGGCGTCCGGGCCGGGGGCGAACCGGTACGTGATTTCGTATATCTGCGGTGACGCGCGAATCGACGGTACCGCGCCGCTTCCGCCTGACGGACGCCCGTACAACCTGGGCGTGTCTTTCCTGTCGGAGAGCACCGGACAGCCGCTCTCCAACGTGCAGGTGCGCCTGCGCCGGCATGGGCGCGTGCTCGTCGAATTCAATGCATCGGGATCGCGCTGCCTGTTCAGCGTGCCGGATGCGAGCTACCGGGTCGAAGGGACCTATCAGGGAGCAACCCAGTTCGCGATCGTCGAGACGGGCACGCTCACGACGCAGTTGCGATGGTGAGCGTCGCGCCGATCGCGTCATTCGTCGAACGTATCGAATCAAGGAGCCTTGAATGCCTCGTGCAGAACGACCGGACGACTCGCCCGCCCGTGAGCCGAAACCCTCGTGGGGTCCGGGAAAGAATGCGGCGCTCAGCGTCGCCGCATTTGCCGCGATCTTCGGTGCCTTCGCGTATGTCGAGCGAGACGCGAGGATCGGCCATGCGAGCGTGACGCACGATATCGCCGGCGTGATCGAAAACGCCGCCGGCAAGTACCGCGAGTTCATCGTGGCGGCAACGGGCGGCGCGTCCGGCACCGCGGCGCCCGCGGGCTCGACGGCGACGGTCGCGCGGGCCGGGCCGATTCCGCCGTCTGCCTCGGCGACGCCGGCCATGTCGGCCGCAGCCGAGCCGCCCGTACCGCCGCAAACGACGGCCCGTTCCGACGTGAAACCCATGCGCCCCGCGCATGTGCCGGCGACGAAGCTCGCGGCCGAGCCGCACGCCGCGTCGGCCGCCAGGCGCACGGCGCGCGCCGGCGACGCGCACCGGACATCCCGTTCACAGGCGCTGGCGCGCACGAGAAAACACCCCGACCCCGTGCCGAAACAGCAACCGCAATCGTATCTCGCCGGCGCGTCGCACATGGAAGCGACCAGCGTCACACACGATGAGCTGGAAGGCGCCCGCGCGCTGGCCAAGGCGCGCTGGTGCGCACAGATCGACGAATGGAGCTGTGTGGAGCAAAACGCGAGCCGTGCACTCGCCATCGATCCGAAGAACAGCGAATCGCGCGCGCTGCTTGGACAAGCGATCCGCAACCGCTTGTGAGCGGGCCGGATGTCGTCGGGCCTTGCCGCCCGGCGGCATGACGGCCGGCATCACGGCCGGCGACGCGCGCCGTCGGGCGTGCAACCGATGTGATCGTTTCAAAGTGAGGAGACACCGTGGCTAACAATCGTCAACAACAATGCACCACCGTCGTTCCGCCGACCCGGCGGATCCTCCTGCATGCGCCGCTGCTGTGCCTGCTCGTCGCGTCCGGCCCGTGCCTTGCCGGCGAAGGCGACGCGCAGCCGCAGGTCGCCCAGGGTTCCGGTACGCAGCCCCCTCAAGCGCCGACGCCGATCGCGCAGGCGTCGGATACGTCGATGCAGATCGCGCAGGGATCGAACCCGGCGATGCCGACCACGGTCGTGGTGGACCCCGATGCGGCGCAGCCGAGCGGGCCATCGTCGAATGCGCCGATGCTGCTTGCGCAGGCATTCGTCGACACCGCGCCGCCGGATACGTCGGCGCCACGCGCGCAGACGTCGGATGCACCGCAGCCGCCCGCCCAAACCGCGACCGCCGCACCGCCCGCACCGCCCGCACCACCGACTACGCCGACGCTCACCGCGCAGGCGTCCGGCACGCCGATGCCGAATTCGCCCACGCCCATGACCCAGCCCGCCGGCGCCGAGCCGCCGTCGTCCCGGCAACCGACTTCACAGTCACCCGGCGCGCAGCTCCCCGGCGAGCCGATCCAGCGATCGCAAGGACCCGACGTAGAGGCGCCCAATGCGCAGGCGCCGAATCTGCGCACCGCCGACGTCGCGACGGTCCGCAACGACGTGTTCGGCCTCGCGACGAGCGGCGGCGCGGTCAAGGCGCTCGACGAAGCGAAGGCCCGCCCCGATGCGTTCTCCGCCGTCGACATCGCACAACTCGAAGAACTGTCGATTCGCCAGCAGGTGCGCGGCGGACGCGACAAGTCGCGCTCGATGACGAGTTCGGACCGCTTCGACGGGCTCGACAACGCGCTGCGCGCGGCCGACGACCTCGACAAGCGGATGCCGGCCACACCCGAGTACACGCCGGTCCGCACGGCGCTCGCGGGCGATCGGGTCGTCGCCCTTGCGGCACGCGGCGACATGAAGCCGGCCGTCGCGACGTTCGAGACGATTCCGTCGAATGCGGAGATCTCGATCGACGCGCTGGCGGCCGTCGGCGACGCCTACCTGTACCTGAGCGAGCCGGCCAAGGCGAACGCCGTCTACGCGCGTGCGCTGCAGCAGGCGACCGCGTCGCCGACGGATCGCGCGACCCGCGGCTTCCAGTACGGCGCCCGCACGCAGCCGATCGAGCTGCGCGAAGGGCTGTTCTGGTCGTACGTCGACCAGGCGCGTGCGCCCGAAGCGAAACAGGTGCTCGACGACATGGAGAAGTCGCTGCCGCCGGTCAAGCAGGTGACCAACGTCGGTCCCGGAGAAAGCGACTATCTGCGCTACTACCGGCTGCGCGCGCAGTACCTGATCTTCACCGGACACGTCGACCAGGGGATTGCCGCGCTCGAAGAACTCGAGAAGCAGGTGCCGTTCAACGCGGAGATCCGCGCCGCGCACGCCGACGCCGTATCGGGCCAGTCGCATCCGCGCCAGGCGATCTCGATGTATCGCGCGTCGCTGACCGATCACCCGGACAGCGTCGAGATGCTCGCGGGCCTCGGCCGCGCGTCGCTCGTGGCGGACGACTACGCGACCGCGAAGACCGTCGACCAGACGCTCGGCAACACGTTCCCGGACAGCGGCGCCGTGCGCGGCTTCAAGCGCGACTACAAAGCGTACCGCAGCCCGGTGTTCACGACCGACCTGAGCTTCGAGCACGGCAACAGCGCACTGGCCAACAACAGCTTCACGTCGGACAGCTATGTGTATTCGCAACCATTCGGCGACAACTGGCGCGTGTTTTCGCACACGTTCTACGGTTTCGCGCAGACCGACGACGGCAACCTCAGCCGCACGCGCACGGGCATCGGCGGCGACTACCGGCATGGGCCGCTCACGGTGCTGGGCGAAGTCACGCGCTCGATGGGCGGGGACGGTCGAACCGGCGGCCGCGGGACGATCGCGTACGCGCTGAACGACTACTGGACGGTCAGCGCCGGGCTCGACACCAACGACAACTCGCTGCCGTGGAAGGCGTATGCCGCGCACATCTGGGGCCGCTCCGCGAACGTCGAGGTCGTGTATCGCCAGAACGACCGACGCCAGGTCAGGCTGAGCTACGGCGTGAGCCGCTACAGCGATTCGAACTTCCACCAGGAGATCGCGGCGACCGCCACGCAGCGCGTGTACACGGCTGCGAACCAGCTCGTCAACGTCTCGCTGAACCTCGGTACCGACAGCAACACGCGCCGGGACGCGCCCTACTTCAGCCCCGGTCGCGACTACGCGGCCGCCGCGACCGTGATGCATCAGTTGACGCTGTTCAAGAAGGGGGACGTGGGGCTGCAACAGCGCGTGTCGGTGTCGGGCGGCGTGTACAACGAGCGCGGCTTCGGCACCAGCCCGCTGTGGAGCGCGCGCCTCGAGCACGCGTGGACGTTCAAGCACGACATCACGCTGAGCTACGGCGTCGAGGTCAGCAGTCACGCATACGACGGCCAGCGCGAGCGCTCCGAAACCGGCTTCCTGTCGCTCAACCTGCCGTTCTAGCAAGGAGATCGGGCAATGCTGCAATCCAGACGGACCTTCATGTGCGGATGCCTCGGCACGTTTGCCGCCTGTTCGCTGTTTCCGGGCGTGACCGGCGCCAAGATGATCGACCTGCTGCCGCCGTCCGATCCGGCCGACGGCAAGACGTTCCGCGTGATCTGCATGCACGACGTGCGCGACAACCTGATGGCGTCGTTTTCGTCGCAGACGGCCATCATCGATCCGTTCGCGGTCGACACCGGCACGCTGACCGCGATCTTCTCGTGGCTGCAGACCAACAACTACCACACGATCACGGTCAAGCAGATCGAGGCGTCGCGGCACGGCGGCAAGCCGCTGCCGCCGCGCTCGGTGTTGCTCACGTTCGACGACGGCTTCCGCAGCCACTATACGAAAGTGCTGCCGCTGCTCGAGCGCTTCAAGTATCCGGCCGTGATGGGGCTCGTCACCGCATGGATCGACACGCCGCCGGATACGCCGATCCGCATCAGCGACAAGGTTCAGGTGCCGCGCGACTACTTCCTGTCGTGGGACGAGGTGAAGAAGCTCGGGCAGTCGGAATTCGTCGAGCTCGGCTGCCACACGCACAATCTCCATCACGGCGCGATCGCCAATCCGCAAGGCAACGAGTTGCCGGCGACCACGTCGCACCTCTATCTGCAAGACCAGAAGCGCTATGAGACCGACGCCGAGTTCCACGCACGCGTGCACGACGACCTGCAGACGTGCGTGCGGCAGATCCGCGAACGCACCGGCATCGTCGCACGCTCGATGGTGTGGCCGTACGGCGCGGAAAACCAGCCCGTGCGCCAGATCTCGACGTCGCTCGGCATGGACATCCAGTTCAGCCTCGACGCCGGCCCGAATACGCCGGACGTGCCGCTCGATCGGCTGAGACGGATCCTGATGATGTACGACGTCGACATCGGCGGGTTCGAGCGCTCGATGCGCGAACCGGCGTCGAACCGCGGCGACGTCGACGTGCCCGAGCGCACCGTGCAGGTCGACCTCGACCAGGTCTACGATCCCGATCCCGCGCGACAGGAAGCGAATCTCGGCAAGCTGATCGAGCGCATCTACCGGATGCAGCCGAAATCGGTGTACCTGCAGGCGTATGCGGACCCGAAGGGCACCGGCGTGGCCGAAGCAGTGTATTTCCCGAACCGGCACCTGCCGATGCGTTCCGACCTGTTCTCGCGTGCCGCGTGGCAACTCAATACGCGCGCCAACGTGCAGGTGTATGCATGGATGCCGGTGCTCGCGTTCCGGCCGCCTGCCGACAAGCAGCGCAGCCTCGAGGCCGTCACGGCATTCGGCGGCGCGCCGGCCCGCGAGAACGGCACGCGCGTGTTCCGGCTGAGCCCGTTCGATCCTGATGCGCGGCTGATGATCCAGCAGATCTACGAGGATCTCAGCAAGCATGCGTCGTTCAGCGGCATCCTGTTCGGCGACGACGCGGCGCTCGACGATTACGAGGACGCGGGCCGGCATGCGCTGCGCATCTATTCCCAATGGGGGCTGCCGGCCGACGTCGGCAAGATCCGCGAGAACCCCGACCTGATGAAGCGCTGGACGCGCCAGAAGACGCGCCACCTGATCGACATGACCCGGCAGCTCGAGCAGATCGTGCTGGCTCACCAGAACGTCGGCGACGTGCTGACCGCGCGCAACATCTTCGCGATGCCGGTGCTCAAGCCCGAATCGGAAGCATGGTATGCGCAGAACTACGACGATTTCCTCGCCGCCTACGACTACGTCGCGCTGATGGCGATGCCGTACATGGAGCAGGCGAAGGACCCGGAAGGCTGGCTGGACGAACTCGTGAAGGCGGTGCGCACGAAGCAGCGCGGGCTGCAGCGCACCGTGTTCGAACTGCAGTCGTACGACTGGCACGCGCAGAAGGCCGTGCCCGCCAGCACGCTGCTCGCGCAGATGCGGCGGCTGCGCAGCGAGGGCGCCGTGAATTTCGGCTACTACCCCGACAACTTCCTGAACGGCCAGCCGGAGCTCGACGCGATGCGCGACGTGATGTCGCTGAAGTCGCGCCTCGACCCGACCTCGATCAACGCGCTGATGCAGATGCAGCACGCGCAGGGAACCAAGACGCCATGACCTCCCATAGCCTCATCCAGCGCCTGCAGGATTTCGTCTTCTACTATCCGTTCTTCATGTCGTATCTGTGGATGATCGGCGGCGTCGTGCACTACTTCCTGCTCGAGGAGGGCCGCGAGCTGTCGACGCGCACGATCGCGTCGAGCGGCATCCCGAAGGTCTCGATCGTCGTGCCCTGCTTCAACGAAGCCGCGAACGCGCGCAGCGTGATCGCGCATCTGAACGGGATGCAGTATCCGAACTACGACATCATCGCGGTCAACGACGGCAGCAAGGATCGCACCGGCGAGATCCTCAACGAGCTGGCCGTCGAGATTCCGCGGCTGCTCGTGATCCATCACGCGCGCAACGAAGGCAAGGCGGTCGGGCTCACGACCGCGGCGGCCGTGTCGAACGCGGAGTACCTGCTGTGCATCGACGGCGACGCGCTGCTCGCGCACGACGCGATCGGCTGGATGCTCGAGCACTTCCTGACCGACCCGGGCGTCGGCGCGGTGACCGGCAACCCGCGCATCCGCACGCGCACGTCGCTGCTCGGCCGCATGCAGGTCGGCGAGTTCTCGTCGATCGTCGGGCTGATCAAGCGCACGCAGCAGGTGTACGGCCGCATCTTCACGGTGTCGGGCGTGATCACGATGTTCCGCAAGACCGCGCTCGCCGACGTCGGCTACTGGAGCTCGGACATGCTGACCGAGGACATCGACATCAGCTGGAAGCTGCAGTGCCGCGACTGGCGCGTCGTGTACGAGCCGCACGCGCTCAGCTGGATCCTGATGCCCGAGACGATCAAGGGGCTCTACCGGCAGCGGCTGCGCTGGTCGAAGGGCGGCATCCAGGTGCTGCTCAAGTACGCGGGCACGCTGATGCGGCCGACGCAAATGATGATGTGGCCGCTGTTCGTCGAGTACCTGATCGGCATCGCATGGGCGTACTCGATGTCGTTCATCCTGCTGCTCGCGCTGATCGACGTCGTCTACCCGCTTCCGCCGAACTGGCATGTGTCCGTGGTGCCGCACTGGCACGGGATGCTGCTGGTCGCGACCTGCATCCTGCAGCTGATCATCGGCAGCATGATCGATCGTCGTTACGACGAAAAACTCCTGATGTACTTCCTTGACACCATCTGGTACCCCGTCGCGTTCTGGCTGATCAGCATGATCACCACCGTCGTCGCCCTGCCCGCCGTCGTACTGCGGGGCCGCGGCAAGCGCGCCGTTTGGGTCAGTCCCGACCGAGGCATTCAACATGAAGAACGCGCCGATTATTGACCTTTCCCTGCGCGCACCGCGCGACATGATCGCCGAACGCGGCAGCATCGTCGGGCCCGTGCTCGTCGCGTGGTTCCGCCTCGTGCGGCCCGCGCTGGTCGGGGGCGTATGGGCATCGATCTGCATCTACACGTATCGCTACCTGTTGCCGTTCAACGAGGCCGAGATGCCGATCGAACAGATCGTGTTCTACGTGACGAGCATCGCGCTGATCGCCGGCACGATCGTCATGTGGCTGATCGCGGGACGCGTCGTGCATCCATTCGCCTATCGGTTACGCGTATCGAAGATGATGCGGCGCTCGGCCAGCGTGAAGGTGCGCTCCGTGCCGCCGACCGCGTTCGCGAGCGAGCGCCGGCGCGGCGCGCGGCGCACGACGCGCATTCTCGTCGCGTCGCACGATGCGAACGGGTCGATTTCGGGCATCGAATGGGTCGCCCATGCCGGGCCGCAGCCCCGCGAATAGCCCGCCGGAGACGTGCCGCGCCGGGCGCGACGCCTGCCGCGCGACGCGGCGCCGCTTCTGACATCGCGCCGGCGCGCGTCGCGCGCCAGCCGGAAAACTTCATGGAGACGAGGTGAATCATGTGCGGAATCGTCGGAGCAAGCGGCCTGAACAATCAGGTGCCGCAACTGGTCAATGCGCTGAGCCGGCTCGAATATCGCGGCTACGATTCGTGCGGCATCGCCGTGCAGGGCGACGGCCGCCTGCGCAGCGAACGCACGCTGCGACGCGTGACGGATCTGCAGGATCGCGTGCTGACGCTCGGTCTCGAAGCACAGACCTGCATCGCGCATACGCGCTGGGCGACGCACGGCGCGCCGTCTGAAATGAACGCACACCCGATCATGTCGGGCGACACGATCGCCGTCGTGCACAACGGAATCATCGAGAACCACGACACGCTACGCGCCGAACTGAAGCAACGCGGCTACACGTTTCGCGGACAGACCGACACCGAGGTCATCGCGCACCTGATCCACAGTTTCTATCGCGACGACCTGTTCGACGCGGTGGTGCGCGCCGTCAAACGGCTGCACGGCGCGTACGCGATCGCAGTGCTCGGCGCGCGCGAGCCGCAGCGCCTCGTCGCCGCGCGCGCCGGCTCGCCGCTCGTGATCGGCATCGGCGCCGAGCAGAACTACCTCGCGTCCGACTGCGCGGCGCTCGGCGACCTGACCGACCGCTTCGTGTACCTGGAGGACGGCGACGTCGCGCTGATCACGCCGGATCGCATCGCCGTGGTCGACGCGGGCGGGCAGGACGCGCGGCGCCCGCTGTGCGAAGTGAAGGCGCGCGCGGACGACGCCGCGCTCGGCCCGTACCAGCATTTCATGCAGAAGGAAATCTTCGAGCAGCCGAAGGCGATCGACAGCACGCTCGACGGCATCGACACGATCTCGCCGGCGCTGTTCGACGCGACGGAAGGCACGCGCGCGCTGCTGTCGCGGGTCAGAAGCGTGTTGCTGCTCGGCTGCGGCACCAGCTACTACGCGGGCCTGACCGCGAAATACTGGCTCGAAAGCATCGCGGGCGTGCCCGCCCAGGTCGAGATCGCCAGCGAATTCCGCTACCGCGATACGGTGGCCGATCCGCGCACGCTCGTCGTCGGCATCTCGCAGTCGGGCGAAACGGCCGACACCATCGGCGCGATCGAGCAGGCGCGCGCGATGGGCCAGGCACTGTCGTTGGCGATCTGCAACGTCGCGACCAGCACGATCGCGCGCAACGCGCCGCTGCGGTTCCTGACGCGGGCCGGCATCGAACTCGGCGTCGCGTCGACCAAGGCGTTCACCACGCAGCTCGTCGCGCTGTTCGTGCTGACGCTGACGCTCGCGCAACTGCGCGGCCGGCTCGATGCCGCGCAAGTCGCGGCGCATCTGAAGCAGTTGCGCGCGCTACCGGACCGCATCGGCCACGCGCTCGCGCTGGAAACGCAGATCATGGGCTGGGCCGCGAAATTCGCGCGCACCGAGAATGCGCTGTTCCTCGGCCGCGGCGTCCATTTCCCGATCGCGCTGGAAGGCGCGCTGAAGCTCAAGGAAGTGTCGTACATCCACGCGGAAGGCTATGCGGCCGGCGAGCTGAAGCACGGGCCGCTCGCGCTCGTCACGAGCGCGATGCCGGTCGTCACGATCGCGCCGGACGACCGCCTGTTCCAGAAGCTGAAGTCCAACATGGCCGAGGTGCGCGCGCGCGGCGGCCGGCTCTACGTGCTGGCCGGCAATCAGCTCGAGATCGACGCCGACCGCGACACGCACCTGATCCGCGTGCGCGAATCGGGCGACCTGCTGTCGCCGATCGTCAACGTGATCCCGCTGCAACTGCTCGCGTATCACGTCGGCTGCGCGCGCGGCGCCGACGTCGACAAGCCGCGCAACCTCGCGAAATCGGTGACCGTCGAATGACGCGGCGAACGCGCGCGGGACAGGCGGTCATGCGGCTGGCCGCGACCGTGCTCTGCGGCGCGGGCGGCGTCGGCGCAGGCTTGCCGGCCCTCGCCGGCGCGCCGGCCGTGCATACGGTCACCGTGTCGAGCGCCCCGTCGCCGCAGGACACCGGCGACCCGCGGCGCTTCATGCACGGCATCGGCGTGGCGGATGCGGGCGACGGCAAACGCTGGGTATTCTTCAGCAGCTCGGGCATCGTGCCGCGCGGTGCGCTGCGCAGCGGCAACTGGCCGCATGACGTGTACGTCGGCGAATGGCTGCCCGACAAGCGGCGCGCGCTGCGCGTCCGCACGTTCATCAGCCGCCCCGAGGCGCAGGAACCCGTGTCGATCGCGCAGAACGCGCGCGGCGACATCTTCGTCACGTTCGAGGACGGCTGGAACACGTCGCAGGAAGTCAGCCAGCGCTACGGCGTCTACCGCCGCGACCTGAAGCCGATCAAGCCCTATCCGAACGACGTCGAATCGGGCGGCCATTCGGGGCACGTCGCGACGGTCGGCGACCGCTTCGTCGTGTTCTATTCGGCCGACTGGGTCAACGGCGGCGGGGTCGACAACCTCGGCAGCGGCAACGGCGTCTACCTGAAAACCTACGACGCGGCCGGGCGCGTGCTGAACCATGTCGCGGTCGCGCCGCACCGCCGCGAGTGGTGGCCCGTGATCGCGGGCTCGCCGCGCAACGCGCTGCTGGTGTGGCAGAAGTTCATCGAAGGCAGCACGGACGCGACGCTCGAATACGCGATGTTCGACCCGGTCGCCGCGAAGCTGGAAACGTTCGGATCGCTGAACGGCGCGATCCAGTACTACGTGTATTCGGCCGCCTATGTGCCGGACATCGACCGTTTCATCGTCGTCACGACGGCGGCGGACGATCGCGGCGTCGCGATGCTGATCGCACCGGACGGCCGCCGCACGGCGACGCTCGACTGCCTGCCCGCGTCGGTGCGCGAATCGGACATCGGCGTTTCCGGCACGCACGCGTACGTGCCAACCCGCGACGGCCGGCTGCTGACGCTCGCGCTCGCGCCGGCGGACATCGCGGTGAGCGGCGTGCAGCGCTCACCGATTCCGTGGGGCTCGACCGGCGTCGCCGGCTTCCCGGCGCGCGGCACGGTGATGCATTTCGTGTCGCTGACGCCGTCGGGAATGCGCGAAGCCGATTTCGAACCGAAGCAAGACACGCCGATGCCGAGAAACGAAGCGACGTGTTCGAATCATTGATGGCGGTCCGGTAACGCAATGTCGTCGTGAACGCGGGCAGGCCGCGTGTCGCCAGCGAGCCCTTCGTCTTCCCTCCGTCCGGACCGCGCTATGACACCACCCCGCCAACCCGGTAGTCGGGCGCGCTGTCGCGGGCCTGTCCGACCGCGACCGCCGCGCCTTTCCTCTGCCGAATTCGCCAGCGCCGCCCGTACCGGATAGACTGTCGCCCGATTCCTTCCATCGGCCGCGGCGCCCCGCCTCCTGCCGCCGCCGGAACGCCCCTTCCCGGAGAACGAATGCTGAAGCGCCAGTGGTTTTCGCTTGTGCTGCTGACGGTTTGCCTGCTCGGGCAACATGCGTCGGCCCAGTCCACGCTCGAACTCGACACCGACGGCACGGCCCGCGCCGTCTCCCGCCAGACGCTGCTCGCACGCGCCGACGCGGCCGACATCCACGTGCCGCGCGACATCGCATACGGCCGCCCGATGACGTTCCGCGCGGTGCCGTTCGCCGCGCTGCTCGGCGACACGCCGCTGCCGGACGACGGTGTGCTCGAAACGCGCGCGGCCGACGGCTTCGCCGCGCAACTGCCGCTCGATCTCGTGCACCGCCGCGCGCCGGCCGGCGCGACCCCGTGGCTCGCGATCGAGGATCCGGCCCGTCCGTGGCCGAAACTACCCGGCAAGCAGGTCAGCGCGGGGCCGTTCTATCTCGTCTGGCTCGGCCCGGACGCGTCGTCGGTGCGCGGCGAGCAGTGGCCGTACCAGATCGTGCGCATCACGATCGAATCGTCGCCGCTCGCGCGCTGGCCGTCGCTCGCGGTCGACACCGCATTGCCCGCGAAGGATCCGGCCCGTGCGGGCCAGCGGCTGTTCGTCACGCAATGTCTCGCGTGCCACCGCATCGACGGCGCGGGCAGCAGCCACGCCGGCCCCGATCTGAACACGCCGATGAACCCGGTCGACTACTTCCAGCCCGCCGCGCTGCGCCGCTACATCCGCAATCCGGCGTCGGTGCGCGACTGGCCGGGCCGCAGCATGCCGGCGTTTCCGCCCGATCAGTTGAGCGACCGCGAACTCGACCAGATCGTCGCGTATCTCGCGTATAGGGCGCGGCGCAAGGCAGCGAAGTAACGCGGGCGCGCCGCTGCTCGGCCGCGCGCGTCGCGCTTATGCTTCCTGCGCGCTCTGCAACACCGCGCGCAACAGCACGTCGGCGCCGGCCGTCGCCCATTCCGGCGTAATCGCTTCGGCCTCGTTGTGGCTCAGCCCGTCGACGCACGGCACGAAGATCATCCCGGTCGGCGCGACACGCGCGACATAGCATGCGTCATGGCCGGCACCGGACACGATGTCCATGTGCGACAGCCCGAGCGAGCGCGCCGCGTCACGCACCGCATCGATGCAGCGCGGCGCGAACGGCACCGGCGCATACGTGAAGATCTGCTCGACCTGCGCGCCGAGACCGGTTTCGTCGGCCACGCGCGCGAGTTCCGCGCGCAGCGCCGCGTCCAGTTCGTCGAGTACCGCATCGTCGGGGTGACGGAATTCCACCGTGAAGAAGCAGCCGCCCGGCACCGTGTTGCGCGAATTCGGCCGGGCCTCGATCATCCCGACCGTTGCGCGCGCATCCGGTGCGTAACGGCGGCCGAGCACGTCGATGAACGAGATCATCCGCGCCGCGCCGACCAGCGCGTCGCGACGGAACGCCATCGGCGTCGTACCGGCGTGCGCGTCGACCCCGGTGAGCGTCACCTCGTACCAGCGCTGTCCCTGCCCGGCCGTCACGACGCCGATCGTCTTGCCGGCCCGCTCGAGAATCGCGCCCTGCTCGATGTGCAGTTCGTACGCCGCGTGCACCGGATAGCCGCCGACCGGCTCCGCGCCCGCGTAGCCGATCCGTTCGAGCTCCTCGCCGATCGTCCGGCCCGCGCCGTCGGTGCGCGACAGCCCGTAGTCGAGCGTATAGACGCCCGAGAACACGCCGGCCGACACCATCGCCGGCGCGAAGCGCGAGCCTTCCTCGTTGGTCCAGATCACGACGTCGATCGGGCGTTCGGTCTCGATCCCCGCATCGTTCAGCGCGCGCACGACTTCGAGCCCGCCGAGCACGCCGTAGATGCCGTCGTAGCGGCCGCCGGTCGGCTGCGAATCGGCGTGCGAACCCGTCATCACCGGTGCGGCGTCCGGATTGCGGCCCGCACGGCGCGCGAACACGTTGCCCATCCGATCGACGCGCACCGCGCAACCGGCATCGCGCGCCCACTGCACGAACAGGTCGCGCGACTCGCGATCGAGATCGGTCAGCGCGAGACGGCAGACGCCGCCCTTCGGCGTCGCGCCGATCTGCGCCATCCGTTCGAGCGACGCCCACAGGCGTTCGCCGTCGACGCGCGGCACGCTCGCCATATCGGTATCGTCACGCATCGCCGTTCTCCGGCGCGCGTTGCAGCGCATAGCGGAAATCGCAGCGCTTGCCGCCCTGCATGATCGTGCTCGTACGCGTGAGCGCGATGTCCGGCGCATAGCCCTGGATGAAATGGCTGTCGCGCGCGCAGCTCAGCAGGTGGCCGATCTCGCCGAGCCCCATCGCGTGATACATCTGAGCGTAACTGCAGCGATGCACGTCGTAGTCGTAGTGCGCGTCGTCCGCGCGCCGCACCTCGACGTCGAGCGCATCGTCCTTCTCCCACAGCACCTGCAGCGCGATGAACGACTTCACGCTCGTGCCGTCCGGCTCCTGCGCGGCGAACGTACGGCCCGCGTCGATGGCCGCGCCGCGCACGGCTTCCGCGATTACGGCCTGCGCGCGCTCGGTGCCGAATTCGCGCTTCATGATCTCGTAGATCGGCTTGATGATTTCCGCTTCGATGCGGCGCCGCGCGAGGATCCCGAGGCGCGTGTCCTCGGGAGCGGCGGCGGATGTCGGGTTCGCTTCTGTCATGGGAATCGTCCTGGTTATTGTCGTTTTGTCGTTACCTGGCCGCGGTGCGCGAGCCGCCGAGCACGTCGACGACGGCCCACTTGCCGCCTCGCACCTGATAGATCGTGAAAGCCGGGTCCTTCAGGTTGCCTTCGGCGTCGAACGCGATGCGCCCGGTCACGCCCGGTCGATCTGCCGCACGAACGGCCGCGACCAGCTTCGCCGGCTGCGTCGTACCGGCCTTCTGCGCGGCCGCGATCAGCGTGGCGGCCGCGTCGTACGCGAACGGCGCATGCAATTCGATCGGCGCATGAAAGCGTGCCTGGTATTGCGTGTCGAACGCCTTGCCGCCCGGCATCCGGTCGAGTGGCAGGCCCGGTTCGAGCGCCGTCACGCCGTCGCCGTCCTTGCCCGCGAGCGACAGGAAGGTCTGACTCACGAAACCACCCGCGCCGAGCAGCGGCGCGTTCACGCCGAGCTGGCGCATCCGGCGCGCGATCGGCGCGGCCTGCGCGTCGAGGCCGCCGAAGAACACGAGATCCGCGCGCTTGCCCTTGATCGCGGTCAGCACGCCGCTGAAGTCGGTCGTCTTGTCGTTCACGTACTGGCGATCGACGATCGTGCCGCCGTTCGCCTGCACGCCCTTGATGAACTGATCGGCCAGCCCCGCGCCGAACGACGTGCGATCGTCGATCACCGCGATGCGCTTCGCCTTCAGCGTCTTCACCGCGTACGCACCGGTGAAATGGCCGCCGGCATCGTCGTGACCCATGATGCGGAACGCCGTCGCGTAGCCCTGCTGCGTGTATTGATGGCCGGTGGACGCCGGCGCGATCTGCGGGATGCCCGCATCGCGGTACACGCGCGACGCCGGCACGCTGCAGCCCGTGTTCCAGTGACCGACGACGCCGATCACGTGCTGGTCGACGAGTTGCTGCGCGACCGCGACGGCCGTGCGCGGGTCGGACTGGTCGTCGGCCGCGACGAGCTTGTAGACGACCGGCTTGCCGCCGATGGTCGGATGCTTCGCGTTCGCGTCGTCGATCGCGAGTTGCGCGCCGTTCTGCAGATCCTTGCCGATCCGCGCGGACGGGCCGGTGAGCGGCGCGGCGAGACCGATCAGGACCGTCTGCGGCGCGGACTGCGCGGACGCGGGAACGGTAGCGACCAGGGCGGCCGCCGAGAAGGCGAGGCTGACGGAGAGGAAAGCGATTTTCATGTGCGGGGATCGGTCGGTTGGATCTGAAACATGAAAAATATTAAATATTCGACATCCAAACCCCAAATACCCAATTGTTGGATGCTTATGCCGTTCCCGACACATTAACGTATCACCCTGTAAATACGGGATATTTTTGTGTTGTCGCTTACCCTGATTTTTCGATAAAATTCGATACATGAAAAATATCGAACAATTGCCGCACGATCCACCGCTGCGTGCGGTGCGTGCGTTCGAAGCGTTTGCGCGTCTCGGGTCGGTCACCGCGGCGGCCAGCGAGCTCGACATCACGCCGTCGGCGGTCAGCCATCAGCTGCAACTGCTCGACGCGTTCATCCAGACGCCGCTGACGGTACGCGAAGGCCGGCTGCTCGCGCTCACCGACGAGGGACGCGACTACTACCGGTCGATCAGCGCGGCGTTCTCGGTGCTGCGCAGCGCGACGCGCTTCGTGCGCGACCGTTCGTCGCTGCGCCAGATCACCGTCAGCCTGATTCCGCTGCTCGGCATCGGCTGGTTCATCCCGCGGCTGCACGCGTTCCTGGCCGACAACACCGATGTCGACGTCACGGTGCTGTACGCGCATCACCGCAATTACCGAAGCGATGCGTCGGACCTGTCGATCCGTTTCGGCACCGGCGACTGGCCCGGCTATCGCTGCGAGCGGCTGCTGCCGGGCGCGATGGTGCCGATGTGCAGCCCGTCGTTCCTGAAGCGTCACGGGCCGTTCCGCACGCCGGCCGATCTCGCGCGCGCGCCGCTCGTGCACGACGAGGATCGCAGCACGTGGGTCAACTGGCTGCAGGGCGCCGGCGTGCGGCACGTGTCGCACGCGGTGGGGCCGATGTTCGAGGATGGGCAGCTCACGCTGAGCGCCGCCCGCGCGGATCTCGGCGCGGCGTTGCTGCGCGCGCCGCTGGTCCAGCGCGAACTGGCGAACGGCGAGCTCGTGCAGCTGTTCGATCACGCGCTCGACGACGGGCGCGACTACTACCTGTGCACGCGCGAGGACGCGGACATGCCGGACGGGGCGCGGCGGCTGGCGGCGTGGTTGCGGAAGATGGCGGGGATTTGAGCGGCGCGTGTCCCGCCGACCGAACCGCGAAGCGGTATTCGCTTCGGATCGGCGGCGACCTTGCATTTGCGCAACCGCATATCGATGATGGATGCATCAAGTCATGGAGATTGCAATGCGCACGATCCCGATCGATCTGTCGGATGACCAGCATGCCGCGTTGAGCCTCATCGCAGCGGCCGGGAACCGCTCCCGCGCACTCACCATTCCGAGCGCAGGTCCTCAGGCGCCGTCCGGAACCGATTCGCCGGGAGGCGATCGTCACCAGAAGCCCGCCGTCCGGCCCATCGCGGCCCCAGCGTCGCAACTACTCATCCGATGTCCCCCGCCCGCCCCCGCCAATCAAGGGCCGGAAGCAGATAGAAAATCCCGATGCCCCGGATTGAAACAAGCAATTTCACAAGTTCAGGGTGAACCCGGATACTGGCAACACTCCACTCACCCCTGACGAAAAGGAATTGTCCAGATGCCGATCATCAACACCCAAATCAAGCCGTTCAAGGCAACCGCTTACCACAACGGCGAATTCGTGCCCGTCTCGGAAGAGAACTTCAAGGGCAAGTGGTCCGTCGTCGTGTTCTACCCGGCCGACTTCACGTTCGTCTGCCCGACCGAACTGGGCGACCTCGCCGACCGTTATGCGGAATTCCAGAAGCTGGGTGTCGAAATCTACGGCGTGTCGACCGACACGCACTTCACGCACAAGGCCTGGCACGACACGTCGGACACGATCGGCAAGATCAAGTACCCGATGATCGGCGACCCGACGCTCACGCTGTCGCGCAACTTCGACGTGCTGATCGAGGAAGAAGGGATGGCGCTGCGCGGCACGTTCGTGATCAACCCGGAAGGCGAGATCAAGCTGTGCGAAATCCACGACAACGGCATCGGCCGCGACGCAGGCGAACTGCTGCGCAAGGTCCAGGCCGCGCAATACATCGCCGCTCACCCGGGTGAGGTGTGCCCGGCCAAGTGGACGCCGGGCGCGGAAACGCTGACCCCGTCGCTCGACCTGATCGGCAAGATCTAAGGGTCGCAGCGCGCCTCGCACGAGGCGCGCGACACGCGTCACCACGGGCGGCCTCGCGCGGCCCGCGCCCTCTTCCGGCACGACGTGCCCGACCAGCATCATCAATACGGAATCCGAAACGCCATGCTCGACGCCAATCTCAAGAACCAACTCAAAGCGTACCTCGAAAAGATCACGCGCCCGATCGAACTCGCCGCCTCGCTCGACGACAGCGCGAAATCGCAGGAACTGCTGGCGCTGCTGAACGAGATTGCGTCGCTGACGGATCGCGTGACCGTGGCCGAACGCCGCGACGACGCCGAGCGCAAGCCGTCGTTCTCGATCGGCGAACCCGGCAAGCCGGCCGGCATCCGCTTCGCCGGCATTCCGATGGGCCATGAATTCACGTCGCTCGTGCTCGCGCTGCTGCAGACGGGCGGTCATCCGATCAAGCTCGACGACGACGTGATCGAACAGATTCGCGCGCTCGACGGCGACTACGCATTCGAAACGTATTTCTCGCTGTCGTGCCAGAACTGCCCCGAAGTCGTGCAGGCGCTGAACGTGATGTCGCTGATCAACCCGCGCATCCGCCACGTCGCGATCGACGGCGCGCTGTTCCAGGATGAAGTCGAATCGCGCCAGATCATGGCCGTGCCGACGATGTTCCTGAACGGTGCATCGTTCGGCCAGGGCCGCAGCAGCGTGAAGGAAATCCTCGCGAAGCTCGACACGGGCACCAGCGAACGCGCGGCGAAGTCGCTCGAAAACAAGCCGGTGTTCGACACGCTTATCGTCGGCGGCGGCCCGGCAGGCGCGGCCGCGGCGATCTACTCGGCACGCAAGGGCATCGCGACGGGTGTCGTGGCCGAGCGTTTCGGCGGCCAGGTGCTGGACACGATGGCGATCGAGAATTTCGTGTCGGTGCAGGAAACCGAAGGGCCGAAGTTCGCGACCGCACTCGAACAGCACGTGAAGCAATACGACGTCGACATCATGGACGTGCAGCGCGCCGACGCGCTGATTCCCGGCGACGTGCACCAGATCCGCCTCGCGAACGGCGCGGTGCTGAAAGCGAAGACGATCGTCCTCGCGACCGGCGCACGCTGGCGCGAAATCAACGTGCCGGGCGAGCGCGAATACCGCAACCGCGGGGTCGCGTACTGCCCGCACTGCGACGGCCCGCTGTTCAAGGGCAAGCGCGTCGCGGTGGTCGGCGGCGGCAACTCGGGCGTCGAGGCCGCGATCGACCTCGCCGGCATCGTGAAGGCAGTCACGCTGATCGAATTCGGCACGCAACTGCGCGCGGACGAGGTGCTGCAGCGCAAGCTGCGCAGCCTGCCGAACGTGACGATCGTCACGCAGGCGCAGACGACCGAGCTGACCGGCGACGGCAGCAAGCTGAACGGGCTCGTGTACAAGGATCTGCGCTCGGGCGACACGCAGCGCATCGAGCTCGAAGGCGTGTTCGTGCAGATCGGCCTCGTGCCGAACACCGAATGGCTGAAAGGCACGGTCGAACTGTCGAAGCACGGCGAGATCGTCGTCGATGCGCGCGGCGCGACGTCGGTGCCGGGCGTGTTCGCGGCCGGCGACGTGACGACGGTGCCGTTCAAGCAGATCGTGATCGCGGTCGGCGAAGGCGCGAAGGCGTCGCTCGGCGCGTTCGACCACCTGATCCGGCAGGACGTGGCCGCGCCCGTGACGACCGCTCAGCCGCAAGCCGAGGAAGCGGTCGCCGCCTGACGGACGTCAGCCCCGACGACATTAAAGTTTGTCTCTCTTGGCCCCGCATGCTTTGGTCGGCGTGCGGGGCGCTTTTTATGCCGAAGGCGTTCGCGGTTACTTGGTCGCGCTCGGGCCGCCGTCCGCCGGCGCAGGCGCCGTCGACTTGAAACTGCTCGACTGCCTGACCAGTTGCTCGGTCATCGCGGCCGCCACCGGATTCGCGCCGGACGACGAACCGCCCTGCCGGTACGAACCGGTGCTCGCCGGCATCGAAGAGATCGACGACATCGACGGCGGCGGCAACGACGGATCGAGCTTCGCCGATTCCCTGACGAGCGCGGCGGTCTCCGGCGTTTCGGATTTCGTCGCGGCCGGCGGCGCGGCGGTGGCGTGGCGTTCGAGGCCGTCGCGCTTGCGCGGCGCGCGTTGCGTGACCTGCGCGGGTGGCATGAACTGAGCGGATTTCGCGGCCGGGGCCGGTGCCGGTGCCGGTGGGGTCGAATCCTGCGCATCCACCGTTACGACATTGACCTTCGGCGGCGGCGCAGCGGGCTTCGTCACGAGTTGCGGCTTGTCGCTGACGACCGGGACCGCGGGGGCCGGCGCAGGCGCGGCGGCGACGCGCGCGGTCGGGGCCGGCGCGGGTGTTGGTGCGACTGGTGCTATTGGTGCCGCGACAGCCGCCTGTTTCGGTACCGTCGCAGCAGCCGGCCCCGGCGGCGCGATCGCGCCCTGCACCGCGTGATCGCTGCCCGCGGACGCCGCGGCAACGGGTGCGGCCGAATCGGCGATGCCGGCGTCTTCGATCGCACGGTGGTCCGCGCGCAGGAGCATCACGTACGCGGTGCCGGCCGCGGCGACCAGGAGCCCGCCGGCGATGATCATGGTTTTACGGGTACTCGTCATGCTTGCTCACCGACCTATCGATGTGAACAAGCCATCATACGCGGCCAATGCACGTTGATCTCGCACGAATACATTTGGTTGCATTGACGGCGGCGCAAGGCCGTCGGCCCGTGCGAGGCCGCGCGCTATCGTCAGACGGAAAGCAACCGCCCACTCTCGCCCGTCGTCAGATCCAGAAAATCGCGACCGCGATCCCGCCGAACAGCAGCCACTTGACGATGTAGTACACGGTGCGATTCCACGCCTTCAGCCGCTTGCCGGCGCGGCGAATCGCATACAGGTACCGGAACGCGCGATTGAGCCCGCCCGTGCGATCGCCGGTTTCGTTCGGCGATGCGGCCGCGCGCATCAGCAGTTGCCCGACCGCATCGTTGACGCGCTGCGCCCAGCGATATTTCATCGGGCGCGCGACGTCGCAGAACAGGATCACGCGATCGTGCGCGGTGCGGTTTTCGGCCCAGTGCAGGTACGTCTCGTCGAACATCACGGCGTCGCCGTCGCGCCACGCGTACGCTTCGCCGTCGACGACGATCCGGCACGCATCGTCGTTCGGCGTATCGAGCCCGAGGTGATAGCGGAGCGAGCCCGCATACGGATCGCGATGCAGGCCGAGCTTCCCGCCCGGCGGCAACTGCGCGAACATCGCCGCCTTGATCGACGGCATCCGCGACAGGATCTCGACCGAGCGCGGACACAACGCCTGCGCGGACGGATGCGGCGCGTCGTACCACTTCAGGTAGAACCGCTTCCAGCCGCGGCGAAAGAACGAATTGAAGCCGATGTCGTTGTACTCGCCCGACGCCTTGATCCGGCTCGCGTCGCGCAACGCGAGCGCTTCGCGGCGAAACGTGCGCCATTCGCGCTGCAGCACCGCGAGCTCCGGAAAATGATCGGTGTCGAGAAACGGCGTGGTCGGCACCGACGAGAACGCGTACGAAAAGCAGTTCAGCGGTGCGGTAAAGGTCGAGTGGTCGGATAGTTGCCTGAACAACCGGTGCCGAACCTTGCCGCGCCGATGCGTGTACGCGACGCACGCATTGACGTCCTCCTCCGCCTAAAGGCGGAAGATTCCCACACCTGGCGATGCACGTCCGCATCGGAGAATGTTCAGCGCAGCGTTGATATCACGATCATGCACGACAC
>NZ_JAGIQD010000060.1:0-3652 GCF_017815045.1 Burkholderia sp. CpTa8-5
CGCCAGCCGATGGCAGTCGCCGCCTGGCCGTTCGCGCTGCGCGCGCCGGCCGCGCCCGGCTGCGTCGCGTAGACGCCGCCGGCCGGGTACGCCTGCGCGACGGGCACATCGGGCCGCGTGTAATGCGGCGCCATCGTGCAGCCCGCGGCAAAGAGCGCGACTGCGATTGCAGTCAAAGCGTGTTTTTGCATCATCACTGTCCCTTGTTGCCTTGGTCGCCGTTGCCCGGCTTCTCTTCGTGGTGCGAGTGCTCCTGAGCCAGGCGCAGCGCCTCGTCGGCATCTTCCTTCTCGCCGCTGAAGATCGCACGGATCTTCACGAAGAACATCGGGATCATGAAGATCGCGAGGAACGTCGCCGTGATCATCCCGCCGATCACGCCCGTACCGATCGCGTGCTGGCTGGCCGAACCCGCGCCGTTGCTGATCGCGAGCGGCATCACGCCGAGAATGAACGCGAGCGACGTCATCAGGATTGGACGCAGCCGCAGGCGCGCCGCTTCCAGCGCGGCCTCGATCGGCCCCATCTTCTCCGTCTGCTGCAGTTCGCGCGCGAACTCGACGATCAGGATCGCGTTCTTCGCGGACAAGCCCACGGTGGTCAGCAGGCCGACCTGGAAGAACACGTCGTTCTCGAGGCCGCGCATCGTGGCCGCGAGCAGCGCACCGATCACGCCGAGCGGCACGACCATGATCACCGAGAACGGAATCGACCAGCTTTCATACAGCGCCGCGAGACACAGGAACACGACGAGAATCGAGATCGCGTACAGGATCGGCGCCTGCGAACCGGACTGGATTTCCTGGAACGACAGGCCCGTCCACGAATAGCCGATACCGACCGGCAGCTTCTTCGCGAGCGTTTCCATCGCGGCCATCGCCTGACCGGTCGACTTGCCCGGTGCGGCCTGGCCCTGGATTTCCATCGCCGACACGCCGTTGTAGCGCTCGAGCTTCGGCGAACCGTACGTCCAGTGACCGGTCGCGAACGCGCTGAACGGCACCATCCCGCCCGACCCGTTGCGCACGTACCAGATGTTCATGTCTTCCGGCGTCATCCGGAACGGCGCGTCGGCCTGCACGTACACCTTCTTGATCCGGCCGTCGGTGTCGAGGAAGTTGTTCACGTACTTCGACGCCCACGCGATCGAGAACGTCTGGTCGATCGCATCCGCCGTCACGCCCAGCGCATTCGCCTTCTCGCGGTCGATGTCGACCTTGTACTGCGGCGTGTCGTTCAGGCCGTTCGGACGGACACCCTGCAGCGTCGGATCCTTCGAAGCCATCCCGAGCAGCTGGTTACGCGCGGCCATCAGCGCGTCGTGGCCGAGACCGGCGTTGTCCGTCAGCTCGAAGTCGAAGCCGGCAGCGGTACCGAGTTCCGGAATCGACGGCGGGTTGAACGGAATCACGAGCGCGTCCTTGTAGCTCCCGTAACGCCCGAACATCCGGCCGATCAGCGCCTGCACCTTCTGGTTCGCATGCTGACGCTGCGAATAGTCCTTCAGGCGGACGAACACGAGACCGGAGTTCTGGCCGCGGCCCGCGAAGCTGAAGCCGTTGACCGTGAACGCCGATTCGACGATTTCCTTCTCGTCCTTCAGCAGGTAGTCGGAAATGTTCGCGAGCGTCTTCGCGGTCGTTTCCTGCGTCGAACCCGACGGCGTCTGCACGATCACGAACATCAGGCCCTGGTCTTCATCGGGCAGGAACGACTTCGGCAGGCGCACGAACAGCAGCCCGACCGCGACGATCACGACCAGATAGATGATGAGCCAGCGGCCCGAGCGCTTGATCACGTGGTGCACGCCGACGTGGTACTTGTCGCGGCTGGTGTTGAACGTGCGGTTGAACCAGCCGAAGAAGCCCTTCTTCTCCTCGTGATGCCCTTGCGGGATCGGCTTGAGGATCGTCGCGCACAGTGCCGGCGTCAGAATCAACGCGACCAGCACCGACAGCACCATCGCCGACACGATCGTCAGCGAGAACTGACGATAGATCGCGCCGACCGACCCGCCGGAAAACGCGACCGGCACGAACACCGCCGACAGCACGAGCGCCACGCCGACGAGTGCGCCGGTGATCTGGCCCATCGCCTTGCGGGTCGCCTCCTTCGGCGACAGCCCTTCTTCGGCCATCACGCGCTCGACGTTCTCGACCACCACGATCGCATCGTCGACCAGCAGGCCGATCGCGAGCACGAGGCCGAACATCGACAGCGTGTTGATCGAGAAGCCGACCATCGACATGATCGCGAACGTACCGAGCAGCACGACCGGCACCGCGATCGTCGGGATGATCGTCGCCCGCAGGTTCTGCAGGAACAGATACATCACGAGGAACACGAGCACGATACCTTCGAGCAGCGTCTTGACCACTTCCTCGATCGACAGCTTCACGAACGGCGTCGTGTCGTACGGATACTTGACGACGAGGCCGTGCGGGAAGAACGGTGCGAGCTCGTCGATCTTCGCGCGCACGGCCTTCGCGGTCGCGAGCGCGTTCGCGTTGGTCGCGAGCTGGATACCGAGTGCCGCGGTCGGCTGACCGTTGTACTTCGTGTCGAAGTTGTAGTTTTCGCCGCCGAGGCCGATCTGCGCGACGTCCTTCAGGCGAACCTGCGAGCCGTCCTGGTTGACCTTCAGCAGGATGTTGCCGAACTGCTCGGGCGTCTGCAGCAGCGTCGATTCGGTGATCGTCGCCTGCAGCACGGTGCCGGGCTTGGCCGGCGTGCCGCCGATCTGGCCGCCCGCGATCTGCACGTTCTGCGCGGTGATCGCCGAGCTGACGTCGACCGGCGTGAGGCCGTAGTTGGTCAGGCGGTTCGGATCGAGCCAGATCCGCATCGCGTACTGCGAGCCGAACAGCGTGACGGTACCGACGCCGTTCAGCCGGCTGATCGGATCCTTCACGTGCGACGCCACGAAGTTCGCGAGGTCGTACTTGTTCATGCTGCCGTCTTCGGAGTTGAAGGCGAGCACCAGCAGGAAGCTGCTGCTCGACTTCGTGACCGACAGACCGAGCTGCTGCACGACCTGCGGCAGAACCGGCGTCGCGAGCGACAGCTTGTTCTGCACCTGGACCTGCGCAATGTCGGCGTTGGTGCCCGGCGCGAAGGTCAGCGTGATCGTTGCGTTGCCCGAGTCGTCACTCGTCGACGACATGTACAGGAAGTTGTCGAGACCGCTCATCTGCTGCTCGATCACCTGCGTCACCGTGTCTTCCACCGTCTTGGCGGACGCACCCGGGTAGTTCGCGGTGATCTGGATCGATGGCGGCGCGATCGTCGGATACTGCGAGATCGGCAGCGTGAAGATCGCCGCAACCCCGGCCAGCATCAGGATGATGGCGATCACCCACGCGAAGATCGGGCGATCGATAAAAAACTTTGCCATGAAACAGGCTCCCTGTTATTTCGCGCTCGAGGCAGCGGCAGCACTCGCCGGCGCGGCGCCCGATGCGGCGGCACCGGAAGCGGCAGCGGCGCCGGACCCGGCGGCGGCCGGCGCGGCGGGGGCAGCAGCACCCGAGGCGGCATCGGCCGCCGGAGCGAGCTGCGCGGGGACCGTCTTCACGGTCGCGCCCGGGCGCACCTTGTCGACGCCTTGCACGATCACGTGATCTCCTGCCTGCAGACCGCCTTCGACGACCCA
>NZ_JAGIQD010000061.1:0-3639 GCF_017815045.1 Burkholderia sp. CpTa8-5
GAACGCGCGTCGCGCGTCGAGATGCTCGAAACCGCCGCGCAGCGCGCGGTCGACGAATTCGCCGACGAATTCGACAAGATGGCCGAGCTGCGTCGCCGCGCGACCAAGGCGCTCGGCCGCTGCACGCAGAAGGACAACATCCGCTTCGACGGGCTGTCGCGCGTGTCGCACGTGACGGACGCGACCGACTGGCGCGTCGAATACCCGTTCGTCGTGCTGACGCCGGACACCGAAGCGGAGATCGCCGCGCTGATCAAGGCATGCTTCGAGCTCGGCCTGACCGTGATCCCGCGCGGCGGCGGCACCGGCTACACGGGCGGCGCGGTGCCGCTCACGCCGTTCTCTGCGGTGATCAACACCGAGAAGCTCGAACAGCTCGGCGCGGTCGAGCTGACCGAGCTGCCGGGCGTCGCGCACAAGGTGCCGACGATCTTCTCCGGCGCGGGCGTCGTCACGCGCCGCGTGACCGAGGCGGCCGAAGCGGCCGGCTACGTGTTCGCGGTCGATCCGACCTCGCTCGACGCGTCGTGCATCGGCGGCAACGTCGCGATGAACGCGGGCGGCAAGAAGGCCGTGCTGTGGGGCACCGCGCTGGACAACCTCGCGTGGTGGCGAATGGTCGACCCGGACGGCAACTGGCTCGAAGTCACGCGCCACGAGCACAACCAGGGCAAGATCCACGACATCGCGGTCGCGCGCTTCGAGCTGAAGTGGTTCGACGGCGCATACGCGCCCGGCGAGAAGCTGCTCAAGACCGAGATGCTCGAGATCGAGGGCCGGCGCTTTCGTAAGGAAGGGCTCGGCAAGGACGTGACCGACAAGTTCCTCGCCGGCCTGCCGGGCGTGCAGAAGGAAGGCTGCGACGGGCTCATCACGTCCGCGCGCTGGGTGCTGCACAAGATGCCCGCGCATACGCGCACCGTCTGCCTCGAATTCTTCGGCCAGGCGCGCGAGGCGATCCCGAGCATCGTCGAGATCAAGGACTACCTGTTCGAGACGTCGAAGCAGGGCGGCGCGATCCTCGCGGGCCTCGAGCACCTCGACGAGCGCTACCTGCGCGCGGTCGGCTACGCGACCAAGAGCAAGCGCAACGCGTTCCCGAAGATGGTGCTGATCGGCGACATCGTCGGCGACGACGCCGATGCGGTCGCGCAGGCGACGTCCGAAGTGATCCGGATGGCGAACGGCAAGAGCGGCGAAGGCTTCGTCGCGGTCAGCGCGGAGGCGCGCAAGCGCTTCTGGCTCGACCGCAGCCGCACGGCCGCGATCGCGAAGCACACGAACGCGTTCAAGATCAACGAGGACGTCGTGATCCCGCTGAACCGGATGGGCGAGTACACCGACGGCATCGAGCGGATCAACATCGAGCTGTCGCTGAAGAACAAGCTGCAGCTGGTCGACGCGCTCGAGGCGTTCTTCAAGGGCGGCAACCTGCCGCTCGGCAAGACCGACGACGCGAACGAGATCCCGAGCGCCGAGCTGCTGGAAGACCGCGTGCAGCAGGCGCTGGAGCTGCTCAAGCGCGTGCGTGCGCGCTGGGAATTCGTGCGCGACCGGCTCGACCAGCCGCTGCGCGAGGCGCAGCACTACCTGGTGCAGCTCGGCTACGAGGCGCTCGCCGAGAAGTTCGCCGATCGCGCGGACGCGCAGCCGGGCGCGACCGTGTTCCACGTCACGCAGGACCGCACGGTCCGCATCTCGTGGAAGCAGGAGATCCGCGCGGAGCTGCGCGCGATCTTCAACGGCGGCGCGTTCAAGCCGATCCTCGACGAAGCGCAGGCGATCCACAAGCGCGTGCTGCGCGGCCGTGTGTTCGTCGCGCTGCACATGCATGCGGGCGACGGCAACGTCCACACCAACATCCCGGTCAACTCCGACAACTACGAGATGCTGCAGGACGCGCACGCGTCGGTGGCCCGCATCATGACGCTGGCGCGTTCGCTCGACGGCGTGATCTCCGGCGAACACGGGATCGGCATCACGAAGCTCGAGTTCCTGACCGACGACGAGATCGCCGAATTCCGCGCGTACAAGCAGCGCGTCGACCCGAACGGCCGTTTCAACAAGGGCAAGCTGCTCGACGGCGCCGATCTGCGCAACGCGTACACGCCCAGCTTCGGGCTGATGGGCTACGAGTCGCTGATCATGCAGCAGTCCGACATCGGCGCGATCGCCGATTCGGTGAAGGACTGCCTGCGCTGCGGCAAGTGCAAGCCGGTGTGCGCGACCCACGTGCCGCGCGCGAACCTGCTGTACAGCCCGCGCAACAAGATCCTCGCGACGTCGCTGCTGGTCGAGGCGTTCCTGTACGAGGAGCAGACGCGCCGCGGCGTGTCGATCAAGCACTGGGACGAGTTCAACGACGTGGCCGACCACTGCACGGTGTGCCACAAGTGCGCGACGCCGTGCCCGGTGAAGATCGACTTCGGCGACGTGACGATGAACATGCGCAACCTGTTGCGCAAGATGGGCAAGAAGAAGTTCAACGCGGGCAATGCGGCGGGGATGTTCTTCCTGAACGCGACCAATCCGCAGACGATCAACCTCGCGCGCGGCGTGATGATGGGGGTGGGCTACAAGGTGCAGCGCTTCGCGAACGACATGCTGAAGAAGGTCGTGACGAAGCAGACGCAGCACCCGCCGGCGACGACGGGCAAGCCGCCGGCGGTCGAGCAGGTGATCCACTTCGTGAACAAGAAGATGCCGGGCAACCTGCCGAAGAAGACGGCGCGGGCGCTGCTGGACATCGAGGACAACAAGATCGTGCCGATCATCCGCAACCCGAAGTCGACGACCGTCGATTCGGAAGCGGTGTTCTACTTCCCGGGCTGCGGCTCCGAGCGGCTGTTCTCGCAGGTGGGGCTGGCGACGCAGGCGATGCTGTGGGAAGCGGGCGTGCAGACGGTGCTGCCGCCGGGCTACCTGTGCTGCGGCTATCCGCAGCGCGGCTCGGGGCAGTACGACAAGGCCGAGAAGATCGTGACGGACAACCGCGTGCTGTTCCACCGGGTGGCGAACACGCTGAACTATCTGGACATCAAGACGGTGGTGGTGTCGTGCGGCACGTGCTACGACCAGCTGGCGGGGTATGAATTCGACAAGATCTTCCCGGGGTGCCGGATCATCGACATCCACGAGTTCCTGCTCGAGAAGGGGATGAAGCTCGACGGCGTGACGGGCACGCGCTACATGTATCACGACCCGTGCCATACGCCGATCAAGACGATCGACCCGGTGAAGCTCGTCAACGAGCTGATGGGCGCGGAGAAGGACGGCTACAAGATCGAGAAGAACGATCGCTGCTGCGGGGAGTCGGGCACGCTGGCGGTCACGCGGCCGGACGTGTCGACGCAGGTGCGCTTCCGCAAGGAAGAGGAGATCCGCAAGGGCGCGGCGAAGCTGCGTGCGATTCCGGTGGTGGCGGGCGATGCGCCGGCGCCGGCCGCCGCGGGCGCGAACGGCCCGGACGTGAAGATCCTGACGAGCTGCCCGTCGTGCCTGCAGGGGCTGTCGCGCTACAACGAGGATGCGAACCTCGAGGCCGACTACATCGTGGTGGAAATCGCGCGCCAGGTGCTCGGCGAGAACTGGATGGCCGATTATGTCGCACGGGCGAACCATGGCGGGATCGAGCGCGTG
>NZ_JAGIQD010000062.1:0-3631 GCF_017815045.1 Burkholderia sp. CpTa8-5
TGGGTCGTCGAAGGCGGTCTGCAGGCAGGAGATCACGTGATCGTGCAAGGCGTCGACAAGGTGCGCCCGGGCGCGACGGTGAAGACCGTCGCCGCGCAGCTCGCCCCGGCGCCGGATGCCGCATCCGCCACCTCGGCAAGCGCCGCGCCGGCGACTACCGCGGCAACTACCGCGGCCAGTGCCGCAGCGAGTTCGGCCGCCGCGTCGAGCGCGCAATAACAGGGAGTCCGTTTCATGGCCAAGTTCTTTATCGATCGCCCGATCTTCGCGTGGGTGATCGCGATCGTGCTGATGCTGGCCGGCGTCGCATCGATCTTCAAGATGCCGATCGCGCAGTATCCGACGATCGCACCGCCGACGATCCAGATCCAGGCGAACTACCCGGGCGCTTCCGCGAAGACGGTGGAAGACACGGTGACGCAGGTGATCGAGCAGCAGATGAGCGGGCTCGACAACTTCCTTTACATGTCGTCGACGAGCGATGACTCGGGCAACGCGACGATCACGCTGACCTTCTCGCCGGGCACGAATCCGGACGTCGCGCAGGTGCAGGTGCAGAACAAGCTGTCGCTCGCGACGCCGAACCTGCCGCAGGTCGTGCAGCAGCTCGGCATGCAGGTCACGAAGTCGAGCAGCAACTGGCTGATGTGGTTCGCGTTCAACTCCGAGGACGGCCGGATGTCGAAGGAGGACCTGACGAACTACGTGGCCTCGCACGTGCTCGATCCGCTGAGCCGCGTGAACGGCGTCGGCCAGACGCTGCTGCTCGGTTCGCAGTTCTCGATGCGGATCTGGCTCGACCCCGTCAAGCTGACCAACTACAGCCTCACGCCGACCGACGTGACGGCCGCGATCACGCAGCAGAACGTGCAGATCGCGGGCGGCCAGATCGGCGGCACGCCGGCGAAGCCGGGCACCGTGCTGCAGGCGACGATCACCGAATCGACGCTGCTGCGCACGCCCGAGCAGTTCGGCAACATCCTGCTGAAGGTCAACCAGGACGGCTCGCAGGTTCGCTTGAAGGACGTCGGCCGCGCGGCGCTCGGTTCGGAAAACTACACGTTCGACACGAAGTACATGGGGCAACCGACGGCCGGCCTCGGCATCCAGCTCGCGACCGGCGCGAACGCGCTGGCGACCGCGAACGCGCTGCGGGCCAAGATCGACGAGCTGTCGAAGTACTTCCCGCATGGCCTCGTCGTGCACTACCCGTACGACACGACGCCGTTCGTGCGCCTGTCGATCGAGGAAGTGGTCAAGACGCTGATCGAGGGCATCGTGCTTGTGTTCCTCGTGATGTACCTGTTCCTGCAGAACCTGCGGGCGACGATCATCCCGACGATCGCGGTGCCGGTCGTGCTGCTCGGCACGTTCGCGATCATGGGGCTCGCCGGCTTCTCGATCAACACGTTGTCGATGTTCGGGCTCGTGCTCGCGATCGGCCTGCTGGTCGACGATGCGATCGTGGTGGTCGAGAACGTCGAGCGCGTGATGGCCGAAGAAGGGCTGTCGCCGAAGGAGGCGACCCGCAAGGCGATGAGCCAGATCACCGGCGCACTCGTCGGCGTCGCGCTCGTGCTGTCGGCGGTGTTCGTGCCGGTGGCGTTCTCGGGCGGCTCGGTCGGCGCGATCTATCGTCAGTTCTCGCTGACGATCGTGTCGGCGATGGTGTTGTCGGTGCTCGTCGCGTTGATCCTGACGCCGGCACTGTGCGCGACGATCCTGAAGCCGATCGAGAAGGGGCATCACGAAGAGAAGAAGGGCTTCTTCGGGTGGTTCAACCGGACGTTCGATCGCAGCCGCGATCGCTATACGAGCGGCGTGAACCATGTGATCAAGCGCTCCGGCCGCTGGCTCGTGATCTACCTGGCCGTGTTCCTCGCGGTCGGCGTGATGTTCGCGCGGCTGCCGAAGTCGTTCCTGCCCGATGAAGACCAAGGCTACATGTTCATGATCGTGCAGACGCCGTCCGGCTCCACGCAGGAAACGACCGGCAAGACGCTCGACAACATCAACACGTACCTGACCACCGCCGAGAAGGAGGTGGTCGACTCGGTGTTCACGGTCAACGGCTTCAGCTTCGCGGGCCGCGGCCAGAATGCGGGCCTCGTGTTCGTGAAGCTGAAACCGTACGAGCAGCGCCAGCGTTCGGACCAGAAGGTGCAGGCGCTGATCGGCCGGACCTTCGCGCACTATTCGACGTATAAGGACGGGATGGTGATTCCGTTCAACCCGCCGTCGATTCCCGAACTCGGTACCGCTGCGGGCTTCGACTTCGAGCTGACGGACAACGCCGGCCTCGGTCACGAAGCGCTGATGGCCGCGCGCGGCCAGTTGCTCGGGATGGCAGCAAAGGATCCGGCGCTGGCGCTCGTGCGTCCGAACGGCCTGAACGATACGCCGCAGTACAAGGTCGACATCGATCGCGAGAAGGCGAACGCGCTCGGCGTGACGGCCGCGGCGATCGACCAGACGTTTTCGATCGCGTGGGCGTCGCAGTACGTGAACAACTTCCTCGATACCGACGGCCGGATCAAGAAGGTGTACGTACAGTCGGACGCGCCGTTCCGGATGACGCCCGAAGACATGAACATCTGGTACGTGCGCAACAGCGCGGGCGGGATGGTGCCGTTCAGCGCGTTCTCGACCGGCCACTGGATCTACGGGTCGCCGAAGCTCGAGCGTTACAACGGCGTGTCGTCGATCGAGATCCAGGGGCAGGCCGCGGAAGGCAAGTCGACGGGGCAGGCGATGGCCGCGATGGAAGCGCTCGCGAGCAAGCTGCCGGAAGGCATCGGCTATTCGTGGACGGGGCTGTCGTTCCAGGAAATCCAGTCCGGCTCGCAGGCGCCGATCCTGTACGCGATCTCGATTCTCGTCGTGTTCCTGTGTCTCGCGGCGCTGTATGAAAGCTGGTCGATCCCGTTCTCGGTGATCATGGTCGTGCCGCTCGGCGTGGTCGGCGCACTGCTCGCGACGATGCTGCGCGGCCTCGAGAACGACGTGTTCTTCCAGGTCGGCCTGCTGACGACCGTCGGTTTGTCCGCGAAGAACGCGATCCTGATCGTCGAGTTCGCACGCGAACTGCAGGCGGGCGGGAACATGGGGCCGGTGCGCGCGGCGATCGAGGCGGCGCGCCTGCGGCTGCGTCCGATCCTGATGACGTCGCTCGCGTTCATGCTCGGCGTGCTGCCGCTCGCGATCAGCAACGGCGCGGGCTCGGCGAGCCAGCACGCGATCGGCACGGGCGTGATCGGTGGGATGATCACCGCGACGTTCCTCGCCATTTTCATGATCCCGATGTTCTTCGTGCGGGTTCGTGCGATCTTCAGCGGCGAAACGGAAAACGTCGACGACGCATGGCGTCTCGTGCAGGGCGACCTGCAGCGCGGTCGCGACGACGCACACGATTCGAAGGGGCAGTAACGATGCAAAAACATGTTTTGACTGCCACCGCGGCCGCACTGGCTGCCGCGCTGTTTGCCGCGGGCTGCACGATGGCGCCGCATTACACGCGGCCCGACGCGCCCGTCGCGCAGGCGTACCCGGCCGGTGGCGTCTACGCGACGCAGCCGGGCGCGGCCGGCGCGCGCAGCGCGAACGGCCAGGCGGCGACTGCCATCGGCTGGCG
>NZ_JAGIQD010000063.1:0-3079 GCF_017815045.1 Burkholderia sp. CpTa8-5
CGTAAGCGTCATTTCGTGGCCGCATGGACAGAGCTGCAGCCGGTGTCCAAAGTGATGTCCGTTACTTCAAGTGATGGGGACTACTTTGGACACACGGAATGCGCGAGCGTCGAACCGCAAGGGCCGACCGAACTACACGCCGGAGTACCGACGGCAAGTTGCCGTCGCGGCGTGCGAGCCGGGTATTTCGGTGGCCAAGCTCGCGCAGGCGCACGGACTGAATCCCAATATGGTGTTCAAGTGGCGTCGGCAACTGCGGGCGGGCCTGTTTGAAGGTGTGGCGCACAGCACAGCGGTGTTGCTGCCTGTAGCGCTACCTGATGCACCGACCGGCGAAACGTCAGAACTGGCGTCGCTCGCTCTACAGCCTGTCGAGCCACATCGCGAGAGCGTATCGGCAGCGTCGGGCATCGAGATCGAACTGAACGGTGCCCGTGTACGCGTCACGGGCATGGTGGACCCCGTGCAGTTGCGCCTCGTGCTGCGCTGCCTGATGCCAGCATGATTGCGCCGCCAGGCGGTACCCGCGTATGGCTGGCAGCGGGCGTTACCGATATGCGCCGTGGCATGGATGGACTTGCCACGCTGGTGCAGTCAGCGCTCGGACGTGATCCCTTCTCGGGGCACATCTTCCTGTTTCGTGGGCGTCGCGGTGACCTCATCAAGATTTTATGGTGGAGCGGCGACGGCATGAACCTGTACGCGAAACGACTCGAGCGAGGACGCTTCGTGTGGCCGCAGGCGGACTCGGGAACAGTCCATCTGTCAGCTGCCCAACTGTCGATGCTGCTCGAGGGGATTGACTGGCGGCATCCAGAGCGGACGTGGCAGCCGAAGCACGCCGCGTAACGCCGGGTGCGGGAACCCACAAGCGCGTGGGCTTCATTTACACTGGCTGCAT
The DNA here is from genome assembly GCF_017815045.1 of Burkholderia sp. CpTa8-5. Lineage (NCBI taxonomy): Bacteria > Pseudomonadati > Pseudomonadota > Betaproteobacteria > Burkholderiales > Burkholderiaceae > Burkholderia > Burkholderia sp. CpTa8-5. Next base: position 902 of record NZ_JAGIQD010000063.1, read on the forward strand.
GCCTGCCAACCATCTGCCCGATGACATCGCCGCCCTCAAGCGCATTGTTGCCTCGCGTGACGAGACCATTGCGCAGTTGCTGGCCGAGATCTCGAGGCTGAAGCGATGGCAGTACGGCCGCTCATCGGAGCGCATGACAGAATTGATGGACCAGCTGCAGCTCGCGCTCGGTGAGCTGCCTGTTCCTGAAGCAAATATGGCCGCACCGGCGAAGGTGCCTGATGCCGCGACTGCGGATACATCGGCTACTACGAACCTCAATTCGCTGCGCCGCAAACCGCGGCACTTCCCTGCCCATTTGCCTCGCGATACGGTTGTTCATACGCCAACGAGCTGCGGATGCCCGGAATGCGGCAAACAGATGCGCGCGCTCGGCGAAGACGTCTCGGAGGTGCTCGACTATGTACCCGGCTACTTCAAGGTACTGCGTCACGTACGTCCGAAGCTGAGCTGCCCGCGCTGTGCTGCAGTGGTACAGGAGCCAGCACCTTCGCGACCGATAGCGCGCTCGATGGCGGGTGCCGGGCTGCTCGCACAGGTCGTCGTCGCGAAGTACGCTGACCATACGCCGCTGTACCGGCAGGCCGGCATCTATCGCCGCGCCGGCATCGAACTGGATCGCGCGACACTGGCTTCGTGGGTGCGTGAAGCAGCGGCGCTACTGCAGCCGCTGTCTGATGCACTCGGCCGTTACGTGCGCGACGCAGACAAGATTCATACCGACGACACGCCCGTGCCTGTGCTGGAGCCGGGGCGTGGCAAGACACGCACAGCGCGCCTGTGGACCTATGTGCGGGACGACCGCCCTGCGGGAAGCCGCGCGCCACCAGCAGTCTGGTACAGGTACTCACCCGATCGCAAAGGTGAGCGACCTCGAGAACATCTTGCGGGCTACACGGGAATCCTGCAGGCAGATGCCTTCAGCGGTTATGACGCGCTGTATCGTGACGGCACGGTCATCGAGGCCGGGTGCTGGGCCCATGCGCGGCGCAAGTTCTACGACATATACAAACTGGACAGCTCACCGATTGCCGAAGAAGCACTGCACCGCATCGGGGCGCTGTATGTTGTTGAGCGCGAGGTTCGCGGCCAGACGCCGAACGTGCGCCTGTCTGCGCGTCAGCAGCGCTCGGCCCCATTGCTCGCTGAGCTGAAGGCCTGGCTCGAACACACGCTGTCACTGGTCTCGGCGAAGTCGGGGCTGGCGAAGGCGATTAGATACTCGCTGGGGCACTGGCACGCTCTCACACGCTATTGCGAAGACGGGCGCGTCGAGGTGGACAACAATACGGCGGAGCGCGCGATCAGGCCGCTGGTTCTCGGCAGGCGCAATTATCTGTTCGCAGGCTCCGACGGCGGTGGCCAAAGCGCGGCGGTGATCTATAGCCTGATCGGTACGGCGCGCCTGAACGGCATCGAGCCGTTTGCCTACCTGCGCACGGTGTTTGAGCGCATCGCCGATCATCCCATCAACCGCATCGACGAGTTGCTGCCGTGGCACCTGATGCCGACTGCACACATCGAACAGCAAGCCGCCTGAGAATCAATCCGATGGTCCAACCCCGCAAACCTGCCGTGCGCCTGGTCAAGGCGCCAGTCCCCGATTACGTACTGCGCGTTGAGCTGAAGTACATCAAGCCGGCGATCTGGCGACGAATCGTCGTTCCCGGCTCGATCCGGCTGGGCAAGCTGCATGTCGTGCTGCAACTGGCCATGGGCTGGGAAGGCGGGCACCTGCACGAGTTCGTCTTCGGCGAAACCAACTATGGTGAACCTGATGACTTTGGATTCCAGAGCGATCCACCAATGCTCAATGAAGCACGGGTCACACTGTCGAAGGCGCTCGGCGGGCTGAAGTCATTCACCTATATCTACGACTACGGTGACAACTGGCAGCATCGGATCAAAGTCGAGAAGGCGCTGGTGCCTGATCCAGACATGCGCCGGCCGATGTGCCTGGACGGGCAGAATGCGTGTCCACCGGAAGACGTCGGGGGAGTGCCAGGATATGCCGACTTCCTCGGAGCGATCACCGATCCGACGCACGAGGAGCACGACCACTTCCTCGAGTGGTGTGGCGGCAGCTTCGATCCCACCGCCTTTGATCTCGTGCTCGCGAATCAGCGCCTCTCAGAGGTCAAGTTCTGATCGTCAAGACGGCCTCAGATTGACGCTTAC
>NZ_JAGIQD010000064.1:0-1957 GCF_017815045.1 Burkholderia sp. CpTa8-5
CTGCTCGAGGATGGCCGGATTCTCGAGCGTGGACGTATCCTGCGTGATCGCCTCGCCCTTCGCGAGCGAGCGCAGCAGGCGCCGCATGATCTTGCCCGAGCGCGTCTTCGGCAGGTTGTCGCCGAAGCGGATGTCCTTCGGCTTCGCGATCGGCCCGATCTGCTTGCCGACCCAGTCGCGCAGCGTCTTCGCGAGCGCCGCCGCTTCGTCGCCTTCCGGGCGCGAACGCTTCAGCACCACGAACGCCACGACCGCCTCGCCCGTCGTATCGTCCGGACGGCCGACCACCGCCGCCTCGGCAACCAGTTCATGCGATACCAGCGCCGACTCGATCTCCATCGTGCCGAGCCGGTGGCCCGACACGTTCAGCACGTCGTCGATCCGGCCCATGATCGTGAAGTAGCCGGTTTCCTTGTCGCGCACGGTGCCGTCGCCGGCCAGATAGAGCGTGCCGCCGAGCTCTTCCGGGTAATAGCTCTTCTTGAAGCGCTCCGGGTCGCCCCAGATCGTCCGGATCATCGCGGGCCACGGCCGCTTGACGACGAGAATCCCGCCTTGCCCGTTCGGCACGTCCTGGCCCGTCTCGTCGACCACCGCGGCCATGATGCCCGGCAGCGGCAGCGTGCACGAACCCGGGACGGTCGGCGTCGCGCCCGGCAGCGGCGTGATCATGTGGCCGCCGGTTTCGGTCTGCCACCACGTGTCGACGATCGGGCAGCGCTCGTGGCCGACGTGCTTGTGGTACCACATCCACGCTTCCGGATTGATCGGCTCGCCGACCGTGCCGATGATGCGCAGGCTCGACAGGTCGTAACTCTTCGGATGCACCTTGTCGTCGGCCTCGGCCGCCTTGATCAGCGAACGGATCGCGGTCGGCGCGGTGTAGAACACGGTGACCTTGTGATCGTCGATCATCTTCCAGAAGCGGCCGGCGTCCGGATACGTCGGCACGCCCTCGAACACGACCTGCGTGCCGCCGCATGCGAGCGGCCCGTACGTGATGTACGTGTGGCCCGTGACCCAGCCGATGTCGGCCGTGCACCAGAACACGTCGTCGGGTTTCCAGTCGAAGGTCCACTTCATCGTCTGCGCGGCCCACAGCAGGTAGCCGCCGGTGCTGTGCTGCACGCCCTTCGGCTTGCCGGTCGAGCCCGACGTATACAGGATGAACAGCGGATGCTCGGCGCCGACCCAGGTCGGTTCGCAGCGGTCGGACTCGCCGTCGGTCAGCTCGTGCATCCACAGGTCGCGCTCCGCATGCCAGTCGATCTGGCCGCCGGTGCGGCGATAGACGATCACGCTCTTGACCGCTTCGCAGCCGCCCATCGCGATCGCCTCGTCGGCGATGCTCTTGAGCGGCAGCGTCTTGCCGCCGCGCGCCTGCTCGTCGGCGGTGATCAGCGCGACCGCGCCGACGTCGACGAGCCGCTCGTTCAGCGATTTCGCGGAGAAGCCGCCGAACACGACCGAGTGCGTCGCGCCGATGCGCGCGCAGGCCTGCATCGCGACGATGCCTTCGATCGACATCGGAATATAGATGACGACCCGATCGCCCTTGCCGATGCCGCGTTGCTTCAGCGCATTCGCGAAGCGCGACACGCGCGCGAGGAGATCCGCATAGGTGACGCGGGTGACGGTGCCGTCGTCGGCCTCGAAGATCACCGCGACGCGCTCGCCATTGCCGGCTTCGACGTGGCGGTCGAGGCAGTTGTACGACGCGTTCAACTCGCCGTCGTCGAACCATTTGTAAAACGGCGCGTTGCGCTCGTCGAGCACGGCCGTAAACGGCTTGTGCCACGTGAGGCCCTCGCGCGCGAGACGCGCCCAGAAGCCTTCGTAATCCTGCTCGGCCTCGGCGACGAGCGCGCGGTAGGCCGGCATGCCGGAAATGGTCGCCGTCTGCTCGAGCGCCGCGGGCGGCGCGAACTGACGGGTTTCGTGAAGAACCGATTCAATC
>NZ_JAGIQD010000065.1:0-1843 GCF_017815045.1 Burkholderia sp. CpTa8-5
TGGTGCGCCCAGCATGGGCGCACTCCTGCGGGTGCAAGTCCCGCCGTAAGCTGGTCACTGCGAACGAAGTGAAGCGCAACTGCATGAGGGCGACCGAGTGTGGGGAGGAAGCGTGGAGCGTAAATCGCGAGCCGATGGACAAGAACTGCATAGAAGGCGCTGCCAAGCAGGGCGAGCGGGCCATAAACCGCGAAGCTCTGGTGACCAAGGCGAGGCGGCGTAAATGCGGCGGTTGTGCGATGAAGGAGTGCGTTCTTACCTGGGGAGATCTCGCCTCATGCCTGAAAGGGCGACGGTGGCAAGCCGGAGCGAGAAGTCAGCAGAGGCCGTAGTAGCTGCCGGTATGGGGCGAAGGGCCGAACGAGTAGGAGGGCCGAAGGCCGTGTCGCTCGAACGTGCAGTGCATCAGAAGCCCGTGCAGGCGGGGCGCAACGCGGGAGGGCGAGGTGAAGCCGCGCCCGAAGCGGCGCGTGATGAAGCACGGACGGCGCGACACGAAACTGGAGGCTCGGGGCGAGATGGCCTGCTTGTGCAGGCGCTCGCGAGAGCGAATCTGGTGATGGCGTGGAAACGCGTCAAAGCCAATCGCGGCAGTGCCGGGGTGGATGGGAAGTCGATTGCCGAGACGACGGAGGCCCTGAAGACGCACTGGCCCCGGATTCGGGAAGCGTTACTGGAGGGAAGCTACCGGCCCCAGCCGGTGCGGCGCGTCCAGATTCCGAAGCCTGGTGGCGGGATGCGTGAACTGGGGATTCCGACGGTGACGGATCGACTGATCCAGCAAGCCCTGCTGCAAGTCTTGCAGCCCATCATTGACCCGAGTTTCTCTGAACACAGCTACGGTTTCCGACCGGGACGTCGAGCGCGTGACGCGGTGCTGATGGCACAACGGCATGCGCAGGACGGTTACCGGGTGGTGGTCGATGTGGATCTGGAGAAGTTCTTCGATCGGGTCAATCACGACATTCTGATGGAAAGGCTATCGAGGCGGATCGCGGACAAAGCCGTGCTGCGGCTGGTCCGCCATTACTTGGTGGCCGGGATCATGGATGGCGGGGTGGTCAGCGAGCGTTACGAAGGCACGCCGCAAGGCGGGCCGCTGTCGCCGCTGCTGGCCAATGTGCTGTTGGACGAGGTGGACCGTGAACTGGAGAGGCGAGGCCATCGTTTCGTGCGCTATGCCGACGACTGCAACGTGTACGTTCGCAGTCGTCGTGCGGGCGAACGGGTGCTGGGTGGCTTGCGCAAGCTCTATGAGCGGCTTCACCTGAAGATCAACGAAGCCAAGACGGCGATTGCCCGGGCGACGGGTCGCAAGTTTCTGGGCTACGCGTTATGGCGTGGTGCAGGCGACCGGATCAAATGCGCGGTGTCGTGGAAGGCGTTATTGACCTTCAAGCAACGCATCCGGGAACTGACGCGCCGCTCGGGCGGGCGAAGCCTGCCGGAGGTGGCGGAGCGACTGAGGGCGTATATGCGGGGGTGGAAGGCGTACTTCCATCTGGCGCAGACGCCGCGGGTGTTCCGTGAACTCGATGAGTGGATCAGGCATCGGCTGCGTGCGGTGCAGCTCAAGCATTGGCGACGGGGTACAACGATGTATCGGGAGATGCTGGCGCTGGGTGCCTCGAAAGAGGATGCCCGCCGGGTGGCCGCGAACAGTCGACGATGGTGGCGAAACAGCCGCTTGTTGCTGAACCGTGCCATGCCGATTGCCTACTTCGACCGGCTTGGCGTGCCACGGCTCTCATAACCTCAACTGCTCGAACCGCCCGGTGCGGACCCGCATGCCGGGTGGTGTGGGAGGGGATCGGTCAGGTTACCTGACCGCCCCTATCCCGAT
>NZ_JAGIQD010000066.1:0-1824 GCF_017815045.1 Burkholderia sp. CpTa8-5
GGGACCGGGGCGTGGACCCCTTCAGCTTCCAGTGGAAGTACGTGGGCGAACAGAGTGCCGCCGCTGGAAAGTAACGGGTACTCGCCGAGTTCATGCCCAACAGGGCGTTAGCGAATGCCGAAAGTATTGCATTTTTATCGAGAGCGAAGGATGAGGCCTGACCGTCTGACAATGAACGGCGTTCGCGCCATTATTTCGATTGGAGGGATGGTGGTACTGCTCGGCTGCTCGTCCCTTGCGGAACAGCGCGTGGCGCCGCCTTCGAACCAAACTACAAATATTTCTATGACCGAAAAGCAAAGTGGAAACCAGACGGGCGTCGTGCCGAATGAGCGGGTAACCTGGGTCAAGAATCCGCTGATCACGCAGATCAGGTTTCATGACGGAAAGCTGGGTAGCAACTACGTCGAAATTCGCTATTACCTGTCTTATATCAATCCGAGTAAGCAGGACGTTAAATGGACTGGTAAGCCGACACCGGATGGTCCTGCAATGCGGCTGTATTCGGAGGGCAATGAGATTAAGCCTGCCTCGCCTAAGCATCGTGACATTGAACCTTATGTCGCCGCTCCCCGGGATGAGGAAATAAAACTGTACGCCAACAAAGTTAAGGCTGAAAGCAAATGGACTTCAGATGGCCCCGGTGAATTTGTGATTATGAACAGCCAGTTCCTTCCTGGCACGCACGTCTACGAGATGGTCTACTGGCATACGCAACTCGACTGGATAGACGTGCGCGAGGTTCTGGACCGTACCGATACGGGCAAGGGCAGGATGATGTACCCGATCACGGATAACGCGCCGTCGAACCGCCTCTATTTCAGGGTCTACAAGCCGACCGATGAAGAAGCGCGTGAGGGGCGGCACATTGAATTCCTCGGCGAAGTGGATGCCCGTACGCAGGTCCCGGCGCTGCCGTACGCCCGTCCGGGTGACTACGCGCCAAAGACCGGCTATTGGGCCGCGACGGGCAAGAGCATCGAACGGCTCGGCGGCTATCACGAAGTGTTCGTGAAGGAAGGGGATTCACTGCCGAACCTGCCGGGGGACCGGGGCGTGGACCCCTTCAGCTTCCAGTGGAAGTACGTGGGCGAACAGAGTGCCGCCGCTGGAAAGTAACGGGTACTCGCCGAGTTCATGCCCAACAGGGCGTTAGCTAATGCCGAAAGTATTGCATTTTTTATCGAGAGCGCAAAGGATGAAACCTGACCGTCTGACAATGAACGGCGTCCGCACCATTATTTCGATTGGAGGAATGGTGGCGCTGCTCGGCTGCTCGTCCCTTGCGGAACAGCAAGCGGCGCCGCCTTCGAGCCAAACTACGAAAAGTTCTATGACCGACAAGCAAAGTGGAAACCAGACGGGTGTCGTGCCGAATGAGCGGGTGAGCTGGGTCAAGAATCCACTGATCACGCATATCAGGTTTCATGACGCAATTGTGCGTAATGACAGTATAAAAATACGGTACTACACCACATACATAAATCCGAGCGATGGGGACGTTAAGACAACGGGCAAGCCCACGCCGGATGGTCCTGCAATGCGGTTGTATTCGGGAGGCAAGGAGATTAAGCCTGCCCCGCCTAAGTACAGTGGTATTGAGCCTTATGTCGCGGCTCCCCGGGACGAAGATATAAAGCGATCTACCTATGTGATGAAGGCAAAGGAGAAATGGGTAGGCGAGGTTGCAGACGAATTTGTGATCTTGAATACCCAGTTTCTTACTGGCACACACGTTTATGAAGTCGTCTACTGGCATACGCAACTCGACTGGATCGACGTGCGCGAGGTTCTGGACCGTACCGATACGGGCAAGGGCAGGAT
>NZ_JAGIQD010000067.1:0-1727 GCF_017815045.1 Burkholderia sp. CpTa8-5
TGTCGTAGCCATTTCAAGATGTCGGGGCGCCAGCCAGATAGAAATGTCGCGTTTTCAGGGGTTCAGGATTTGTTTCTCATGTTCAGGGGTTCAGGATTTGTTTCTCATGAGCTGCAGATCACGCAGTGTCGAAGAGCTGGTCCTGAACGGGCAGGGTGCTTACGCTTGCGTCGCTGCGCCTCGCAGACCGACGGCCAGGTTTGCGCGCGGGCTCTTGCGCCTGTCTGCGTTCGGAGAGATCCACGATCACTTTCTCTACATCGGCCTGCGTGATTTCACGCTGCTTCTTTTTATCCGGCCGGGAGGTGTTGCGATTCGTCTTGGATGAGTCGCCCCGATTCGTTCGGGATGGAGCCTTACCGATTCGACTGTTATCGCGCTGCGCCTGGATCGTCTGCGCAACCTGGAGCACGTGACTCAGGCGCTTGTGTTCGACAACAGCAGCTTGATCGATCTCGGCCAGCCGGTCGTACTGTCTGCAGGGCAACATGCGACCCTCTGTTCGGAGTTCGATGCGCCCGTCCGGGTACTCCCACACCTCGATCGTTCGACCGATCAGCTTCCGATTCTCCGGCGTATCGTCCAGCAAATACATCACTCGGTCGTACTGCACCGTGAGCGATTTCGTCACTTTCCGCGGCTCGCGCCACGTCATCACCAAGTCGAGATTCTCGTCGGCGCGCAGCGATCGGTGTGCATTGAAGTCGCTCTTCGGCGGCTTTGCGAAGCGTGTGTTGTAGGCGGCCATGAAGGAGGGCGCGTAAGCGTTGGCGTCGGCCACCGTGTTGATCCCACGCAGCCGCATCTCCTTGACCAAGCGATCCTGCAACGTCAGATGTGCTCGCTCGACTCGCCCCTTGGCCGGACTGCTGTTTGCGCAAAACGTATCGATGTTCAGCTCGTACATCGCGCGGCCAAAGTGCGTCACCCGATTGCCAGTCTTGCCCGGCGTTGTATTGCGGAACACGCTGTACTTGTCGCTATAGAACGCCCCCGGTTTGCCATGGCACTCGATATACGCTCGCGTCGCCTCGAAGTAGCTGAAGGTCGATTCGGTCTGCGTGAAGTGCAGCATCATCAACCGGCTCGTTGCATCGTCGACGTATACCAGCAGCGTGCAGGCCGGCGCCCGTTCCTCGAACCACCGATGGTCGCTGCCATCGATCTGGATCAGTTCACCCAGGCACGCCCGCCGTGCTCGTGGCTGATAGACCTTCGGCGGTCGTTGCCGGCGTGGCACCCACAAACCAGCTTCCGTCATCAGCCGCCGTACCGTTTCCTTGGCGAGCTGGATGCCGTGGCATTCCCGAAGCTTCTCGCACGCTAGTGTCGGCCCGAAATCGGCGTAGCGATCCCGGATGATCGTCAGGGCCCGCTGGGCCAACTCCGCATCCAGCCGCCGGTTGCCAGGACCGCCACGCTTGCGCGAGGTCAGGCCCACCGCGCCAGACTCCCGGTATCGAATCACCAGCCGCTCGATCTGCCGGACCGTCAGGCCCAGGCGTTCGGCCGCGCGGCCAGGCTTCACGCCCAAATCCACTACAGCCTGGATTACCTTCAGACGGTCGAGTTCTCTCATGTTCAATGTCACCAGTGCTGTTCGGTGCATCGCCGGCTCCATGATCTGACGGGGAGCCGGCAAGCTTACCGAGGTCCAAACGCGACATTTCTAAATGGCTAGAACACGACATTTCTAAAAAGCTACTACAACAAAAAATGTCGATAAT
>NZ_JAGIQD010000068.1:0-1718 GCF_017815045.1 Burkholderia sp. CpTa8-5
GCCCATGCGCTCGCGTGCGCATGCTGGTGAAGGTTGCATTCGTTCGCGCAGCCGCACATCGCGGCGGCCGCTGCCGCGCGTTGCAGCGGCGCGCCGTTGCGTTGCGTCGCGCCCCAGCCGCCATAGCCGCCGAACTCGCGCACCGGCGACCAGTCCGGCATCGCCGGCGGAATCGGCGCGTCGTGCGATGCGAACGGCCCCGCGCCCCACACGATCTTCCCGTCGACCACCGTCAGCAACGCGGTCGTGGCGGCGATATCGTCTTCCGCGCACCCGAAGAAATCGCGATCGGGGACCACCAGGTCGGCAAGCTGACCCACCGCGATGCGGCCTTTCTTGCCTTCCTCGTTCGAGAACCACGTCACGTACTCGGTCCACATCCGCAGCGCGGTTTCGCGATCGAGCAGGTTGCGCTGCGGATACATGCGCATGCCGCCGACCGTCTTGCCCGTCACGAGCCACGAGAGCGACACCCACGGGTTGTACGACGCGACGCGCGTCGCGTCCGTGCCGGCCGACACCTTGAGCCCCTTCGCGAGCATCTTCGCGACCGGCGGCGTCGCCTCCGCGGCTTGCGCGCCGTAGCGCTCGACGAAGTATTCGCCCTGGTACGCCATCCGGTGCTGCACCGCGATCCCGCCGCCGAGCGCGGCGATCCGGTCCATCGATTGCTCGGTGATCGTTTCCGCGTGATCGAAGAACCAGTTCAGCCCTTCGAGCGGAATGTCCTCGTTGACCTTCTCGAACACGTCGAGCGCGCGGCTGATCGTTTCGTCATAGGTCGCGTGCATGCGCCACGGCCAGCGGTTTTCCGCGAGCACGCGCACGACGCCTTCGAGATCGTCCTCCATCTGCGCGGGCAGGTCCGGCCGCGCGACGCGGAAGTCTTCGAAATCGGCCGCGGAAAACGCCAGCATCTCGCCCGCGCCGTTGTTGCGGAAGTAGTCGGTGCCGTCGTGATACTTGACGCTCTTCGTCCAGTTCACGAAGTCTTCCTTCTCCGCGTTCGGCTTCTGCGTGAACAGGTTGTACGCGATCCGGATCGTCATCTCGCCCGCGTCGTGCAGCTTGCGGATCACTTCGTAATCGTCGGGGTAATTCTGCGAACCGCCGCCCGCGTCGATCACGCCCGTCACGCCGAGCCGGTTCAGCTCTCGCATGAAATGGCGCGTCGAGTTGTATTGATACTCGAACGGCAGCTTCGGCCCCTTCGCGAGCGTCGCGTAGAGGATCGTCGCGTTCGGGTTCGCGAGCAGCAGGCCGGTCGGGTTGCCGGCGGCATCGCGCAGGATCGTGCCGCCCGGCGGCTCCGGCGTGTCCTTCGTATAGCCGACGACACGCAGCGCGGCCGCGTTCAGCAACGCGCGATCGTACAAATGCAGGATGAACACCGGCGTGTCCGGCGCGACCGCATTGAGTTCTTCGATCGTCGGCAGCCGCTTCTCCACGAACTGATGCTCGGTGAAGCCGCCGACCACGCGCACCCATTGCGGCGCGGGCGTGATCGCGACCTGCTGCTTGAGCATCTCCATCGCGAGCGCAAGCGACGGCACGCCGTCCCAACGCAGTTCCATGTTGTAGTTCAGTCCGCCGCGAATCACGTGGCAGTGGTTGTCGATCAGACCCGGCAGCACGCCGCGGCCGCCGAGATCGACCACCTTCGTCGCGCGGCCCGCGAGCGGCATCACGTCCGCTTCGCTGCCGACCGCGACGAAGCG